>JANMDK010000282.1:0-18776 GCA_031376265.1 Pseudomonadota bacterium
CGACGAGCCCGTCGCCGGGTTCGGGCCGTTCGTCTTTTACACGCACAAGCAGATCCAGGACGCCTTCAAGGATTTCCACGCAGGGCGCATGGGGAAAATCCCCGCATAAATGGGGTCAGAGCCCAATTAATTTCACCGGCGAGCGGCCAGGATTAATTGGGCTCTGACCCCATTTATGGTCAGCGCGTGTCCTTGTAGCCGACGACGATGCGCGCGTTCCGCTCGAAGCTCCAGTAGGCCAGCGCCCAGTCGAAGAGCACCACGATGCGGTTGCGGAAGCCGATCAGGAAGTAGATGTGCGCGAAGAGCCACACGAGCCACGCCGGATAACCTGAGAAGTGCAGCTTGCCGATGATCGCCACCGCGGCGTTGCGGCCGATCGTGGCGAGCTGGCCGTAGTCCTTGTAGCGAAACGGCGGGAGGGGCGCCGATTCGCCGCTGCGCTGACGGTGGAGGATGCTCTTCGCCGCATAGCGCCCCATTTGCTTTGCGGCCGGGCTGATGCCGGGCACCGGCTTGCCGTCGCTGGTTGCGGCGGCAAGGTCGCCGATCACGAAAATTTCCGGATGCGCAGCGAGCGAGAGGTCCGCGCCGACCGGCACGCGTCCCGCGCGGTCGAGTTCGACGCCGAGCGATTTGCCCAAGGGTGAGGCGGCGACGCCCGCGGCCCAGATGACGGTCTTGGCGGCGAGGCGCTCTTCGCCGATCGAGAGGCCTTCCTCATCGATGCCGGTAACACGCGAATCGACTCGCACGATGACCCCGAGCCGCTCCAGCTGCCGGCGCGCCTTCTCGGAGAGATCCGGCGGATAGGTCGAAAGCACGGTCGGGGAGCCTTCCACCAGGATCACCTTCGCCTGGCTCGAATCGAAGCGCCGGAATTCTCCTCGCAGCGTATGGCGTGAAATCTCCGCCAGCGTGCCGGCCATCTCGACGCCGGTCGCGCCGGCGCCGATGACCGCAAACGTGAGCCAGGCTTCGCGCCTTTTCGGATCGGTTTCGCGTTCGGCCCGCTCGTAAGCAATCAGGATGCGTCGGCGGATCTCGAAGGCATCCCCGAGCGTCTTGAGGCCGGGCGCATCGCGCTCCCACTCCGGGTGGCCGAAATAGCTGTGCGTTGCGCCGGTTGCGACGATGAGATAGTCGTAGGCCACTTCTTCGCCGCCATCGAGCAGCACGGCGCGCCTTGCAGGGTCGATGCTCTGAACGTCGGCCATCAGCACGGTGGCGTTCTGCTGGTCCTCGAGGATCTGGCGAATCGGCGCGGCAATGGCAGGGGCGGACAGGCCGGCAGTGGCGACCTGGTAGAGCAGGGGCTGGAACAGGTGGTGGTTTGCGCGGTCGATCACCGTGACGCGCATCGGCGCGCCCTTCAGCGCCTGCGCGGCGAAAAGGCCGCCGAAGCCGCAGCCGAGGATGACGATGTGACTTTCCACACGCTCATGCTATCGGTTAGCGCTCGCCGTAACAAACGCTTACGCCGGTTACACCGCGACGGCAGATTTTCCGGCCCACGAGGCGTTTGATGAGGTGTGGGGCATCCGTCCCGATCTCAGGAGAGTGAACATGAACATGACAAAAACAGCAACGGCCATTGCCCTCGGGGCGCTCTTCTCGGCTGCGGCGTTCGCGCAGCCCGCCGGTTACGGCGGCTACGGCGGCCGTGGCGGCCACGGCGGCCCCGCTGTCGCGATCGCCCAGCCCGGGGTCGACCTCGAGCGGCGCGATGCGATCAACAACGAGCGCATCGAGCAGGGCATCCGCAGCGGCCAGCTCACGCGCCGCGAGGCTTTCAGGCTGCGCGAGCAGCAGTCGCGGATCGAGCGCATGGAAGCCCGGGCGCGCGCCGACGGCGTGGTGAACGAGCGCGAGCGGGCGCGCATCGAAATGGCCCAGCGCGAGCTGAGCCGGAACATCCGCTTCGAAAAGCACAACGAGCGGCAGGCGCGCTACTAAGGCGCGTTACCATGGGCCTTTCCTTCGCCGGGAAGGCCCATGGATTTCACTGCGGCGCTGCGCGTCGGCCTCATCGGAAAATACGAGGTCGTCGTAGCCGATGAGCACACCGCTCCTTTCGTTGGCAGCGGAAAGGTGCGCGTGCTGGCCACGCCGGTGATGATCAACCTCATCGAGGCTGCGGCGCTCGCCTGCTGCGAGCACCTGCTGCCGGCCGGCCACCAGTCGCTCGGCATCCACCTCGACGTCCGTCACATCGCGGCCACTCCCGTGGGCATGCGGGCCACGGCGAGCGCCGAGCTGGTAAAGATCGACGGACGCACGCTCACCTTTCGAGTGGAGGCGCATGACGAGCGCGAGCTCATCGGCGACGGCCTGCACGAGCGCGTCATCGTCAACGTGGAGCGGTTCGACCAGCGCGTACAGAAGAAGCTCGCCCGCGCGTGAGTTCCGCACGGCGGCCGCTTGACACGAGGGGAATTGCCATCATGGTGCTGCTCTGCCTCATTTGGGGCCTGTCGCAGGTGGCGACCAAGACGGCATCGGAAGGCATCTCGCCGGTGACGCAGGCCGCTATCCGCTCCGTGGCGGCGGCAATCCTGCTCCTCGGCTGGGCGCGGCTGCGCGGGCTTGCCCTCTTCGGGAGCGACGGCACGCTGGTGCCCGGGGTGATCGCGGGCTTGCTGTTCGGCGCGGAGTTCGTGTTCATCTTCCTCGGCCTGCAGTGGACAGACGCGGCGCGCATGGTGGTCTTCGTCTACCTGGCGCCGTGCTTCACGGCCGTCGGCCTCGCGTGGTTCGTGCCGGGCGAGCGGATGAATGCGCGCCAGTGGCTCGGCGTGCTGACCGCGTTCGGAGGTCTGGTGCTCGCTTTCGCCGATGCATTCGCTTCGACACGCTCCACGCTCGCGGGCGACTTGTCCGGCCTGGCCGCCGGGGCCCTCTGGGCAGCGACGACGGTGCTGATCCGTGCATCGAAGCTATCCTCGATCAGCGCCGCCAAGACGCTTTTCTACCAGCTGGCGGTCTCTGCGGTCATGCTGGCTGCGCTTGCGCTGGTGCTGCGCGAGCCGGGAGTGATCCGCCTCACGCCGATCGTGGTCCTGAGCCTCGCCTTCCAGTGCGTGATCGTCGCGTTCGCGAGCTTCCTCGCCTGGTTCTGGCTGATGACGCGTTACCTCGCCTCCCGCCTATCGGTGTTCAGCTTCCTGACGCCGCTGTTCGGCGTCGCGGCCGGAGTGGTCCTGCTGGGCGAGCGGATGACGCCGGTGTTCCTCGGCGCAGCGCTGCTCGTGGGGGGCGGGATCTACCTGGTCAACTCGCGCAACGGCTGAGGCGTTATGCTTGTTCCCTGGGATACCGGAGTGACGCTATGAAAACCTTGTGTGTTGCCGTTGCTGCCGTGGCCTTGCTGGCCGGTTGCGCCTCGCCGCAGCCGGTGCTTTACCCCAACGCAAAGTTCAAGCAGGTCGGCGACGGGGCCGCGCAAAGGGATGTGGACGATTGCGCCGCGCTGGCCGAGAAGGCCGGTGCAAACTCGGGCTCCGGGTCGGTCGCGCGCGGCGGCCTCACAGGGGCTGCGGTCGGCGGTGCCGCTGCCGCAGTGGGCGGCCTCATTCGCGGCGGGAACGTGATCAGCGATGCCGCGGCCGGTGCTGCGATTGGGGGAGCCGCGGGCGCAGCGGGCGGCGCGGTGAACGACAGCGGCGGGAATCCGGCCTACCGGAATTTCGTCGGACGCTGCCTTGCCGAGCGCGGCTACGAGGTCATGGGCTGGAAGTAGCCTGGTGCCGACGGATGTACTGGTACCGACACAAAATATCCTGAAGAATGGCTCCCAGAGCCACTCTAAGAAAGTGAATGTCTGGAAATAGGCCTTCAGTCGCCCTTGATCCCGGCCACCTTGAGACGTCATTGAGCGCTTGCGCGCTGCCTGTTTCGAAGAGCTTTTGCGACGCGATGCGCGCAACGATGTCGTTGGCGCCGCCCGGCGGGAAGCCGACCAGCATGCGCAGCGGCTTCATGCCTTTCAGGCCAGCGCCTTGCCGACGATCTCGCCGACGTCGCGCGAGAGTCCCTCGCTGTCGCGGATCCTCTCGAGCGCGGATTTCGCGTGCGCCATGCGGACTGCATCGAATTTCTTCCAGCGGTCGAAGGCGCGCGCTACCCGCGAGGCGACCTGCGGGTTGAGCTTGTCGATCGCACTGACCTGTTCGGCCGCGAAGTCGTAGCCCGAGCCGTCGGCCGCATGAAAGCGCACGTGGTTGCCTGCGACGAAAGCGCGGATCAATGCGTAGATCTTGTTCGGGTTCCTGATGTCGAACGCAGGGTGCGCGGTGAGGCGTTTTACTTCGGCGAGCGCGCCGGGCAGGCGCGAGGTTGCCTGCACCCCGAGCCACTTGTCGACGACCAGCGGTTCATCCTTCCACTTGGCGTAGAACGCGTCCAGCGCGGAAATGCGCTCGGCGCAGTCGGTGTTGGCGAGGAAAGTCAGCGCCGCCATCGTGTCGGTCATGTTGTCGGCGGACTCGTACTGCTTCACGCACAGCGCCCGCACCTCGGCGTCGTTGAGCTCCATGAGCAGGCCGAGGCACAGGTTGCGCAGCGAGCGCTTGCCGGCCGAGGCCGCATCCGGCGAGTAGGGGCCGGTGACTGTCATTGCGCGATAGGTGGCCAGCAGTTCGCTTCGCAAAGCCCCGGCGAGTTGGCGCCGCAATCCATTGCGAGCGGCATGCAGCGCATCCGGGTCGACCACGTCCATCTGCTCGGCAAGCGTGGATTCGGAGGGCAGGTTTAGCGCTTCGGCCGCGAAAGCGGGGTCGTTCGGCCCGGCGACCAGGACGAGCGCAAACGCATCGATGAATGACCGCGGGGCCTCCTTCGTGCCGCCCAGGAGCAGCGTGGTCGCCAGCCGCTGGCCGGCTTCCCAGCGGTTGAAAGCGTCCGAGTCGTGCGCCATCAGGTGCGCGAGGTCGGCGTCGGTATACGGATACTTGACGATCACCGGCGCGGAAAAACCGCGCAGGATCGACGGCACCGGCGCCTGCGGGATGTTCTCGAAGACGAAGCGCTCCTCGGCATTCTTGAGGGACAGCAGCTCCGCGGCAAGGTCGTTGCCGTCCGCGCCGACGAGGCCCACCGCAAGCGGGATATGGAAAGGCAGCTTCTCCGGCTGGCCGGGTGTCGGCGGGCACGACTGCTTCACGTCGAGCGTGTAGCGCTTTGCGGCCGCGTCGTACTTGCCGGTGACTTCGACCACCGGCGTGCCGGCCTGGTCGTACCAGCGCTTGAACTGCGCGAGGTCGATGCCGGACGCGTCCTGCATCGCGGCGACGAAATCGTCGGTGGTCACCGCCTGCCCGTCATGGCGCTCGAAGTAGAGGTCCATGCCCTTGCGGAAAAGCTGCGGCCCGAGCAGCGTGTGCTGCATGCGCACGACTTCGGCGCCTTTCTCGTACACGGTCATCGTGTAGAAGTTGCGGATCTCCATGTACGACTGCGGCCGCACCGGGTGCGCCATCGGGCCGGCATCCTCGGGGAACTGCGCGCTTCTCAATCCGCGCACTTCCTGGATGCGCTGCACCGGGCGCGAATACTTGTCCGAGCCGTATTCCTGGTCGCGGAACACGGTGAGGCCTTCCTTGAGCGAGAGCTGGAACCAGTCGCGGCAGGTCACGCGGTCGCCGGTCCAGTTGTGGAAGTACTCGTGCGCCACCACGCGGTCGATGTTCTGGTAGTCGACGTCGGTGGCGGTGTCCGGACGGGCGAGCACGTACTTGGTGTTGAAGATGTTGAGGCCCTTGTTCTCCATCGCCCCGGAGTTGAAGTCGCCGACCGCGACGATCATGTACTGGTCGAGGTCGAGCTCGAGGCCGAAGACTTCCTCGTCCCATTGCATCGAGCTCTTTAGGCACGCCATCGAGAAGGCGCTCTGGTCGAGCTTGCCGGGCTCGACATAGATCGCCAGCCGCGCCTTGCGCCCGGACTTGGTGACGAACGTGCCCTCGAGCATTTCGAGCTTGGCCGCGACCATCGCAAAGAGGTACGAAGGCTTGGGGAACGGGTCCTCGAATTTCGCCCAGTGCCGCCCGCCGCGCTGCTCGCCCGAACCCACCAGGTTGCCGTTCGACAGCAGCACCGGGTACTTGTCCTTGTTGGCGCGCACCGTGACCGTGTACCTGGCCATGACGTCCGGCCGGTCGAGGAACCAGGTGATGCGGCGAAAGCCTTCGGCCTCGCATTGCGTGACGAAGCCGGCCTTGGTTGCATAGAGGCCTTCGAGCTTGGTGTTCTTCTGCGGGACGATGATGACGGTCGTCTCGAGCTTGAAGTCGTCGGGCACGGCTGGGATCGTCAGGCGCTCGGCCTCGACCGAGTACTCGGCGTCGCCGAGCTTGCGCCCGTCGATCGCGATCGACTGCAGCGAGAGCTCGCCGCCGTTGAGCATAAGCGCCGCGCCAGGATCGGCGGCCTCGGGGTTGCGCTTGATGGCAAGGCGCGCGCGCACTAAAGCGTCTTCGTCGCGGATCTCGACATCGAGCTCGATCGTCGAAATGAGGAAAGGCGGCGGCGTGTAATCCTTGAGGAAAATGGTCTTGGCAGTGGGTTCGCGCATAGCTCTGGGACTTCCTGGGGGACAAGCGGGGGAAACACGATTTTACCTATAATGGCTAAGATGCCCGCGCTGTATTCCAAGGAGACGCCAATGAAAAAACCGATGATTGCAACGAAGATTGCATTGCTGATGGCTTTTGCGCTTGTTTCTTCCGCCACTTTGGCCGCTTACCCGGACCGCCCGGTCAAGATGATCGTGCCCTGGGCTGCGGGCGGGGACACCGACAACATCTTTCGTCCGTTTGCGCCGCTGATGCAAAAGCAACTGGGCCAGACTGTCGTGATCGCCAACGTCGGCGGCGCGTCAGGCACCAAGGGAGCCAAGGAGGCGAAGGATTCGCCGGCCGACGGCTACACGCTCTACGCGGTGCACGACTACATCCACTCCACGTACTACGCTGGTGTCGCCGACGTTAACTACACCGATTTCGAGCCGATCTGCCTCATCGCCTCGACCGCCTCGGTGCTGACCGCGAGCCCGAAGACGACCTGGACCGACTGGAAAGGGCTTGTTGCGGATGCCAAGGCGCGTCCCGGCCAGATCACCGTCGGCGCAACCCTGGCGTCAACGAGCCATTTCTTCCCGGCGCTGATCGAGAAATCCGCCGGCGTGAAATTCAAGTACGTGTCCTACGAAGGGCTCGCGCCGCGCATGAACGCGATCCTCGGCGGGCACACCGACCTCACGGACTCGAACCTCACGCAGAAGGGCAAGGTCGACGCCGGGCAGCTGCGCTTCATCGCGATCGCGGCGGAGAAACGCAATCCCGAGATTCCCAACGTGCCGACGCTCAAGGAACTCGGGGTCAACGTTGTGTACGACGTGAACCGCGGCATCCTGGTTCCCAAGGGCACGCCGAATGACGTACAGGCAAAGCTCGAATCCGCCTGCATGGCCTCCGCGAAGGATCCGGCGTTCTCCGACGCCATGAAGAAGCAGGGCACCGATGCGCGCTTCCTCGGCCGTAAGGAGTACGGCGCCTGGCTGAAGAAGAACGACGACCTGAACAGGGACATCACCAAAGACCTCGGCCTCATGAAGCGCTAGGGCGCGCTGCATGCGATTGAGCAGGGACGGCGTCGGCGGGCTGGTCGTATTCGCGGGGAGCCTCGTCCTCTTCTGGATGACGATCGGCCTCAAGGACAGCCCGCTGGTGCCGATCGGGCCGGGTTTCTACCCGCGCATCATCCTCGGGCTGACCGCGGTGCTCAGCTTTGCGATGTTCGTGAACGACTGGCTCGATCAGCGCAAGGCGCCGCCACCGGCGGCTGCCGCGCCGCGTGAAGGCAAATCGCTTAACTACACGCTCGTCGCAGTGATGTTCGCGGTGTTTGCGATGTACATCGTGGCGCTGCCTTTCGTAGGATTTCGCATCGCGACTTTCGCGTACGTGGCGGCGACAAATGCGATCCTCTCGCCGCCAACAAAGCCGGCCCACTGGGTGCGCGTCGTAGTGCTCGCGCTGGTCACGGCTTTCGCCACCCACCAGCTTTTCGAGCATTACCTCTCGGTGCTGCTGCCGCGCGGCCGCTGGATACCCTTCTAGATGTTCGACCTCCTCGGCGCGGGCATCGTCAACATCGTCCAGTTCAAGTACCTGATCCCGCTGGCGATCGGGTGCCTGGTGGGCGTGGTCGGCGGCGCGCTGCCGGGCATCACGATCACGATGACGGTCATCGTCGTGCTGCCGTTCACCTTCGGCCTCGAGCCGCTGCAGGGCCTCGCCGCGATGATCGGCGTCTATGTCGGCGGCGAGACCGGCGGGCTGATCACCTCGTGCCTGCTTGGCATTCCCGGCAAGCCCTCGGCCGTGGCGACCACCTTCGACGGATTCCCGATGGCAAAGAAGGGCGAGCCGGGGAGGGCTTTGTGGCTCGGCATCTGGGCGTCGATCTTTGGCGGGCTGCTCGGCGCAGTCGTGCTCGTCGGCGCAACGGGGCCGCTCGCGAAGATGGCGCTCGAGTTCGGGCCCTGGGAATACTTCTCGCTCTTCGTGCTCGCCCTTTCCATGGTCGCCGGGTTGGTGGAAGCCTCGCTGATCAAGGGCCTCGTGGCCGGCGCGATCGGCCTCGTAATCACTGTGCTCGGCAACGACCCGGTGATGGGCAAGCCGCGCCTCACGTTCGGCATCGAGTTCCTCGAAGGCGGCGTGCCCTTCCTGCCGGTGCTGATCGGCGTGTTCGCCTTCGCACAGCTGATGTCCGAGATCGAGCGCATGGGCGGCGGGCGCGAAGTCGTCGCGTCAGTCGATCGCGCGGTGAGCCTTGCGGTCTCGCATTTCAAGGTGATCGGCGAGATCCTCGCGCGGCCGATCCTGTTGCTCTGGGCCTCATTCATCGGCCTCGTCATCGGGGTGCTCCCTGCGATCGGCGGCAGCGCTGCCAACATGCTCGCCTACGACCAGGCGAAGAAATTCTCCAAGCACCCGGAGAAATTTGGCACCGGCGTGCCGGAGGGCATCATCGCCTCCGAGGCGTCCAACAACGCGAACGTCGCCGGGTCGCTGGTGACGATCATGGCGTTCGGCATCCCCGGCGATGCGGTCACCGCGGTGATGCTCGGCGCGCTCACGATCCACGGCATCCAGTCCGGACCGCTCTTCATCCAGCAGAATGCGACGCTCGCGTACGGCATGTTCGCCGCGTACATCGTTGCGCACGCGATCGTGCTCATCATCCTGTGGATCGGCGTTCGCTGGATGCTCAAGATCGTTACGGTCCCGAAGGCGGCTTTATTCCCTGTGGTCCTGGTCCTCTGTGTCATCGGCGCCTATGCGCTGAACAACACGATGGACAACATTTACGTGCTGCTGGTGTCGGGGATCTTCGGCTACGGCATGGTCAAGTTCGGATTCCCGCTGGCGCCTTTCATCCTCGGCGTGATCCTTGGCGACCAGATCGAGATCAACCTCGTGCGCGCGATCATGACCGACAGCAATCCATGGCTGTTCCTGACGCGGCCGATCTCGGGCGGATTGCTCGTGGCTTCGGTACTGTCGGTGGGCTTAGCGGTGTGGCAGCATCGGCGACAGCAGAAGAAAGGCGTGAAGCCCGCGGAGGAAGATGTCGATTTCTAAAGGGGTGCGGCGCCTGGCGGCGGCTGCAATCGGAGTATTTGCAGGGGCAGCTTTCGCCCAAACGCCGACGGCCGTTGTGCTCGGCACTGCGACGCCCGGCGGCGGCTTCCCGGTCTATGGCGCGGCCTTCGCGGCCACCGTGAACGAATTCGACCCGACGCTGAAAGTCGAACCGCGAAACACGCGCGGCAGCGCAGAGAACATCCCGCTGCTCGAGGCCGGCAAGCTCGACATCGGCCTCGTGCAGGGCGAGTCCGCGCACGAGGCGATCAACGGCATCGGGCGCGCGCCGGCGAACCTCAGGATCATCGCGGCGATGTATTCGTCGCCGGGCCTGTTCGTCGTGCGCGCGGATAGTCCTGCAAAAACGATCCGCGATCTCGTCGGCAAGCCGGTTGCGTTTGGCGCAAAAGGGTCGGGCCTCATCATCCTTTCGCGCTACGTGCTCGACGGGATCGGCCTCGACCAGGACAAGGATTTCGCGGCGGTGTATCTCGAGCGTGCGGGTGATGGTCCGGCGATGGCGCTCGACGGCCGAGTCGCCGCGCTATGGGGCGGCGGCATCGGTTGGCCCGGGTTCGAGACCATGGCGAAGAGCCCCGGCGGCGCGCGGTTCATTGCGCCCGACGCGGGAGAGATCGCGCGCATCCTCGCGAAGCATTCTTTCCTCAAGCCGCTTAGCGTGCCTGCCAGCACCTATCCGGGGCAGGCCGCGGCCATTCACTCTGTCGGCTCATGGAGCTTCGTGCTCGCGCCGCCGAGCCTGCCGGATGACGTCGCCTATCGCCTGATCCGCGCGATCCACAAAGGCGAAGCCGCCCTCGCAAAGCGGCTTCCCGCGGCCTCGGAAACGACCGCCGCGAACACGTTCGAGGCAGCGCCGCGCCCCGACCTGATCCACTCTGGCGTGATGAAATACCTGCGCGAGATGAGGATCGCGCCCTAGCAGGGGGCGCGGTGGCGGCTCCGCCATTCGACATTCGCATATCGTCCCTGCCGCCTTGACGCGTCGTACGCGCGGGGCGAACAATCGAAGCCTTCGAATTGCCGGAGTGCAGTGATGGGACAGTGGAGCCGCAAGGACGATCCCGATCCTTATATCGAGTTCGTCCCGGTCGATCGGGCCGTTGGAAAGCGCAAGGCGCTCTACGACGAGCTGGAGCGCGTCCGCGGCAAGGGCCGCGTGTCGAACCTCTTTAAGGCGTACTCGGCCTTTCCCGAACTGGGCATGGCCAACCTGCGCCGGCTGATGGCGCTGCTCGGCGAGGGTGCGCTCAGCGTCAAGTTCAAGGAGGCGGTGATGACGGCGCTGGCCGAGATCAACCGCTGCGACTATTGCGTGTCGTTCCATGCGACGGCGCTTCGAAACGCCGGCGCGTCGGATGCAGAGGTCGACGCCGCGATCAATTTCGACCCTTCGAAGATCGGACTCCCGGCCAAGGAGCAGGCCCTTTTCGAGTACGCGATCAAGGCCAACGGCGATCCGCACGGGATCACCCGCCAGGACGTGGAGTCGCTGCGCGTCCACGGCGTGACCGACGCTGAGATCGTCGAAACCCTGGAGACGGTCAATACCGGCAATGCGTTCAACCTGATCAACGGCGCGCTCAACGTGGGTCCCGACGACTTCCTGGGCGGCTACAAGAAGGAGCGCGGCGAATCGTGGCAGGCTGCCGAGAAGACCCCGTGACGCCGCTCGCACTGCTCGGGTCGGCCGTGGAGATGGACCGGCTCGCAGCGGCCGAGGGTTCATTCCTCGTCACCTTCACCGGGCCGAAATGCATCATCTGCAAGCGGCTCGCGCCGATGCTGGAAACCGTCGTGCGGGAAGCGGGCAGCGTGCTTGCCTCGGCCAAGGTCGACGCGGAAGCCTTGCCCGACGTTTCGGAGAAGTTCGCGATCCGCTCGCTGCCGACCACGCTCCTGTTCCGCAACGGCAAGCTCGCCGACCGTCTCACCGGTTTTGCGACGGCGGGTGCGTTGCGCTCCTGGCTGCAGAAAAACGGCGTGACCGCCGCCACCTGATTACCCAAGGAAAAAGACATGCAAGAGATCAAGCTCGTGACCGCCCCGGACGCGCCGAATCCGCCCGGACCTTTCTCGCACGCTGCAGTGGTCGGCGACTGGGTCTACACCTCGGGCATGGGCGGCCTCGACCCGAAGACGGGGCAGGTGGTGTCGGACGACGTGATCGAGCAGACGCGGCAGGCGATCCTCAATACCGAACGCATCCTCGCTGCCGCGGGCTGCACCTTGCAGGACGTGGTCAAGTCGGTCGTGTACCTCACCGACATGGCTGACTATCCGCGCGTCAACGCGATCTACGAGGAGCGGTTCGCCCCGCACAAGCCGGCGCGCACTTGCGTGGCGGTCTCCGCGCTGCCGGTGCGCGAGCGCATGAAGCTCGACACCGTCGCCGTTCGACGTAATAGCTGAGCGCCGCGAGAGCCGAGCTAGCTGCCCTTTTTTCGCGCGGCGGGCTCCAGCAGCCACGCGGCCACCATCGCCGGCAGTGTGATCGCCGCCAGCAGCACGAAGGCCTCGTCGAAGGCCTGGACACGCGCGATGTCGCCGCCTTCGCCGAGCAGCGTGACCCCGTGCGCGGCGAGCCGCCATTCGAGCAGGATGCCCACGAGGCTCACGCCGACTGCGCCACCGAGCTGGCGCAGGAAGTTGCTCATGCTCGCGGCCTGCGGGATCTCCGCTGGTCCCAGCCCGCGCATCGAGCCCAGGCTCAGGGACGGCATCATGAGCCCGATGCCGATGCGACCAAGCACGACCCAGAACATGAGCACGACGATCGAAGTCGTCGCGGATACTGTGGCCGTGAGGAGGGTGGAAGCGATCATTAGCGCGAGGCCGCCGGTCACCAGCGGCGAGGCGCGCACCTTGTCGGCGAGGCGCCCGGCAATCGGCATCGTGATCGCCAGCGCAAGGCCGGCGGGCAGCAGCACGAACCCGGACTTGGAAGGGGAATAATCGAGCCCGGCCTGCAGGTAGATCGGCAGCAGGTAGGTCGAGCCGAAGAGCCCGATGCCGTAGATGAAGGACACGATTGCGCCCATCGTGAACGGCCGGTGCCCGAACAGGCGCATCTGCAAGAGCGGATGCGAGGCGCGCAGCTGGTGGTAGGCGAAGCCTGCAAAGGCCGCCACACCGACGCCCAGCAGCGCCGCGCCTTGCGCATACTTTTCGCCTTGCAGGTCCACAAGCCCGTTCAGCACGCCGAGCGTCGCAATCGTCGCAAGCGACAGCCCGGTCCAGTCGAACGGTTTGGGCGTCGTCTTGAAGGACGAGATCACCGGCAGGTAACGGCGCCCCATCTCGATCGCGATCAGGCAGAAGGGCACCACGACGAAGAAAATCGAGCGCCAGCCGAAGTGCTCCACGAGCACGCCGCCGACCACGGGGCCGATCGCCGGCGCAAGCACCACGCCGAAGCCGAAGATGCCGATCGCGCGGCCCTGCTGGTCGCCGGGGAACTCGCGCATGATCACCACGTTCGGGATCGGCGTGAGGATGCCGGCGGCCGCGCCCTCGAGCACACGCATTGCGATCATCACCGGGTAGTTGCCGGACAATCCGCCGACGATGCCGCCCACCATGAGCAGGATGTTCGCGCCGAAGTAGGTTTTTCGCATCCCGAAGCGCGTCAGCAGCCAAGGCGTCAGCAGCAGCGACAGCGTGGTGGCGGCCATGAAGGCGGCCGAGATCCACTGCGCGCGGTCCTGGCCGATGTGGAAGTAGCGGCTCATGTCCGGCACCGCGACGTTGACGATCGTCGAGGACATGATCGAGGCCATCATGCCGACCATGACCGTGAGCAGCACCAGCCAGCGGAAGTTCGGGCCGTGGAGCGAGCGCAGGTCTTCGATGGTGGTCGGCGTGTTCATTCGTCATCTCGTACATTCGTTGAATACCACACCAGGCCGAATGTTGCCGCCGATGGTTGGGTCGGGCGGGGGCGTGTTTTGAGCGCTTGCAGCGCATTCTTCATGCGCATAAAATATGCGCATGCCACTCTTAAAGAGGTGCAAATGAATGCGCGATTCACGGCCGCGGAGCCCAAACGGCCCGCCAACGTCAGTGTCAGGGCCGAACTGCTCGAAAAGGCCAAGCGTCTCGGGATCAATCTCTCGCGGACTCTCGAGGACCGGCTTGAAGAGCTCGTGCGCGAGGCCGAAGGCCGCGAATGGCTGGCGCAAAACAAGCGGGCGCTGGATGCGTACAACAAGCGCATCGAGCGCGAGGGTGTCTGGAGCGACGGGCTGAGAGGTTTTTGATGGCCCGATTTGACGTTCGGACCAACCTGCACCGCGGCTCTCGCGAACGCGTGCCCTATCTATTGGAGTTACAAACTGACCTGCTGTCCGGCCTGGACACCCGGCTCGTGGCACCGTTGGTGCCGGCGGCGCGTTTCGGACCGCCGGCGTCCCGCCTCAATCCGGTATTGCGCGTCGGGTCGCGGAATTTCGTCATGGATACCGCCCTCGTCGCCGGGATTCCTGCAGTCCAGCTCGGCGAAAAGATTACTTCGCTGGGCGAGCGTAGTGCCGAGTTGCTCGGCGCGCTGGATTTCCTGGTTTCCGGGATCTGAGGTCGGAAATTCCCCGAGACCCTCGATAACGAGTCCATTGCAATGACTTACGCTGTCAAAGAAATCTTCTACACCCTGCAGGGCGAGGGCGCCAACACCGGGCGCCCCGCGGTGTTCTGCCGCTTTGCCGGGTGCAATCTATGGTCCGGTCGCGAGGAAGATCGCGCGACCGCGACCTGCAAATTCTGCGACACAGAGTTCGTCGGCACCGACGGCGACGGCGGCGGCAAGTTCGACACGCCACAGGCGCTGGCCGCGGCGGTTTTGGCCAAGTGGCCAAAACCCTCGAAAGGAAAGAAGCTCGTCGTCTGCACCGGCGGCGAGCCGCTGCTGCAGATCGACGCACCGCTAGTAGAAGCGTTGCGCTCACATGGATTCCAAATCGCGGTCGAGACCAACGGCACGCTCGAGCCGCCGCCGGGCGACCTCTGGCTCACGGTGAGCCCGAAGGCCGGCGCCCCGTTCAACCTCAAGCGCGGCAGCGAATTGAAACTGGTCTACCCGCAGGCCGGCGCCGAGCCGGAGAAATTCGAGAAGCTCGCCTTCGAGCACTTCTTCCTGCAGCCGATGGACAGTCCCGAGCGCGCGAAGAACACCGCGTTGGCCACGGAGTACTGCCTCGCGCACCCGCAGTGGCGCCTCTCGCTGCAGACCCACAAGATCATCGGCATTCGCTAGGCATGGACATCTTCAAGGCTTTCACGCTCGAATCTGCGCACCGGCTGCCCAACGTCCCCGCGGGCCACAAGTGCGCGCGCGTCCACGGGCATTCGTTCCGCGTCGAACTCCATGTCTCGGGCGAAGTGGATCCGCAAATCGGGTGGGTGCAGGATTTCGGCGACATCAAGGCGGCGTTCCAGCCGTTCTTCGAGCAGCTGGACCACAACTACCTCAACGATGTCCCGGGCCTGGAGAATCCCACCAGCGAGAACCTCGCAAAATGGGTGTGGAACAGGGTGAGGCCCGCGCTGCCGCAGTTGTCGAAGGTCGTGGTGCACGAAACGTGCACCTGCGGCGCGATCTACCTCGGCGACTGAACCGCCGGGCCGGACGAGCCGGCGCTCAGCGCCCCTTCAATGCAGGCTGCGCCTTGGTCTTGTCCTGCAGCTGGGCGATGAGGCCTTCCATGCCCGAATTGCGTGCCGTCTCCTCGAACTGCGAGCGGTACGTCAGCACCAGGCTGATGCCATCGACGACGATGTCGTAGATCTTCCAGCCCTCCGCCCCTTTGCGCATCGTGTACTCGACCGGGGTCGGGCGGCGGCCGGGGCTCACGTACCGGTTGCGCACCGTGGCTTCGGTCGCGCTCGTGGGCACGCGGGCGGGCTCGACCATCATTGTCTGGCCGCGGTACACGTCGATCGCGTTGGCATAGGTGCGCACCAGCATCGCGCGGAAGGCGGCCACGAGGCGCTCGCGCTGTTCAGGCGGCGCCGTGTTCCACGAGCGTCCCGCGGCCAGGCGCGTCATCTCGTTGAAATCGAGGTGCGGAAGCACTTTCTTCTCGGCGAGCGCAAGCGCTTTCTGTTTGTCGCCGGCCTGCAGGCCCGCGTCGCTCTTGATCGCGTCGAGCACGTCGGTCGTGACCTGGCGCACCAATCCTTCGGGCGACCCGTCGTTCGACTGGGCGTTGGCGCCCAGCGGGGCCGCCAGCGGGAGAATGAGGGCAAATGCGAGGGCAAATAGGGTTTTCATGCGGGTTTGGACTCCAGAATGGGTGACCGGTTCCCGCACGGCGGGATCGATGCGTAAGCAGAAGTAATCAGGCGGCGGCGGCTACTACGGCAACGTGGGAATCGATGCGCCGCTCGGCGAGGAATTCGGCCAGTACTCGCGCGGTATGCGAACGGGACGGGTCCTGCGCAAGGCTTTCGGGCGGCGCCTGGGCCACGACCCGGCCGCCGGCGTCGCCGCCTTCCGGCCCGAGGTCGATGATCCAGTCCGCCTCGGCCATGATGTCGAGATTGTGCTCGATGACCACCACGCTGTTGCCGGCGTCGACCAGCCGGTGCAGCACGTGGATCAGCTTTTCCACATCCGCCATGTGCAGCCCGACCGTGGGCTCGTCGAGCACGTACAGCGTATGCGCGAGCTCCCCCGCGCGGCCCGGTCGCGCCAGGGCGTTGCCATTGGCGTCGATGCGCACCTTGGAGAGCTCGGTCACCAGCTTGATGCGCTGCGCCTCGCCGCCCGAAAGCGTCGGGCTCTGCTGGCCGAGTGTGAGGTAGCCGAGGCCGACGTCCTGCATCAGCCGCAGCGCGTGATGGATCGAGGTGTGCGCGGCGAAGAACTCCACGGCCTCGTCGATGTTCATCGCGAGGATGTCGCCGATCGACTTGCCGCGCCAGAGCACGCTGAGCGTCTCGGCGTTGAAGCGCTGGCCGTTGCAGACGTCGCAGAGCACTTTGACGTCCGGCAGGAAAGACATCTCGATCCTCTGGATGCCCTGGCCCTCGCAGGCCTCGCAGCGCCCGCCCTTGGTGTTGAACGAGAAGCGGCTCGCGGTCCAGCCGCGCATGCGCGACTCGTTGGCCTCGGCAAAGATGCGCCGGATCGAGTCCCAGAATCCAACATAGGTTGCCGGGCACGAGCGAGGCGTCTTGCCTATGGGCGTCTGGTCGACCTCAAGCACGCGGCCGATGAGCGCCGCGCCCTTGATCGACTTGCAGCCGGAAGGCGGTACCGCGGTCTTGGCCCGGCGTTCGCTCACCATACGGGAGAGGTTCGTATGCAGCACGTCGCGGGCGAGCGTCGACTTGCCGGAGCCGGAGACGCCGGTCACGACGGTGAGGCGGCCCAGCGGCACGCGCGCGCTCGCGTTCTTGAGGTTGTGCAGGCTCGCGCCCTCGATCTCGATCGACGGCGTCGATTTCGCCACCGTGCGGCGCGGATGGATCGGGTGCCGCAGCGGGTTCTTGAGGAAGCGCCCGGTGATCGACTCGGGATTGGCCATGAGGTCATCGGCCGAGCCTTCGGCGATCACGCGGCCGCCGACCTTGCCGGCGCCCGGGCCGAGGTCAAGCACGTGGTGCGCGCGGCGGATGGTGTCCTCGTCGTGCTCCACAACCACCAGCGTGTTGCCCTTGGCCTCGAGCTTTTCGAGCACGTCGAGCAGGATCTTGTTGTCGCGAGGGTGCAGGCCGATCGTCGGCTCATCCAGGATGTAGCAGACGCCGCGCAGGTTGGAGCCCAGTTGCGCGGCGAGCCGGATGCGCTGCGCCTCGCCACCCGAAAGCGTCGGCGCGGAGCGGTCCAGCGACAGGTAACCCAGGCCCACTTCCTCGAGGAAGCCCAGGCGCGAGCGCAGCTCGGCAAGCAGGTCGCGGGCGATCTCCTCGTCGCGGCCAGAGAGCTTCATGTCCATCACGATCGCGCGGATCTTCCCGACCGACAGCGCGGTGAAATCCGCGATCGAGCGGTCGTGGTAGCGCACGGCTAGCGCTTCGGGGTTCAGGCGCTTTCCATCACAGGTCGGGCAGGCTTCGTCCACCTCCAGCCATTCGAGCCAGGAGTCGAGCACCTTGTCCTCGGTGCCGGTTTTCTCGCGCTCCTCGTCCCAGTCGATGCCGGTCAGTTTCATGCCGGTCCCGAAGCAGGTCGCGCACCAGCCGTGCTTGGAGTTGAACGAGAAGAGGCGCGGGTCGAGCTCGGCGAAGCTGCGGGCGCACGAGGGGCAGGCGCGCTTGGTCGAGAACACCTGCTGGTGCAGCTGCATTTCGACCAGCGGCGCCTTTGACTTCGAGGCGGCTTTGACGAGTGCATCGAGGTCGGAGAGCACATGCACCACGCCCTTGCCGAACTCCAGCGCCTTGGCAAGCTCGCGCCGGATCTCCCCTTCCTTTTCGGCAGTCACGCGAATATCGGCCACCGGCAGCTCGAGCGTGTGCTCCTTGAAGCGGTCGAGGCGCGGCCATTTGTCGGTCGGCATGAACTCGCCGTCGACGCGCAGGTGCGTGTAGCCCTTGCCGCGCGCCCACTTGGCGAGATCCGTATAGAAGCCCTTGCGGTTCATCACCAGCGGGGCGAGCAATCCGATCCTCTGGCCTTTGTAGTCGCGCACCAGGCGGGCGACGATCGCGTCCTCGCTCTGCGGCTCGATCGGCACGTCGCAATCCGGGCAGTACTGCGTGCCAAGCTTGACGTACATGAGGCGCAGGAAGTGGTAGATCTCGGTCAGCGTCGCCACCGTGGACTTGCGCCCGCCGCGCGAGGTGCGCTGCTCGATCGCCACCGTGGGCGGGATTCCGAAGATTGCGTCCACGTCCGGCCGCGCCGCGGGTTGCACGAACAGGCGCGCGTAGGCGTTCAGCGACTCGAGGTAGCGGCGCTGGCCTTCGGCGAAGAGGATGTCGAAAGCCAGGGTCGACTTGCCCGAGCCGGAAACGCCGGTGACCACGGTGAACTTGCCGCGCGGAATCTCGACGTCGATGTTCTTGAGGTTGTGCTCGCGGGCGCCGCGCACGTGCACGAACCCCGTGGCGTCCTTGTTCGCGGCTCGGCGCGAGTAGGGATTGGGGACGTTTGGCATGCGC
>JANMDK010000308.1:0-2486 GCA_031376265.1 Pseudomonadota bacterium
CCCTGTGCGCTGGGCCTGGCTGCGCCGATCGCGCTGACGAGCGCGACCGGCGCGCTGGCCCGCCGTGGCATTGTCATCACGCGCGCGCAGGCACTCGAGACGCTTGCTTCGATCACGGATGTCGTCGTCGACAAGACTGGCACCCTCACAGAAGGCAGGCTTCGCCTTGCCCAGGTCGACCGCCTGGGCACCCTGGACACTGCAACGTGCCTTGGCATCGCCCGCGCCCTCGAAACGGGAAGCGCGCACCCCGTCGCCCGGGCATTGGACAGCGAGCCGGCCACGGGTGCGCTCCCGCCGGTGCTGAGGATGCAAAGCGTCGCCGGCAGCGGCCTCGAGGCCCTGGTCGGCGGCTTGCGCATGCGCATCGGCACGCACCGGTTTGTCGAGGAAATCACGGGGAGCGCGAGGGCCCTCCTACCGCCTGCGAATGCCGAATCGGCCGTTTTTCTGGGATCCGAAGCCGGCTGGCTTGCCCGGCTCAGGTTCTCCGACCGGTTGCGGCCGGATGCAGCGGACCTCATCGATTCGCTTCGCGCCCGAGGGCTAGAGGTCCACCTCGTCAGCGGCGACGGCGCCGAAGTCGTGCGCGAGGTCGCCGCGCAGCTGCGCATCGCCAGCGTTCACGGCGAAGTTTCGCCGACGGGCAAGCTCGACTACGTGCGCCAATTGCAGGCCGCCGGGCGCAAGGTTGCGCTGCTCGGAGACGGCGTGAACGATGCGCCTGCCCTTGCGCAGGCCGATGTCTCGATCGCCATGGGACAAGGCGCCCCGCTCGCCCAGCAGCAGGCGGACTACGTGCTGCTTTCGGGCAAGCTCTCCGGCGTGCTCGACGCGGCCCGGATCGCGAAAGCGGTCATCGCAACGATCCGGCAGAACTTCGCCTGGGCGCTCGGCTACAACGTCCTCGCGTTGCCGATGGCGGCCCTCGGGGTGCTCGGCCCGCTCGAAGCCGCGATCGGCATGACCGCGAGCTCGTTCGTGGTGCTGCTCAATTCGGCCCGGCTCGAGGCGGCGCTGCGCTAACAGCCATGGAAAGCCTCTACCTCCTCGTGCCGCTCTCGGTCGTCGCCGTCCTGATGATCGGCTGGGTGTTCTGGACCGCGCTCGGCTCCGGACAGTTCGACGACCTGGATCGCCCCGCGCTCGACCTGCTCGACGACGACGACCGGGCTGTCCCGGCCCCCGCCAAGCCGCCGGTTTGACCTGCATCAAACCGCCCGGCCGGCGGCTGCCTACGATGGCAAACGCATGGCCGAACCGTGCGCCGACCAGGGACGAAGCATGCAAACCGAAACGACTTACAACTACAAGGTGGTCCGGCAATTCGCCGTGATGACCATCGTCTGGGGCGTGGTGGGGATGGCGGTGGGCTGCCTCATTGCCGCGCAGCTGATCTGGCCGGAACTCAACTTCAACACGGCCTGGCTTTCGTACGGGCGGCTTCGTCCGCTGCACACCAATGCGGTCATCTTTGCCTTCGGCGGGTGCGCGCTGTTCGCGAGCAGCTATTACATCGTGCAGCGCACCTCCCATGCGCGCATCTTCTCCGACGGTCTGGCCGCGTTCACCTTCTGGGGCTGGCAGGCGGTGATCGTCCTGGCGGCGATCACGCTGCCCATGGGGATCACCACCTCCAAGGAGTACGCCGAACTCGAATGGCCGATCGACCTCCTGATCGCGGTGGTGTGGATCGCCTACGCGATCGTTTTCTTCGGCACGCTCTTCAAGCGCAAGGTTGCCCACATCTACGTCGCCAACTGGTTCTTCGGCGCCTACATCATCACCATCGCGGTGCTGCACATCGTCAACAGCGCCGCCGTGCCGGTGACTTTCTGGAAGTCTTACTCGGTCTACGCCGGCGCGCAGGACGCGATGGTGCAATGGTGGTACGGCCACAACGCGGTGGGCTTCCTGCTGACCGCGGGCTTCCTCGGGATGATGTACTACTCCATCCCCAAGCAGGCCGAGCGCCCGGTGTATTCCTACCGTCTGTCGGTGGTGCATTTCTGGGCGCTGATTTTCACCTACATGTGGGCCGGCCCGCACCACCTGCACTACACCGCCCTGCCCGACTGGGCGCAGTCGATCGGCATGGTGTTCTCGCTGATCCTGCTGGCGCCTTCCTGGGGCGGCATGATCAACGGCGTCATGACGCTCTCGGGCGCGTGGCACAAGCTGCGCACCGACCCGGTCCTGCGCTTCCTCATCGTGTCGCTGTCGTTCTACGGCATGGCCACGTTCGAGGGCCCGATGATGTCGATCAAGACGGTGAACGCGCTCTCGCATTACACCGACTGGACGGTCGGCCACGTGCATGCCGGCGCGCTCGGCTGGGTCGCGCTCATCACGATGGGTTCCATGTACTACCTGATTCCGCGCCTTTTCGGGCAGAAGCAGATGTGGTCCATGCAGCTGATCGACGTGCACTTCTGGGTCGCCACGATCGGCATCGTCCTCTACATCGCCGCCATGTGGATCGCCGG
>JANMDK010000388.1:0-18828 GCA_031376265.1 Pseudomonadota bacterium
GACGGCGTTCTCGCGCAATAGCGGGATATCTACCTTGGTGTACTGCGGCAGCGTCGGCGCGACCTGGGTCACGGCCGAGACGGTGACTTTGGGGCCGGCGGGCAGCGCCTGGGCGTTGACGGCGAGGGGCGCGGCTAGCGCGGCGACCGCAATGGCTGCGGCGGACAAGGCAGATCGTTTCATTGGTGAGGCTCCCTTTGTGACTAAGCGGCTATGGTACCCAAAAGCTTCTGCAGGCCCGTGTGCAATTTCCGCGCCCGCCGGAGATCACGGCGCGCCGGCGGAACCCTTTAAAACGGCATCAATTCGACGAATTAATTTCCACAGAATGAGCAAACAAGCCATTCCCAGGCCAGTTCGTATTATGAAAACAAGATAAGCGCTTCAGCCGGCCGGGTCGATCGGCAGGCGGCCCGCGATGCCCGAGGCCTGCTCCAGCAAGGCGCCGGCCGCGAGCACTGCTGCATCGCCATGGGTCGGGCCGACGATCTGCAGGCCCACCGGCAAGCCTTCCTTGGTGAAGCCGCACGGCACCGAGAGCGCCGGGCTGCCGGTGAGCGTGATCACGAAGGTCAGGAACATCCAGTCGATATAGCTGGTGAGCTGCTGGTCGCCGATCTTCGTCGGGTAGGGCTGTTCGACCGGATAGGGCGGCACGGCCACGACAGGGCAGAGCAGCAGATCGCAGCCCTGGAAAAAAGCGGCGACGCGATGGTAGAGCGCGGCCCGCTCACGCTCTGCGCGGATGATCTCGTCCGTGGTGAGGTTGAGGCCCTTCTCGATGTTCCAGACGATGGAATCGCAAATGCGAGCACGCTCCTTTGCGAGCAGTTCGCCGCGCAAGGCCGCGAACATGAGCCCGCGCTGCGTCTGGAACGTTTCGATCGAGTGGCTGAAATCCGGCGAGCGCTCTTCGACAATGGTGCCGAACTGCTCGAAGCGGCGCGCGGCGGCGCGGCAGATCTCGGCGACTTCCGGGTCGACGTTCGACAGGCCCAGGTCAGGTGAGAACGCCACGCGGCGCGGCGCGACCGGCTCGCGAACTGCTTTGGCAAACGATGTCTTGGGCGCGGGCATCGAAAGCGGATCGCGCGGGTGCTGCACCGAAAGGGCGTCGAGCATTAGCGCGAGATCCGGCACGTTGCGAGCCATCGGCCCCTCGACCCAGAGCGAATCGAATGCCGGCAACCCCGCGCCGCGCGGCACGCGCCCAGGCGATGGACGCAGGCCGACGATCGAGCAGTAGCTGGCGGGGATGCGCAGGCTGCCGCCGAGATCGCTGCCCATCGCGAGCCATTGGGTGCCGGACGCCAGTGCCGCCGCGGCGCCGCCGGAGGAACCGCCTGCGGTCATACTCAGGTTCCATGGATTTCGCGTCTTTCCGAACACGGAATTGAATGTATTGGAGCCAGCGAACTCCGGCACGTTTGACTTCGCCATGAAGATGGCGCCGCTGGCTTCGAGCGTGTCGACCGTGTAGTCGTTTGCCGGCGCGATCGACTTCGCGAAAATCGGCGAGCCGAAAGTGGTTGGCTGGCCGCCGACGTCGTTGTAATCCTTCGCGGCGATCGGCAGCCCGGCCAGCCAGCCCGGCAGCGGGTCGGCCGGCGGCTTTTGCGCCATGAGCTTGCGTGCATTGGCGCGGGCGATGTCGAAGAAGCGGATCGGCAGCGCGTTGACCTGGCCGTCGACTTTCTCGATGCGAGCCACCGCGGCATCGATGAGCTCCAGCGGTGAGATCTCGCGCCGTTTCAGGCGGGCGACGGCTTCGGTGGCGGTGAGGCGGATGAGGTCGTTGCTCGCGGTCATAAGCGAATCACTTGCGTGCTTCAACGTGCCTGGCAAAATTTTCCAGGATGGCCTGCCATCCCTGGCGTTGTTGCTCCACGGGATGCTCGGATTCGGCATCGAACGTGACGCGCACCGTGACACCGCCGGGGGTAGTGAGGAACTCGACCGTGCCGGTTCGATCCCCGAACGAATACTCGATCAGCTTGTTCGGAACGACACTGGTATACGTTCCTGCGAAATCGAAGCCGAAGCTGCCGTCCTTGGCTTCCATCCTCGATGAAAACGCACCGCCTGCGCGCAAATCGACGGTGGACTGGGTGGTATGCCAATCGTCGGACGCGGTGTTCCACTTCTTGATGTCGTCCGGCGTCGTATAGGCGCTCCAGACTTTGGCGACGGGAGCTTTGACAAGGGTCTCAACAGTGATTTTCAAGAGTTGACTCCAAAACAAAAAGTCACTGAATCAGGCGGCGAGGATCACGTCCGGCCCGCCGGCATGCAATTTCTCCACCTGCGCGGCCCGCCGCTCCAGCACCGCGCGCTGGTTGATGTAGCCTTTGTCGGTGATCTCGTTCGCGTCGATCGACGGCGGCTCCTCCATGACCAGAAGCCGCATCGGCGCGGTGGAACTGCCGGTCGACTCGCTCGCCAGCTTCTGCAGCGCGCCGCGCAGTTTCTCGCGCACGCCGGCCGCATCCAGCCCGAGCGCCTTGGCCGCAGCGGGATTGACGAACACCAGCGCGCCAATCTCTTCGCGGTCGTGGCCGGTAATCACTGCGTCCTGCACCAGCGGATCGCAGGCGGCAAAGAGCTTCACGCGCACCGCGCCCACATGCACCCACGTGCCCGATAGGAGCTTGAAGTCCTCGGCCACGCGGCCGTCGAAAGTGATGCCCTTGGCCGGGTCGCGCTCGTCGGCGAATTTCATCGCGTCACCGATGCGGTAGAAGCCTTCCTCGTCGAACGCTTCCCGCGTGAGGTCGTCGCGCCCGTAGTAGCCGGGCGTTACGTTTGGCCCGCGCACGCGGACCTCGAGCTTGCCGCCGGAAGGCACGAGTTTGAGGTCGGTGCCCGGCGCAGGGTTGCCAACCACGCCCGCCCGTTCGATGTGATAGTGGACACATGCGGCCATCGGCGCGGTTTCGGTCGAGCCCCATGCGGAGAGCATCGAGAGCTTGCCGCCGTTTTCCGCCACCGCGAGCGCCTCGAGCCGCTCCCACAGGTTCTGCGGCAGCGCGGCGCCTGCATAGAAGATCATGTCGAGGCGCTTGAAGAAGTTCTTGCGCAGTTCCGCATCCGACTCGAGGAAGGGCAGCAGCAAGTCGAAGCCGCGCGGCACGTTGAAGTACATGGTGGGCGAGATTTCCCGCAGATTCTTCGCGGTGACCTCGACGAGCCCCGGCGCCGGTTTGCCGCCGTCGACGTGCAGCGTGCCGCCGTTCCTGAGCACCATGTTGAACGTCGCATTGCCGCCGAAGGTGTGGTTCCACGGCAGCCATTCGCAGAGCACCGGCGGCGTCTCTTCGACGAAAGGCCAGAGCTGCGCCCAGCTCTGCTGGTTCGAGCACAGCATGCGGTGCGTGTTGATCACGCCCTTCGGGCTCCCCGTAGAGCCGGACGTGAAAAGGATCTTGGCGATCGTGCCGGGCGCAATGGCCGCAAAGGCAGCGTCGATGCGCGCGCCCGGGCGGGCGTCGAGCAGCTCTGCGATCGGCGTGGCTTTCGCTCCGACGGCCGCGAGCGCAGGCGCGAACTTCGCCGGGTCCTGTGCGAACACCAGGCCGGGCTTCAGCAGGGCGAAGATCGACTTGAGCTTGGCGTGGTCCGTGGACATCACCGAATACGCGGGCGAGATTGGCGAGACCGGGATCCCGGCGTGCATTGCGCCGAGCGCGAGCAAGGCGTGGTCGACCGAGTTGTCCGAGAGAATCGCTACCGGCCGGGCCGCTGAAAGCCCCCGCGCAAGCAGCGACTCGCCGATGCGGCGTGCCGACTCCAGCGCTTCAGCGTAGCTCACCCTGTGCCAGGATTCGCCGGCGCGCTCCGCGAGGAAAATGCGCTGCGGATCCTTCTGCGCCCAATGCACCAGCCATTCGCCCAGCGCGCGCGGGTAAGGCCCGAGCGGCTGCGGCGAGCGCAGGATCGTCGTGCCGCCTGCGCGTTTTTCGACCTCGACTCTCGCTTCGGCGAAGCGCAAATCCGAATGCAGACGAGCGTTCATTTCCTGTCTCCTCCTAATCAGGGACAGACCACGTTTCTTCTGTGGAAACGTGGTCTGTCCCTGATTATCCCGCGCCGCGGGCGGCGAACTTCTCGAACGGCACGCGCGCCTCATCCTCGAGCACCGGGCCGCGCACCTCCACCGGCGTCGGCGAAACCGCGAACACTTTGCGGCAATCGACGCTCCCGACCATCGCGCCGGCCGCGCCCGGGAGGTACGGCGTGGCGACGGTGGCGCGGATCCCGAACACGACCCGGCGCAAGCCCACGCGGATCATCGCGCCCGAGCACATCGGGCAGGGCTCGCCGCTGGCGTACATCGTGGCTGCCGCGATTTCCAGCGGCGTGCAGTGCTTTGACGCAGCGCGGATCGCATTGATCTCGGCGTGGGACGTGATGTCGCGGTCGGTCGCGATTGCGTTCCTCCCCACCGCAAGTACCTTGCCGCCCGGTGCAACAAGCACCGCGCCGAATGGCATGTCGCCTTTGACGCGCGCTTCTTCCGAGAGCGCGATCGCCTCGCGCAGCGGCCCATAATCGGGGTCAGAGTCGATTTTCGTCATCGCGTTTTGCCATGCAGCCAAACAGAGGCCGAGTGTAGCAAGCCGTGCGCCGCGGCGGACGTTCCGGATACACTCCAGCCTTCCGAAAAGGAGAGAGCCGCATGGCCAGAAAGCCCAACCTGATCGTCATCCTCATCGATGACCTCCGCTTCGACGAAACCAGCGCGTCGGGCCATCCTTACATGAAGACGCCGAACATCGACCGCCTGGCCCGCGAGGGCGCGATGTTCGAGAACGCTTTCCACACCACGCCGCTGTGCTCTCCGAACCGCGCGTCCATCCTCACCGGCCAGTACGCGTCGCGCCACGGCATCATCGACAACGTCGGGCGCGACATCGCGAGTCACCGGCTGGACAACTACCATGTCGCCCTCAAGGCGCTCGGCTACGAGACCGCGCATGTCGGCAAGTGGCACATGGGCAACGACGCCAGCCCGCGGCCCGGCTACGACCACTGGGTGAGCTTCAAGGGTCAGGGCCAGCTCATCAACCCGATCCTCTGGGAAAACGGCGGCGAGCACCAGGTCGAGGGCTACATGACCGACATCCTCAACTCGCGCGCGGTCGACTTCGTGAAAAAGAAGCGCAAGTCGCCCTTCGCGCTTTTTTTCGCGCACAAGGCGGTGCACCCCGACCTGCACCAGAACGCCAGCGGCGGCATCGATGCTTCCACGATCGGCGGCTACACGCTGCCGGAGCGCCACAAGGACCTCTACAAGGGTGAGACGTACCCGAAGCGGCCGAACATGCTCCCGCTCGAGCAGGTGGCCAAGGACAAGCCGGCGCTAAGGATGATGTTCGAGGCGCGCGCCCAGCCGGGCTCGCGCGACATCCTCGCCGCGATGGACGGCGGCACGCAGGAAGAAATCCGCAAGCGCGCCGCGATGATGGCCTCGGTCGACGAAGGCGTCGGCATGCTGCTGGAGGCGCTGGAGAAGACAAAGCAGCTCGACAACACCTGCATCGTTTTCCTTGGCGACAACGGCTTCTTCTTCGGCGAGCACGGGCTCACGGTAGAGCGGCGATTCGCGTACGAGGAAGGCATCCGCACCGCCTTCTACGTGCGCTACCCGAAACGCATCCAGGCCGGCGCCAAGTTCGGCCAGATGATCCTTGCGATCGACATCGCGCCGACGCTGATCGAGCTGGCCGGTGGCAAGCCCGGCGACACGGTGCAGGGCAAGTCGCTGGTGCCGCTCATGAAAGGCAAGACGAAGAAATGGCGCCAGTCGTTCCAGTGCGAATACTGGAGCGAGGGTGCCTGGCCGTGGATCGTCGGCATGGGCTACAAGGCGGTTCGCACCGAGCGTTACAAGTACATCCACTGGACGCACCACCAGGGCATGGCCGAGTTCTACGACCTCGAGAAGGACCCTTACGAGATGAAGAACCTAGCTTCCGAGCCCTCCGTCGCGAAAGAACGCGAGTCGGTAAAGAAAGAACTCAGGAAGCTCACCGCCGAAGCGCTCGGCATCTAGCAAGAGGACACGCCATGCCCGCGATCACCTCCATCGACCAGCTTCGCACCGTCTATGCCCAGCCCACCGAGCGCGCGCTTAAGAAGCAGCTCGCGCAGATCGACCGCCATTGCCGAAGCTTTGTCGAGCTGTCGCCCTACGTCGTGCTTTGCACGTCCGACCCGGAGGGGAACCTGGATGCCTCCCCGCGCGGCGGCGCGGCGGGCTTTTGCAAAGTGGCGGACGAGCACACGCTCTTGATCCCCGACCGCCCCGGCAACAACCGGCTCGACAGTTTCTCGAACATCGTCGCCACCGGCCGCGTGGGGCTGCTGTTTTTCGTTCCCGGCGTGGACGAGATGCTGCGCGTGAACGGCAGCGCGGAGCTGCGTACTGACGAGGACCTGCGCGCCCAGTGCGTCGAGCAGGGCAAGCCCGCGCAGGTCGTGCTGAGCGTGAAGGTGCGCGAGGCCTACCTGCATTGCGCCAAGTCGATCATGCGCTCGGGACTGTGGAAGATGGAGACGCAGATCCCGCGCAGCACCCTGCCTTCGCTCGGCGAAATGATCCGCGACCAGACCGGCGGCGCGACCGCGGCCGAGACGCAGGAGCAGATGGTCGAGCGCTACAAGGCGCAGCTTTACTGATGCCAATCTTCCGGAGGCGATCACCATGATGCGATTTCTGTTGATGGCGCTGGTTTCGCTGCGCGCTTTCGCGCAGGTCACTGTGCAGGAATATGCGCTTCCCCCGCGCAATCTCGCGCACGATGTCTGGGCCGATGCCGCTCCCGACGGGCCCGTCCGGATTTCGTTCCAGCGGGGCGGCTATCTCGGACAGCTCGACCCGAAGACCGGCAAGGTTGACCTGATCCCGCTGGGCTCCGGTTCTTCGCCTTATGGCGTGATCGCCGGCCCCGACGGCGCACCCTGGCTCACCGACGGCGGGCAGAACGCGATCGTGCGGGTCGACCCGAAGACGCGCGAAGTGAAGAAGTGGCCGCTTCCCGAAGGCACCGGCTACACCAACCTGAATACCGCGACATTCGACAAGGCCGGCATCCATTGGTTTACCGGCCAGTCGGGCTACTACGGGCGCCTGGATCCGGCAAGCGGCGGCATCAAGGTGTTCGATTCGCCCGCGGTCCCTACGGCATTCATTCGACGCCGGATGGCACGGTGTACTTCGCGTCGCTGGCCGGCTCGTACGTCGGTCGGGTCGACCCGAAAAATTACAAAGTCACGATCCTCGAGCCGCCGACGCGCAACCAGGGCGCACGCCGCGTGTGGTCGGACTCGAAGGGCGCGGTCTGGGTCGCGGAGTGGAATTCCGGGCAGCTCTCGCGCTACGACCCGGCAACCGGGCAATGGAAAGCGTAGAAGGCGCCCGGCGAGACCCTGAAGGATCTATGCGGTGTATGTGGACGAGACCGACAAGGTCTGGACCTCGGACTGGAGCAGACAGGTGATGCTGCGCTTTGACCCGAAGACAGAGAAGTTTGAGAGCTTCAAGTCGTCCTCCGAAGGTGCCAACGTGCGCCAGATCCACGGGCGCAAAGGCGAGGTCTGGACGCCTGAGTCCGCCGCGGACAAGCTGGTCGTGTACCGCTACAAGTAACCCGGCGACCGGTTCGGCGCTTGGCGCACGGGGTTCGCCTGCGCTTCATTCAGGAGTATGCGATTCCCTGCGAGGGGCTGAAAATCGACGCGCTCTCTCAGACGTTGATGCAGCAGGCCAGCATCGTACCTTCGATCAATCTCATATTCTTGAGCTCGGGATGGGTCGCATGCAGTTCGTTGAGAGCCATCCCCACGGAGTTGTCGGGCACACAGTCATGCCACAGTATCACGCCCTTTCCGTTCCTGAGCATCTTCAGGGCGGCCCGAGTGTCGTTGAGCACATACTCGTACGTATGCGCAGCGTCAATGAAGAGAAGGTCGATCCTGTTTTGATACGGCGAGAAGTCGAAGACTGCAGAATCCCCGTACAGAAGCTCGATCTTCTTTTCAACGTCCGTATCGTGAAAACGTGCTCCCGAGACGTCTTTGTTGATGTAATTCATGTCATTGTCGCCAATCGTCAGCTTTGCACTCGCCGCTTCTGATTTGGGCAGATCAAGCGTGAACACCCGCCCCGACTCGGGACTGTTGATAGCAAGATTTAGGGTAGTTCTACCATCAAACGTACCAATTTCAAATATGTTCTCCGGTTGGTACCGGCGTACGAGTTTCGCAATGATCATGAGTTCCAGCGGCGAGACGTTGCCATCGACGTAAGTGAGCTCCCGCAATATGATCTGATCTTCGCTACCGCGAAGCAGTTCGCTGATACCTATCATACCGAAACGAAGCGCGTGCTCTTTGCTCGCGCGAAATCCGAAATGCGAGCAAATCATCGAAACGATTGCTCGATGCCGCTCGAAAAGAAATCCGAAGAGGAACAAGTAAAAACACGCTCCTATCGCGAACAGATATTTTTTCAAAAAAACAAACGCTCTTTTCATGTTCATCTCTTTACCGGGACGAATTGGGCCATGGCCGACAAAACATTCCAATTTGCCGCAAAAGAAAGCGCGTCCATTTCAAATTGTTAGGTATTAAGTCCGCCAGACGCTTTTTTCGCAGGAATATATCGACGGACAATCGGCATCTAACTCTGCTTTGCGATTAGCAGTGTGATTTTTGCAGATCCGTTCCCATGATGCAATACGTGGACCGGATTGGCTCGCTCGTCATTTGCCCTCCGTCGATGCAGAGGAGCCATCGTGCGTGCGACGCAATCTATCACTCCTTTTCGCGGGAAGCATGGCCAGGCCGGCCTGCGCGGCCATGACGTCGAGCTAACTCGTGCGTTTCGGAAAAGGCATATCCGCCATCCGGAACGCCGTCGGCTTCAGCCGCCGGCCACGCCCTGCGTGTTGACGTAGAGCGAGTAGAGCGACGTGCTTGCCGCCATGAACAGCCGGTTCCTGCGTAGCCCGCCGAAGCAGAGGTTGGCGCAGCGCTCCGGCAGGTCGATGCGGCCGATGAGTTTGCCTTGGGGGTTGAAGACATGCACGCCGTCCAAGCCTTCCTTGCCCATGCCCCAGCCGCACCAGAGGTTGCCGTCCACGTCGACGCGGAAGCCGTCGGGCGTGCCCGGACCGGCATCGATCAGCACGCTGCGCTCGCCGAGCGTCTTGCCGTCGGCATTTACCTTGCAAGCGAGGATTTTGCGCGGCACAGAGCGCGACTCGACGATGTAGAGCAGCTTCTCGTCCGGCGAGAAGGCAAGCCCGTTCGGTTGATTGATGCCCTCGGCAACGACGTCGATCGCGCCTGAGGCATCCACGCGGTAGACATTCATCGGCGATTCGGGCTCGGCCTTGCCGCCCTCGTACCAGCCGAGGATGCCGAAGGTCGGGTCGGTAAACCAGACTGAGCCGTCCGACTTCACCACGAGGTCGTTCGGCGAATTGAGGCGCTTCCCCTTGAAGGACTCTGCAACGACGGTGATCGTGCCATCGTGCTCGGTCCGGATGACGCGCCTTCCGCCGTGCTCGCAGGAAACGATGCGCCCTTGCCGGTCGCGCGTATTGCCGTTGGCGTTGTTCGAAGGCTTGCGGAAGACGGTCGTCTGCCCGGTCTCCTCGTCCCAGCGGAGCATGCGGTTGTTCGGGATGTCGCTCCAGACGAGGATGCGCATGTCGCCGAGCCACACCGGGCCCTCGGACCAGCGGCAACCGGTGTAGAGCCGCTCGACCTTGGCCAGGCCTATCCGGTACTTGTCGAACGAGGGGTCGACCGAGACGACAGCCGGGTCGGGATAGCGTTGCGCGGGCTGCCAGTCAGTCATCGGTGATCCTCTCGTTAGGTACAGGGGAACCCAGGTTCCCCCGTACCCCCTCCTAGTTCAGGTGCACGTACTCGTAATCGACCGCGAGGTTGTTGATGCCGCGGTCGGGCGGGGCGATCCAGCCCGCCATCTTGCCGGGGTCGGTGACTTTGTGCATGAGGCTTTTCACAAACGACCGGTCGGCGTCCGAAGGCACCCACTCGTCCTTGCGGCGCTCGTATTCGTCTTTCGGTATCAGGTTGCCGAGCGTGTCGACCGGCAGCCCGGCCCAGGCGCCGATCGAGCGGCGGAAGCGGATGTTCGGCAGCGTCAGGCGGAATTCGTGGCCGGCGCGCTCGATGGCGCGGTTCCAGCGACGCATGCCGATTTCGCAATCCTTGAGGTAGGACTCGCGCATAACTTCATTGAGCGCATTCAGCATCGGCACGTCCTGCTCCCCGTCGGGCGTCTGCAGTTTCATGGTTGCATCGCGCAGCACATGGTCGGTGTAGCTCGACTCGTCCGGCCGGCCCTTGAGCCCGTTGGCGAAATTCGAGGCCGAGTTCGAAGAGATCTCGTTGCCGAAGAGGTCGAGCGACGAGGAGCACCAGAAATTGATGTACTTCTGCAGCAGCGGCAGGTCGACGGCGCCCGCGCGGCGGATCGCGGCGGGATCGTCGGTGCCCAGTTCTTTCATTACCTCCAGCGTGCGCTTCACGACGCGGCCGAGGCCGGTCTCGCCGACGAACATGTGGTGCGCCTCTTCGGTCAGCATGAAACGGCAGGTGCGCGACAGCGGGTCGAAGCCGGACTCGGCGAGGCTCTTGAGCTGGTACTTGCCATCCCGATCCGTGAAGTACGTAAAGCAATACAGCGAAAGCCAGTCGGTAATCGGCTCGTTGAAGGTCGAGAGGATGCGCGGCTTGTCCGAGTCGCCCGAGTGGCGCGAGAGCAGTTCTTCGGCTTCCTCGCGGCCATCGCGGCCGAAATACGCGTGGAGCAAGTAGACCATCGCCCACAGGTGGCGGCCTTCCTCGACGTTGATCTGGAAGAGATTGCGCAGGTCGTACAGGGACGGGCAGGTGTGCCCCAGCAGGCGCTGCTGCTCGACCGAGGCGGGCTCGGTGTCGCCCTGCGTGACGATGAGGCGGCGCAGGATCGAGCGGTACTCGCCCGGCACCTGCTGCCACACCGGCTGGCCCATCGCGTCGCCGAAGCCGATCTTGCGATCCGGCACCTGGTCGGCGAGGAAGATGCCCCAGCGGTAGTCCGGCATCTTCACCGCGCCGTACTGCGCCCAGCCGTCGGCATCGACCGAGACCGCGGTGCGCAGGTAAACGTCCGACGCTTGAAAGTCGCTCGGCCCCATCTCCTTCCACCACTCGAGGAAGTTCGGCTGCCATTGCTCGAGCGCGCGCTGCAGCGTCTTGTCGTTGGCGAGGTTGACGTTGTTGGGGATTTTTTCTGCGTAGTCGATGGCCATGTCAGACCCTTTCCCAGTTGAATTTCGCTTTTGAGCCGCTGCCGTAGACTTTCAACGCGCCTTGTTCACCAACCGCGTTCGGGCGGTTGAAGACCCAGTTCTGCCAGGCCGTGAGGCGCCCGAAGATGCGCGTTTCCATCGTCTCTGCGCCGGCGAATCGAAGCGAGGCTTCCATTGCGGTGAGCGCGTCCGGCGACTGGCTGGCGCGCTCCTCGATCGCGAGGCGGATTTCGTCGGCCCAGTCGAGGTCGTCCGGCGTAATCGTCACCAGGCCAAGCGCCATTGCTGCGTCCGCGTCGAGCGGCTCGCCGATGGCGGACTTGCAGCGCTCGATCGGCGTTTCTTCGTCGCTGAAGCGCGTCGCGAGGCGCGTGCGATGGTTGGCCATCTCGTAGGGGCCGAAGTTGAGCGAAGACAGCGCTACCTTCGGCGCTTTTGAAACATCGTCCGGCAGCGCAAGCATGTAGCTGCGGTCGGCGGCCAGCGCGAGTTCGGCGAGCGTGCCCGCAAAGCACGATCCGGAATCGACCAGCGCGATCAAGGAGCGGGAGGCGACATCGATGCGCGAGAAAGTGCGGCGGATGAAGCCGAGCGTTTCGCGCACGAACCAATGCTTCTCGTTGGCGGCAAGCACCTTGTCCGAGGCGAGCACGGCCTCGACCGAGCCTTCGGTCTTCAGCACCCAGGTGCCGACTTCGGCGTCGTTGGTGCGCAGGAGCAAAACGGCGTCGTCAAGATCCCTTGCCATCGCGAGCGGCCACCACTGGTCGCCCTGCGCGAGGATCGCGTCGATGGTGCTGGGCTGCGCGCCTTGGGGACCCTTGACCGTGATCGTGGCAGTGCGCGCCGCGCGATCGAAGATCACGTCGACGTTCGGATAGTGATAGCCCTTGTCGTCGATGGTGCGCTTGAGCGGCGTGAGCGCAACACCCTTGGCATCGCCCGGCCGGTCCGATTGCTTCGCGAGCTCGAGCGCGCGTGCCTGGACCATGTCGGTAAACGTGGCCGGCTTGGCGACATGATCGACCAGCCGCCATTCCTTGGCCCGGTCGGCGCGCACGCCTTCGGACGTGGTGCAGAAAACATCGGCGAGGTCGCGGCGCATCTTGCGCTTGTCCACCAGGCGGGTCAGGCCGCCGGTGCCGGGCAGAACGCCAAGCAGCGGCACTTCCGGCAGGCTCACTGCGGAGGAGCGGTCGTCGATCATCGCGATTTCGTCGCAGGCGAGCGCCATCTCATAGCCGCCGCCGGCGGTCGCGCCGTTGAGCGCGGCGAGGAATTTGAGCCCCGAGTTGCGGCTCGAGTCCTCGATGCCGTTGCGTGTCTCGTTGGTGAACTTGCAGAAGTTGACCTTCCACGCATGCGTGCTCTGGCCGAGCATGTAGATGTTGGCGCCGGAGCAGAACATGCGCGGCTTGCCCGAGGTGACCACCACGCTTCGCACTTCGGGATGCTCGAAGCGGATCCTGTTGAGCGCGTCGTTCAATTCGATGTCGACGCCGAGGTCGTACGAATTGAGCTTCAATTTATAGGTCGGGAAGAGGCCCTTGTCTTCCTGGATGTCGAGCGTGAGCGTGGCGACCGGCGCCTCGACGATGAGCTTCCAGTGGTTGTATTTTTCGGGGTTGGTGTCGAAAGTGATCATTGGATTTCCTGGTGGGGGCGCCTACGACGCCAGCTTTTTCAATTCGGCGAAGCTTTGGCGCAGCGTGCGGCCGGCGGTGTCGACCGACGCGTCGGCCTTTGCATAAAGGTGGGTGCGCTCGATCAGCAATTGCTTCAGGTCGTCCATCGCCGCGGCGTGGCCGCGGATCGGCCGCAGGTCGCCTTGCGCAACGACGCGGGACATGTGCTCTTCGGGCGCGGCCTTAAGCCAGACCGTCAGGCAGGTTCCCAGAAGCCGGGCATAGGTTTCAGACGCGGTGACGATGCCGCCACCGGTGGCGATCACGCAGCGCTGGTTTTCCCCCAGCACGCGTTCGAGCGCGCGTCGTTCGAATCGGCGATAGCCCTCCTGCCCGTACATGCCGAAGATCTCGGACAACGGCGCGCCGGCTTCGCGCTCGATTTCGCGGTCCAGCTCGATGAAGGGCATCGCCAGGTCGGCAGCCAACTTGGCGCCGAGCGAGGACTTGCCGGCGCCGCGCAGGCCGATCAGCGCTATGCGCTCGCGCCGCGGCGCCGCGGCCGACTCGCGCACGAGTTCCTCCAGCGGGACCTGCATTGCCTGGGCGAGCTGGCGCAGCAGCAGGATCGACATGTTTCCCTGGCCGGCTTCGAGTTGAGCAAGGTAGCGCTCGGACAACCCCGAGGAGAGCGCGAGCGCCTTGCGCGTGATGCGGCGGCTGTCCCGCCAGGTGCGCACCCGCTCGCCGAGGAGGGCAAGGTAGGCCTCATCTTCGTTCTGGGGAAGCGTGGCGGAAGCTTCGGAGGCGGTCATGGAAATGAGATGAAATGCAGATGAAATATAATGCTTGATTTAATTATGGACTGCAATATAATGTCTGTCAACGGAAATAAGGACCCCCATGAGCCAGCCCAAGATCACCATCCTCGTCGGCACGATGACCGGCACCGCGCAGCTTGTCGCGCAGGAGCTCGAGCTCATCTGGGGCGGGGACGAAGTGGCAGTCGAGACGCTCCTCATGGACGACCTCGACGCATCGGTGTTCGGGCGCGAGGGCGTGTTCCTCATTTGTACTTCCACCTACGGCCAGGGCGACGTGCCGGACAACGCCAAGAAATTCTTCGAAGACCTGCAGTCCAGGCGCCCCGACCTTTCTGCAGCGCACTACGGCGTGTTCGGCCTCGGCGACCGCACGTATGCAGAAACTTTCAATTTCGGCGGCAAGCGCTTCGACGACCTGCTGCAAGAGCTGGGCGCGCAGCGCATAGGCGAGCGCATCCAGCACGACGCCTCGTCGGGTGTGCTGCCCGAAGAGAAAGCCGAGGAATGGGCCGCCGAGTGGCTGGCCGAAGTACGCGAGGCCGCAACGGCCTAGGAACGTGCGGCGGGGGGATGCTGCATAATTTGCCGGTACGCGCGGAGCTAGCCAACCTTTGGAGGAGGGAAGGCAATGGATGAGACGGGTCGTCGCACGGCGCTAAAGCTGATCGGGGGCGTCGTTGTCGCCCCTTTCGTTCTCGGAAGCCAGGCGCGAGCCCAAGCCGCCTGGCCGACCAAGCCGGTGCGCTACATCAATCCCTATCCCGCCGGCGGAGCGACCGACACGCTCTCCCGTCTCTATTGTGCGGCGATGAGCGAACTCACCGGCCAGCAGTTCGTCGTCGACAACCGCGGCGGCGGGGGCGGGGACATCGGCGTGGAGATGGTGGCCAAATCGGAGCCCGACGGCTATACGCTGGGCCTCGGCGGCATCGCATCGCACGGCATTTCGCCGACGCTCAAGGCCGGCAAGCTGCCTTTCGACGCGGCGAAGGATTTCACTTTCATCACCAATATCTGGGCGCTGCCGAATTTCCTCGTCGGTCACACCGGCGTGCCTGCGAACACGGTGCCCGAGCTCATCGAGCTTGCGCGCCGCAACCCGAAGAAATATTTCTACGCCTCCGCCGGCCTTGGCACGACGCTGCATTTGTCCGGCGAGCTCTTCAAGCTGCTGGCCGGCGTGGACCTCGTGCACGTGCCGTACCGAGGCGCCGCGCCTGCAATGGCCGACCTGCTCGGCGGCCAGGTGCACCTGATCTTCGACAACATCCCGGGGGCGCTTGGCCAGTACAAGTCCGGCAAGGTCAAAGGCTATGCGGTCACTACGGCCGCGCGCAGCCCGATCGTGCCCGAGATTCCGGCGCTGGCCGAATTCCTGCCCGGGTTCGACGTCACCTCCTGGACCGCGCTGATCGGGCCTGCGCGTATTCCCGCCGGCGTGGTCGAGCGCATCTCGATGTTCTCGAAACAGGCACTGGAGGGCCCGGCGCTCAAGCAGGCTTTCCTCGACCGCGGCGCAACCGCCTGGTGGTCGAGCCCGGCGGAAGTCACGGCCTATCGCGCGAGCGAGGAGAAGCGCCTGGGCGATATCATCCGCAGGGCGAAGATCACTCTCGATTAGCGCCGCCGAAGAAATCCCCACGGAGAAATTGCATGGCAGTGACTGAAATCCCGCGCGAGTACAACGCGGCGGTCGACCTCGTCGAGCGCAACCTCAAGGGGCGCGCAGCGAAGGTCGCTTACATCGACGACGCCGGCAGCTACACGTTCGCCGACCTTGCGGAGCGGGTGAATCGCGCCGCAAATGCGCTCGTCGGCCTCGGCGTGGAGCGGGAGGAGCGCGTCGCGCTTGCACTGCTCGACACGATCGACTTTCCGGCCGCTTTCCTCGGCGCGATCAAGGCGGGCATCGTGCCGGTCGCGCTGAATACGCTGCTCACCACGCCCGATTACGACTACATGCTTAAGGACAGCCGCGCGAAGGTGCTGGTGGTGTCCGAGGCGCTGCTGAAAGCTTTCCTGCCACTGCTCGGCAAGCTGCCCGATCTCGAGCACGTGATCGTTGCCGGCAAGGATGCGCAAGGGCACAAGCTCTTTTCCGACCTCCTGGCAAATTCCAATAAAGAGTTCACCGCCGCGCCCACGCTGGCCGACGACATCTGCTTCTGGCTCTACTCTTCCGGATCGACCGGCGCGCCCAAAGGCACGGTGCACCTGCATTCGCACCTCATCCTCACCGCGGACCTGTACGCGATCCCGGTGCTCGGCATCCGCGAGTCGGACGTGGTGTTCTCGGCGGCCAAGCTGTTCTTCGCCTATGGCCTCGGCAACGCGCTGACGTTCCCGCTGGCGGTCGGCGCAACCACCGTGCTGATGGCCGAGCGGCCGACGCCGGACGCGGTGTTCAAGCGGCTCGTGGATCACAAGCCCACGATTTTCTACGGCGTGCCGACCCTGTATGCGGGCATGCTGGTGAGCCCGAATTTCCCGGGAAAGGAGGCGCTTGCGCTGCGCGTCGGTACCTCGGCCGGCGAAGCGCTGCCGCCGGAAATCCTCAAGCGGTTCGCCGAGCGCACCGGCGTCGAGCTGCTCGATGGCATCGGAACCACCGAGATGCTGCACATCTTCATCTCCAACCGCCCGGGCGACGTGAAGCCGGGCACCACCGGCAAGGCGGTGCCCGGCTACGGGCTGCGGCTGGTCGACGAGAGCGGCGCCGAGGTCAAGGACGGCGAACTGGGCGAGCTGCAGATCTCCGGGCCGACCTCGGCAATCATGTACTGGAACCAGCGCGAGAAAACCAAGAACACCTTCCAGGGCCCCTGGACGCGCAGCGGCGACAAGTACACGAAGATCGAAGGCGGCTACTACGCGTACGGCGGCCGATCGGACGACATGCTCAAGGTCGGGGGCATCTACGTTTCGCCGGCCGAGGTCGAGGCGGCGCTGGTGTCGCATGCCGCAGTGCTCGAATGCGCGGTGGTCGGCCACGAGGATGCCGACAAGCTGGTGAAGCCCAAGGCCTTCGTCGTGCTCAAGCCCGGCGCCGAGGCCACGGGTGATGAGCTCAAGGCCCATGTGAAGTCCGCGCTGGCGCCTTACAAGTATCCGCGCTGGGTCGAGTTCGTGGCCGAACTGCCGAAGACCGCGACGGGGAAAATCCAGAGATTCAAGTTGCGGGCTTGAAATGCGCGATCGTTAAGCCGCCTTCGGGTAGGCTTTCGATTTCGCGATTGTCATCGTCGTCCTGAACGCCTCGCGTACCGCTTGCGGCTGCTTCGCCGCCACGAGCAGGAGCGAACGGGCAGGGCCATGAGGTTCCCGGCGTTCCTGCTCCCAGTTTCTCAGCGTCGAAACGCTTACGCCCATGAACTGGGCAAATTGCTCCTGGGAAAGGCCGAGCTCCTTGCGGATTGCCGGGACGTCGGCCGCGCGCGGCAACTCGACCGTGATGATCTTGAGCTTGGTCTTGCCCTTCTTCCAGGCCTTGATTTCCTGAAGGCCCTGGATGATTTCCTTGCCGATATCGCGCTTAGCCATTCGTCAACTCCTCCAGCATTCTTACAACTGTCTTAAGATCATTCGCACTGAGACTCTCTTTCTCCCCTTTTCCGTAAATGGTCAGAAAAAAAGTCTGCTCTTCCGATTTCGCCCAATAGTAAATTACCCGCACCCCACCCGATTTGCCCTTTCCGCCCGCACCCCATCGGATCTTGCGGACACCGCCCGAACCGCGAATGATTGCACCGGTGTCGGGCTGCTCGATGAGGCGATTTTGCAACCGCCGATACTCTTCGTCATTCAGATAGTCTCTTAGAAGCTTGGAAAACAGGCTCGTTTCGACAAAGACCATGCGATAGTGTAAGCCATTGGCTTATATAAGTCAATGAAGTATATCGGCCTTCGGGTGTAGGGAGTGTCGCTATGAAGCTCGGCGAGCCGTTCGTCACAGGGTGGTCGCCGCGGGAAGCCCGCGTCCCCTGAGGGAGAGGGAGAATTTCACTACTTTGTGTTTTCAAGAGCCGCGTGGATATTGGCTCTCCTGCCAGTTGATGCACCGGCACCAGTACACGCCCGATCGGTTTAGACTCCCGTCCCCCGCCTGTCTTCCTGAAGCTCCCATGCCCCCGATTCCGATGCATCAGCTCGCGCCCACCGGCACTATCCGCTTCGGCGTCGCGTTCGCGCCGGAGCAGTCGACCTTCTTCGTCGAGAAGACCGCTTCGGGGGAGTTGCGCGGCGTCACCGTAGACCTGGCGACCGATCTCGCAGCCGCGATCGGCCTGCCGATCGAATTCACGGCGGCGCCGAACACCGGCGTGCTGACCGACGCGCTGGTGGCCGGCATGCTCGATGCGGCTTTCATGCCGGTGGACGAAGAACGGCGGGCGAAGCTCGGCATCGGGCCGGTCTATTTCACCGGCCAGAATACCTATCTCGTGCGGCCCGGATCGGATATCGCCACCATTGCGGACGTCGACCGCCCGGACGTGCGCGTGATCGGCGTCGCCAATACGACGACCATTCGCGGCGCGGCTGCAGCGCTCAAGCGCACCAAGATCGAGCCGGCGGAGTCGGTCGATGCGGCCCTCGGCATGCTGCGCACCGGTCATGCGGACGCGTTTGCCCTGACGAGGGACACGCTGCGCTCGATGTCGGCAAGCGTGCCGGGCTCCCGCATTCTCGATGGCTCTTTCCGCGAAGTGAACATCGCGGTGGTTGTGCCGAAGAATCACAACGAGGCGCTCGCCTATGTCGGCAAGTGGCTCGAGGAGGCGAAGGCTTCCGGGGCCGTTCGCCGCGTGTTCGACCGCTGGGGATTCGCCAACGCAGACGTGGCGCCCGCCGGCCGCTAGGGCCGCGGGTCAGGGCGCGAGTACGAACGCGCTCACGTCGTCCAGCACGGGCGCGAGCCCATGCAACGGCCGGGCAAGCGCGGCGGCAAGCGAGATGTGGCTTACACCTTCGTACATCTTCAGCGTGACCGGGGTGCCGGCCGCGCGCAGCCTGGACGCGAGCTGCAGCGTGCTGCGCTCAGGGTTCACTACGGAG
>JANMDK010000397.1:0-11144 GCA_031376265.1 Pseudomonadota bacterium
GGTACCTGTTCTACAAGCAGAAGATGACCGACAAGCGGGCCGGGAAGCTGTCGCTTGAAAACAAGCTGCGCACGGCGCTGGAAAAGGAAGAGTTCGTACTTCACTACCAGCCCAAGGTCAGCCTCGTCACCGGCAAGCTCACCAGCGCCGAGGCGCTGATCCGGTGGAACGATCCGGAAAAAGGGCTCGTGCCGCCGGGTCTTTTCATCCCGAACCTGGAAGAGACCGGATTGATCCACGAGGTCGGGCGGTGGGCGCTTCGCAAGGGCCTCGAGGAGTACTTGCGCTGGCGCGCGGCGGGCCTGCCGGCCGTGCGCATCGCGGTCAACGTCTCGCCGCTGCAGCTGCGCGACCGCGGATTCGTCGACGAGGTGGAACATGCCGTTTGCGTCGACCCGCTGGCGGCGGCAGGGCTCGAGCTGGAAATCACCGAGAGCCTGATCATGGAGGACGTGAAGCACAGCATCGCGAGCCTGCAGGCGATCCGGGACATGTTGGTCACCGTTGCGATCGATGATTTCGGCACCGGCTTCTCGTCCCTGTCCTACCTGTCCAAGCTGCCGGTGGACACGCTGAAGATCGACCGCTCTTTCGTGGTCGACATGACAACCGGCCCGGACGGGCTGGCGCTGGTGTCGACCATCATCAACCTCGCGCACTCATTCAAGCTCAAGGTGGTGGCCGAGGGCGTGGAGACCGAGGAGCAGAAGCGCCTGCTGAGGCTGCTCAATTGCAACGAGATGCAGGGCTATCTCTTCAGCAAGCCGGTGCCGGCGGCGGAGTTCGAAGCCAGGTTCCTCGCCCCGGCGACCCTGCCGGCGAAGGCCGCGTGAAAAACCGAGCCACCGCCGACGGCAAGCCGGCTCCCGCGGCAGCCGGGCAGGAGGGGAACCGGCCGGTCTCGATCCTGATCGCCGAGGACTCCGAGGACGACCTGGGCCTGATCCTGCGGGCCCTGCGCCGCGGCGGGTTCGAGCCGGCCAGCCGGCGCGTGCGGTCGATAGGCGAAATGCAGGCCGCACTTGCCGAAGGGCCCTGGGACGCAGTCCTCTCCGATTTCAGCATGCCCGGCTTCAATGGCCTGGAGGCGCTTGCCACCCTGCGCGCCACCAGCCTGGACACCCCCTTCATCCTGATCTCCGGCGTCGTTGGCGAGGCGACCGCGGTCGAGGCGATGAAGGCCGGGGCCAGCGATTTCATCATGAAGCAGAGCCTGGCGCGGCTCGCGCCCGCGCTGGAGCGCGGGCTGAAGGAGTTCCGGGCGCGTGTCGCCCACCGCCTGACCCAAGCCGAGCTGGTCGAAAGCGAGGAGCGATTTCGTGGCCTGACCGCGCTTTCCTCGGACTGGTACTGGGAGCAGGACGCCCAGTTCCGGTTCGTCAAGTTCTCGGGCGAGGGACGGCGCGCGGGCTGGGCAGCCGAGCAACTCGGTGCCGTCGGATTGCGCCGCTGGGAGATTCCCGGCTTGATCCCGCTCTCCGGAAGCTGGGACGATCACAAGGGTCAGCTCGAGGCGCACAAGTCGTTCCGCGATCTCGAATACCTCCGAACCCACGCGGACGGCTCCCTCCAGTACATGGCCGCTAGCGGCGAGCCGATTTTCGATACTGGCGGGAGTTTTACGGGCTATCGCGGCGTCGCCACCGACATCACCGAGAGGAAGCGCGCCGACCACGAGCTGCAGCGGTTCCGGGCGGCCATGGAAGTTTCCAGCGACGGCATAGCCCTCATCGACCGTGCCAGCCTGCGTTACATCGATGTCAACAAGACGCTGTGCGACATGGTAGGCCTCACGCGGCAGGAGATGATCGGGCTCACCCCGATGGATTTTTTCGGCATTGGCCGGGAAATATTGGAACGCGACTATGACGCGCTCATTGCGGACAATGCCAGCAGTGCCGCCAGGATCGAGGCCGTATTCCGGCACGCCGACGGATCGATGATGCCGATCGAGTCCCGCCGGCACGCAATGCATACCGGCGACGGCTGGGTAATCGTGGTCACGGCGCGCGACATCACCGAGAGGAAGGAAGCGGAGAGGAAGATCCTCCGCCTGAACCGCGTTTATGCGGTGCTCAGCGGGATCAACAGCGCGATCGTGCGCATCCGCGAGCGTGACGAGCTTTTCAGGGAAGTCTGCCGGATTGCGGTGGCGGACGGGGGATTCATGGTCGCCCGCGTCATCGCGATGGATGAAAACGCCAAGGCCCGGATTGCAGCGAATTCGCAGCCCGATTCGCGCCTGACCACGGAGCTGATTGATGAATACAACCGGGATCCGGCTCACGCCCGGAGCCTGGTCGCGCAAGCGCTGCGCAGCGGGCAACCCATAGTTTCCAATGACATCGCGAACGATGTGCGGATCGACGGCCGGGGAGCGCTGACGAAGGACGGAAACTACGCCCTCGCGCTGCTTCCCATGGTTGTGGAAGGCCGGGTCGCGGGCATGATCGTCCTGCGGACACCCGATGCAGGGATATTCGACGACGAGGAGCTTCGCCTGCTGAAGGAGGTGACCGCCAACGTCTCGCTCGCCCTGCACAACATCGAAAAAGAGGAGACGCTCGAAACCCTCGCCGCGGCACGGGTGCGCGACGAAGACGTATTGCGGCGCTTCGGCGCGGCCATGGATGCCGTGGCCGATGCGATCTACCTCATCGACCGGGAGAGCATGCGCTACGAGTACATCAACGACGCCGCTTTTCGGCGCACGAACCTGACCCACGCCAACGCGGGCCGGCCGCAAAGCGCCACGCACGAGGCGATGCTGGTCGAGCAGGTCCCCTGGCAGGCGAGCTCGCGCTCGCGCGAGGAGCTCGAGCGCGTCTACGACGAAGTCATCGCAGGGGGCGTCACCACCTCGTCGGAGCGTCAGCGCCGCAACAAGGACGGTTCGGTCGTATGGGACGAGTTCAGGCGCCACGCGGTGCTGCTGGGCGGTCGCTGGATGATCGTCGTGCTGATCCGAGACATCACCGAGCGCAAGGCCGCCGATGCCAGGATCCTGCGGCTCAATCGCGTTCATGCAGTCCTGAGCGGCATCAACACCTTGATCGTCCGCGTGTCGGAGCGCGATGAGCTGTTCAGGAAGGCCTGTCGGATTGCCGTAGGGGAAGGAGGATTCGCAAAAGCGTGGATTGGCATGGTGGACCCAGCGTCGAACGAATTTCGCATCGTGGCCGCCTGCGGCGGCGACCCGCTGTTCTTCCCCGAGCTCGAGCTGCTGCTCAGGGAAAAAGTCGCCACCGGCCGCGGCTCGGTGGCCAAGTCGATTGCAACGCTGATGCCGGTAGTCTCGAACGAGATCGCGAAAGACCCGGAGGTGCTCCTGAAGGACCATGCGCTTAATGGCGGCGCGCGCTCTTTGGCCGTGCTGCCGCTCGTAGTTGCCGGTACCGCCGTGGGCGTCCTTGTGCTGAATGCCGATGTCGAGGGGTTCTTCGACGCCGAGGAAATGAAGCTCCTCACCGAACTGGCCGGCAACATCGCGTTCGCGATCGACCACATTAAAAAGCAGGAGCGGATCGAGTACCTCGCCAGCTACGATGAACTCACCGGGCTGGCCAACCGCACATTGTTCCTCGAGCGGACCTCGGACTATCTGCGCCGTGCCGCCAGCGGCGGTCACAATCTTGCCCTGTTCGTGCTGGACATCGAGCGGTTCAAGAACATCAACGACAGCCTCGGCCGTGAGGCCGGTGATTCGTTGCTGAAGCAAGTCGCGAATTGGTTGGTGCTCGACAATGGGGACGCCAACCTGGTAGCGCGGATTGGCGCGGACCAATTCGCCACGGTGCTGCCGGAAATAGGTCCGCAAAACAACCTCCGCAGTCTCGACGATTCGATCAACGCCTTTCTCGACCATCCGTTCCGCCTGAATGACGAGGTGTTCCGAGTGGCCGGCAAGCTGGGCATCGCGCTGTTCCCGAAAGACGGCCCCGACGCCGAGACCCTGCTGCGCAACGCGGAGGCGGCGCTGAAAAAAGCCAAGGCCGTCGGCGAGCGTTACGTTTTCTACGCCGCCGAGATGAACGCGCGGGTGGCCGCGAACCTGACACTCGAGAACCAGTTGCGCCAGGCGACGGAGAAGGAGGAATTCGTGCTGCACTACCAGCCGAAGATCGACCTCATGACCGGCAGGATTACGAGCGCCGAAGCCCTGATCCGCTGGAACGACCCGCGCACGGGCCTGGTGCCGCCGGGCCACTTCATCCCGATCCTGGAGGAAACCGGGCTGATCCTCGATGTCGGGCGCTGGGCGCTGCGCAAAGCGATCGAGGACTACCTGCGCTGGCGTGCCGCGGGCCTCCCCGCCGTGAGGATCGCGGTGAACGTGTCTCCGCTGCAACTGCGCAATCGCGGCTTGGTCGCCGAGATCGAACAGGTCATCGGCATCGAGGCAGGCACGGCCGCGGGGCTCGAACTGGAGATCACCGAAAGCGTGATCATGCACGACATCAAGCGCAACATCACCACCCTGCAGGCGATCCGCGCAATGGGCGTGACCGTCGCCATCGACGATTTCGGCACCGGCTTCTCGTCGCTTGCCTACCTGTCGAAGCTTCCGGTGGACACGCTGAAAATCGATCGCTCGTTCGTGGTCGACATGACCAACGGCCCGCAGGGCATGGCGCTCGTCTCCACCGTGATCAAGCTGGCGCATTCGCTCGAGCTCAAGGTGGTGGCCGAAGGGGTGGAGACCGAGGAGCAGTCGAGCCTGCTGCGGCTGCTGGGCTGCGACGAGATGCAGGGCTACCTCTTCAGCAAGCCGGTGCCGGCGGCGGATTTCGAGGCGCGTTTCCTCGCGCCGCCGGTCGTACCGGCGCAGGCGGCGTGAGATTCCCGATGGCAGCATTTCGTCTGCCTACCCGCCGCCAGAGCGGACTTTTCTCAGGAAATGGCAGCATAAGGAAATCATGGGCGCTGCCGATTTCCTGATCCCGCCATCGCTCGATCCGAACCAGGCCCTGCGCCTGCGGCGGTTCGGGCTCGCCGCGCTCAGCTATCCCCTGGCCACGGCGCTGGTGGCGGCCGCGTGGGCCTTCGGCGTGCTGCCGGCGGCCGCGGCGCTGCAGGCGGTGGCGGCGTTCGCTGCGATCAATGCGGGCCTGTATCTGGTGATTCGCTCGGGACTCAATCTTCGCTTCGCGGATCCGAGCCTTACCCGGATCCAGATCCTGATCGCGATGACCGTACTGATGTACATCGTCTACCACATGGACGAGGGCCGCAACATCGCGCTGTTCGGCGCTTTCATCGTGTTCCTGTTCGGCATCTTCCGCCTCAGGGTCCGGGAGTTCACCGTAATCGTGCTGTATTCGCTCGCGGCCTATGCGCTGGTCATCGATCTGTTGATGTACCTGCGGCCGCAGGCGATTCGCGACGTGCACCTGGACTGGATGAGCTGGCTGATGCTTGCGGGATTTCTGCCCTGTTTCGTCTTCATCGGCGGGCACATCAACGCGCTGCGGCGCAGCCTGCGCGATAAACAGGCGCAGTTCCGCAGCCTGACCGAGATGTCCACGGACTTCTACTGGGAAAGCGACGCCGGACACCGCGTCACGGTGCACACCTTCGCCGATCCGCGCTCGGGCATCATGCCGGCGTTCGGGCCGGCCGTTCCGATCGGCGTGCCCCGCTGGGAAATCCCGTATCTGTCCCCGGACGAGGCGGGGTGGCGGGCGCACCGGACGGTGCTCGACGCGCACGAGCCGTTCCGCGATTTCGAATTCTCCCGCCGCGGGATCGACGGCACCGAGCGATTTCTCTCGATCAACGGGGATCCGCTCTTCGACCGGTCCGGGGTTTTCGTGGGTTACCGCGGGGTCGGCGCCGACATTACCGAGCGCAAGCGCTCGGAGGCCGCCCTGCGCGACAGCGCGGAGAAGCTGCGCCTGTTCGCCGACAACGTTCCGGCCATGACCGCTTCCTATGACGAGAACCTGCGGTGCGTCTTCGCCAATATGCGCTACGCGGTTTTCTTCGGGCAGCTTCCGGCGGACATCGTCGGCAAACATCTGCGCGAGATCGTCGGGGAAGGCGCCTACGGCGAGATCGAAGGTCATTTCGCGCAAGTGCTGCGGGGGCATCCGGTTACTTACCGGAGGACGCACAAGCTTCGGGATGGCGAGTCCCGCCACATCGAGAGCAAGCTTGTCCCGCACGCCGCGGACGATGGGAAGGCGATAGGCTGTTTTGCGGTGACGACCGACATTACGGAACAGATGCTCGCGGAGGAACGCATCCAGAGAGTGGCCCATCACGACAGCCTCACCGGCCTGCCGAACCGGCTGCTGTTCAATGATCGCCTGGGTCAGGCGATCGGGGCTGCCAAGCGCAACGCGACCCGGTTCGCGTTGCTGTACCTCGACTTGGACCGGTTCAAGCCGGTGAACGACACCCTCGGGCACGTGGCCGGGGACGAGCTGCTGCAGGCCGTTGCCGCGCGAATCCGGCGCCAGGTGCGCGAATCCGACACCGTGGCGCGCGTGGGCGGTGATGAATTCACCGTGATCCTGGCCGACATCGGCGCTCGCGGGGAGGCCGAAACGGTCGCCGGGAAAATCGTCGCCGCGCTGGCCGCGCCGTGCCTGCTTGGCGAGGGCAGGCAGAGCGTGAACATCGGGACCAGCATCGGCATCGCCGTCTACCCCGAGGACGCGCTCGACGCGGATGGGTTGGTCAAGGCGGCGGATGCCGCCATGTACGACGCCAAGAAAACGGGGGGCAGCGTTTGTTCCGCGCGGCGCGGCGACAACGCGCGGATGCTGTCCTGACGCTGCGTCGATCCCCCGGCTTCGCGGGAAAACTCCCGGCGTAAGCGACTTGCCGCACATACGTCCGCGCAGCGCAAGCGAATACTTTCACTCTCCCCAAGCACCATTCGAGCCTTCGCCGACCGAATCATGGACACTGCAGTCCTTCCAGCCGCAGATCTGCCTTCCGGGGTCGATGCTTTCATCTGGCCGGCTCCGCCGTATCGCGAATTCCCGCGGCTCCCCGCAGCGCCGGAGCCGGGGCAATGCCTCGTGGTGCTGTCCGGCGGCCGGAAACTTCAGGCCGAGCTGCTGCGGTTCGATCCGGACGAGGGGCACATCGAGCTTGGCTTGACCCGCGAACCGATCGACCCCGCCCCGAAGTTTGCCGATCTCGTCCAGCTGCGCATGCTCGATCCGGTGCAGCTGCGGCGCCAGGAGCTCCCGGCGGACATCAGCGAGGAGGAGATCTTCCCGGGCTCGGAGCAGCAGACGTTTACGATCGAGATGGCCTCCGGGGAATCGACGAGCGGCGAGACGCGGGGTTTCGTCGACGCGCAGTGCGGCCTGTTCCTGTACCTGCCGGCTGGCGGATCGGCGGTTTGCCGTCTCTTCGTCCCGGCGCGGGCGATGCGCGCTTTCCATATCGGCGAGCCGATCGGGCAGCTGCTGATCGAGGATCACGTCGCCTCGAAGGAAGCCGTGGCGGCAGCCCTGCAGAGGCAGCGCGACCTGCGCGTGCAGAAGCTGGGGGATTTGCTGACCGACAACCAGATCGTGACCGTCGACGAGCTGGCAACCGCCCTCAGGCACCAGCAGCAGCGCCCCGTCCTCAGGCTCGGGGAGGTGCTGATCGAGCTGGGGCTGCTCACCGCCGGCGAGCTGGCCAACGCGCTGAAGATGCAGCAAAAGAACCGCACGACGCCGCTCGGGCAGATCCTGGTCGAGATGGGCGTGGTCGACGAGGAGATGATCAAGACCGTGCTGGCGAAGAAGCTCGGCATCCCGTTCGTGAACCTGGGCAAGTTCCGCATCCAGCCGGCGACGATTGCGAAGGTGCCGGCGGCGCTTGCGCAGCGGCGCAACGTCATCCCGGTTTTCCAGGCCGATGCCTCGCTGGTGGTGGCGATCGAGAATCCGCTGGCCACGCGAGTGCTGGAAGAGTTGCGTTTCGTCACCGGCATGAAGATCCTCCCGGTCATGGCGGAAGAGGCGGACATTCGCGCCGCGGTGCTCAAGCACTACGCCGGTTCCCCGGTCTTCGACGCGAACGCGCTGGAGACCCTCGATTTCAAGGGCGGCAACGAGGGGAAGGACGGCCTTGCCTTCTATCAGGTACCCGAACGGGAAAGCGCGATCGACGCGCTGGCCATCCAGCTGGCCGCCGAGGGCGGGGAGGTCGAGCTGGCCGACGAGCAGCTCGTCGAGACCGACAACACGCTGGTCAAGCTGGTCAACAAGGTGATCCTCGACGCCTGGTACCAGAAGGCCTCCGACATCCACATCGAGACTTATCCGGGCAAGAAGAACACGCGCATCCGCTTCCGCAAGGACGGCGTGCTGGTCCACTACCTCGACCTGCCGTCGAAATTCCGCAGCGCTCTCGTGTCGAGAATCAAGATCATGGCCACGCTCGACATCTCCGAGCGGAGGAAGCCCCAGGACGGCAAGATCGATTTCAGCCGCTTCGGCCCGGCGCGCCTCGAGCTGCGCGTCGCAACGATCCCGACCAACAACGGGCTGGAGGATGTCGTAATGCGTTTGCTCGCGGCCGCCAAGCCGCTGGCGATCGACAGGCTTGGCTTCAGCGACGAGGTGCTGCGCGACGTGAAGCGGATGGTCGCCAAACCCCACGGATTGTGCCTGGTGTGCGGGCCGACCGGCTCGGGAAAGACCACCACGCTCCACTCCCTGCTTGGCTACATCAACACCGACGAGCGCAAGATCTGGACCGCGGAGGATCCCGTCGAGATCACGCAGGAGGGCCTGCGCCAGGTGCAGGTGAACGCGAAGATCGGCTGGACTTTCGCTTCTGCAATGCGCTCGTTTCTTCGCGCCGACCCCGATGTGATCATGGTCGGCGAAATGCGCGATGCCGAGACCACCAGGACCGGCATCGAAGCATCGTTGACCGGGCACCTGGTGCTGTCCACGCTGCATACGAACAGCGCGCCGGAAAGCATCGTCCGCCTCCTGGACATGGGCATGGACCCGTTCAATTTCGCCGATGCGCTGCTGGGGATCCTCGCGCAGAGGCTGGCGCGACGGTTGTGTACGGAATGCAGACAGGGCTACGAGCCCTCGGCGGAGGAGTTGGAAGCACTGCTCGGCGAATATTGCGTCGAAGGCGTCGTCGATCCCGGCGCGGTGCGCGCGTCGTGGCGCGCCCGCTGCGCAGGCGCCGACGGCAAAGCGGTCCTTTACCGTGCGACCGGCTGCGCAAAGTGCGGGAAAACGGGCTACGACGGCCGCCTTGGACTCCACGAACTGCTCGTGGCCGACGACAAGGTCAAGCGCCTGATCCAGACGCGCGCCACGGTGGCCGAAATCAAGGCCGCGGCCGTTGCCGCCGGCATGCACACACTGAAGCAGAACGGGATCGAAAAGGTCCTGCTCGGCCTCACCGACATCCAGCAGGTCCGCGCGGTGTGCGGCTGACGCCATGCTCGGATTCGACATCGCGCGTTTTCGCAAGCTCGCCTTCGGAGGCACGGCGCTGCCGGACCACCCGCTGCGCGACGAGAACGAAGTGCGCAAGATGCTTGCCGGCCTGCCGCCGGATCCGCTCGGTGCGCTGGCCGAGCTGACCCACTGGGTGCTTTCGATCAGTGCGGACGACTCGTTTACGCAGGAGCGAAGGTCGCGCGTGCTGCTGGCGCTGGACGAAGCCACGAGCGCATGCTGGGGCGCGCTTGCCAAGCAGTATCTGGCCCCCCATGGCGAGCCGGCCGAGGGCCAGGACGGCGATCCGGTGCTCCTGCGCGCGATGCTCGATAGTGCCGTCGCCTTCGCCACCGGCTATGGCTTCAGCCTCGAGGACGGCGGGAAGTCGTCGGCGTGGACCGACCGCAGCCTCGCCCAGCTGGCGTTGCGCCGCGCGCGCTGGCTGGGACGCCGGTTCACGCTGGCGCACATGCTGCACCTGCCGGCAATCGACGACATCTGGGAAGACCTGCACGCGCTGTACCGCCTGGCGGAGGCGAGCGGGATGTTGCGCAAGGTCCTTCCTGTGTACCCCGGAGCCGGGTCCACCAGTTCGGTCAAGCAGGAGTACACCCGCACCATGCTCACCGACATGGCCGCGCTCGAATCGCTGCGCGGCCGGGACATCGAGCTTGCCTTCCGTGTCGCCGGCCGGGTAGCCGCCAACGCCCGCCTCGAGCCCGAATCGATCCCCGGGGCGATCTGCGCAATCGAGCTGCAGGGCGCATCGGGGCCCACGGCAGTGCGGCGACTGCCTGAATCGGTAAAAACCGTGCTCTACCTGGACGCGTTCAACTGCCTGCCCCGCCTCAAGTCGATGCTCGAGCGTGACATGGATTCGGACCTCTCCGGGCCGGATGCGATGTTCGGCGGCGACTATACGTTGCGAGAGCGCAACGCCATGATCAATCGCCTCATCGACCTGTGGGGACCCACCCCGCCGCAAAGGCGCTCGAAGCGGGTGCCGTTGAGGGCGGCCGCGCTCCTGAGGGGCGGCTTCGAAAGCTGCGCCGAAGTCGTTCCAACGCTCGACCAAGGGGTCAACGCGGAGGTCGACGGCGCGGCGCAGCGGCTGCAAATCGTCCTGGACGATGCGGGCGGGCAGAAGAAGCCCGAGGCGATAGGGAAATCGCTCGCTTCGGCGCCAGCGCAGCTGGCCGACGCGAGCGTCGGGGGTCTTGGCCTGTTGGTGCCGCGCAAGGACGCCCGCTGGGCTGTTCTCGGGATGCTGGTTGCCGTGTACGTCGAGCCGGGGCCCGAATGGAGCGTGGGGGTGCTCCGGCGCATCAGTGCCGAGGGCGACATGCTCGGGCTGGGTGTGGCCGTCTTTACCCGGCAGCCGAGGCTTGCGTGGTTTCGCCTGGAGACCACCGGTTACTCCAGCGTCTGGGAGGAGGAGAAGCGCCTGGACCGCAATTTCCTCCAGCACTTCCAGCGCGGCATCCTGGTCGACGCCGACTGCGCGCCCCTCGGCCCCGGCGAGATGCTGATTGCGCCCGGCACCGCTGAGCGCGGCTCGAGGCTCGATATCCCTTTTGCACAGGGCATCCAGCGGATTCGCGTTACCGCCTCGCGGGAAGTGACGGCGGATTTCGACCGCGTGGCGTTCGAATCGCTCGGCGTCCGCCCCGATAAATAAAAGGGGCCAGGCTCAAAGCAAATAAAGGGGCCAGGCTCAAACCTGAC
>JANMDK010000004.1:0-8191 GCA_031376265.1 Pseudomonadota bacterium
ATCATCGTCGCCTGCCTCGGGCTTTACGGCCTTGCCGCCTTCCCTACCGTTTCCCGGGCAACAGGCCAGCACATCGACTACATCGCGCCGCACTTTTTTGCCGTCACGGTCATGACTCTCTACCTGCTCTCAACGACCCTGAGCCCGGTGCTTTCCACTTTCGGCGCCGTGAAAGCCTTTGGCGTCCTGGCGTTTCTTTCCTTCGTGGCGGTCTACTACTTCTACGCGCAGTGGTTCATCTCGGTCTGGTGTTTCTTCGCCGCACTTTTGAGTTCCCTGGTCTATTTTCACCTCCGGAGCCGCAGCGATCCGACCGCCGGATCTCCGACACTCGCGGCGCGCCCGGCGCATTAGAGGGATCGGCGACCGATCACTGTGCGTGTAGGCGATTTGCTTACGGGGCCGGCGCTACTCAGTTGGGCTTTGCGAGGGGAGCCTTAGCGCTCGCTACCCCCGATTTGAATGCGAAATCGCGTACGCCCGGCACTTCCGAAACGATTTCGGCCACCGACAAGAGCATATCGGTTGCCAGTTCGCATTTGACAGTGACGCGGCCGGCGTCGGCCTTGACCGAAACCTTCGTATCCCGCGTCGAAACGGATTTGCGCAGCGCTGCGCGCACTCGCGCCGCCAGCGCGAGATCCTCGAGCTGTTTGCGCGACTTCGCGGTCTCCGCGAAAGCGGGCGATTTCGCCAGCCGGACCACTTCGTCGATGCATTCGCCGACGTTCACTCTTTCGGTATTGAAAACCACGTCATAGTTTTCCGGGTCGGTCCACTGGACATCGAAATGACGGCGCATGATGGCGGTGTGCGCCTCGTCGTTGCAGCGGATTTCGACCGCCACGGCTTCCTCGTCATTGCAGTCCAGCCGCTGCATCATCCGGCGCTTGCGGAGCGTGAGCGGTGCGCATACACGGACACACACCACGTGTGGAACGTCGCGTAGCAGATGCGTCGCGCCCCAGCCGCGGACGATTGCGCCTTCGCCCTTCAGCGCAAGCTCGAATATTTCGTCAGCCGAGAAGATTGCCAGGCTCGTCTTGTCCGCGGTCATCTTTTCCAGCAGGCCGGCCTTGCCTTCGAGCAGGCGGACTACGTGGCTCTTTCGCAGCCGCATGCGGTCGGCCAGATGATCCGTCACCTCGTGGTAAATGAGCGGCAATCCGAGGGTTTCGCCCAGGCCGCGCGCAACATCCTTGCCAAGCGAGCCCATTTCGCGAGTAATCGCAATGATCGGCATTTCCGTCTCCCGTTCGTACCGGGATGCAAGCCTACTCCGGGCGAACGACGGTTGGCGGACGTTACAAATTCCCTCTTACTGTTTCTGGGCGACGACCTTCCCCTGCGGATTGATGAAGACGCGGTACCGGTTGCCGTCCTTGCAGGTGACGACATGGTCGTTTTCGCCCTGCCGCGTAGCGCTGAGAACCGGCCCACACGGTTGACCCAGGACAGAAAGAGCAGAGCTAAGGTCTTTGAGAAGCGTCACGCTTTCAGCGGCCTGGGCTGGGGACAGCAGGCACGCCGCCAGGACGGCGCCGATCGAAGTGAGTTTAGGCATGTAGAGGCACCTCTCGACAGGATTCAGGTGACCGACTTGAATTTTTCGGGATCCGAAAGAATTGCCCAGATCCCTTCCCGCGAATTCTCGATCTTGCGCGCCAGGACCGGATCTCCGGACTGAAGCAGCCCCGTTACCTTTCCCACTAACGCATCGAAAGGCTGGCGCAGTCCCGCGGCCCGCGGCTGCTGCCCGCTTTGATGGGTCGCCTGGAACTTCTGCAGCAGATCGTCCAACTGGTTCTTCAGTGCGAGTTTCGTGAATGCTCCGATCGCATTCGTTTGCCGAAGTCCCGTCGTCAGGTCCGAAACATTCAGGCTCGGTTCGGCCTTTCGCTCCACCACCACCGGTGCCGCAGCCTTTGCCGGCTCCGCAACGGCCGGGGCCGCGACAGACGCTTTCGCTTCGACCTTGGCTCGAGGCTGCTCGACGGGTGCCGCCTTTGCGCGAGGGGCGGCCTGCCCGGTGGCGGAAGCCTTCGGTTCCGCTTTGGCTTCGGCTTTTGCAACCGGGGCTTTAGGTGCCGGCGCAGGTGCAGGTTTCGCCGCGGCGACGGCCGGGAGCGTTGCGGGCGCCTCGTCGACGTCTGGTGCCGCGACGATGGAAGAAGTCGCAGCGGCCGGAACGACGTGCGCGTCGGCCTCGTGCGACGCTGGCGTCAGGCTCGCGCAGCCCGCCGTCACTGCGCAGGCGAGAAGTGCAAGGCGGGCTGTGCTCACTAGCGGTTTTGCTCCCAGTTGGGCCGGTTGGCGTAGGGATAGTTGTTCGAAATCCTGCGGCCGGACGAGATGCTGTTGTCGAAATCCGCGGGCAGCTGCCGGTATTCGCCCGGGCCGAAGGTGCGGCACTCGCCCTGGTATGCCGGCTGAGTGCAGAAGATCCAGTAGCCCCGCTCGACTACCAGCGACGACGCACGTCCGTTAAATCCTTGCAGATCCTCCGCTCCTTCGCGGTCCAACGTGATGGCGCGGCCGGTCAGGTTCGGCCCGCCATACAGCGTTGCGCTCGCCCCGCGGCCGCCGCCACCTGCCCCCGGCGGGACTCGCGGTGCCGCGGCGGCAACCGGCCGAACCGAGCTGACGCGGTTCCTGTATTCGCCAAGCGAGGAGTACTTGCCTGGATTGAGGACGGTGCAGCGACCGCCGAAATTCACGTCCACGCAGAGTTCGATAGGCGCACCTTGGACGACGGCCGACTCGGCGCGGTCGTTAAATCCCCGTGCAGCGAGGCTGGGGACAGTACCGCTCATGGTGAATCCTCGCCCCTCGAAATCCTCGGCTTCGTAGAACGTCACCTGGCCAGTCGGTGCAGTCGCCGCGGGCGCGGCCGCAGCCACGGGCCGGATGGAACTGATCCTCGCACCCCACTCGCCAAGCGTGGCATAGCGACCGGGATTGAACACCGTGCAACCGCCGCTGAAATTGATGTCGCGGCACACTTCGATGGCCGCACCCTCCACCACGGCAGAGCGTGCGCGGTCATTAAACCCGCGTGTCCGCAAATCCGCATCCGTCCCATTGACGGTAATCGGCTGGCCGGAAAAATTCTCTGCTTCGTAGAACGTGACGGCACCCTGCGCGGCAGTCGCGGTGAACGCCGCTGCGACAATCGCCAGCGATCCGATTAGCTTCCTCATGGCAAGACCTCGACTGTTAGAAAAAGAGTGGGCCAACTCTAAATCGCTGCGCAAAACGCCACCGTGCGGAAGCGCACTTTAGGAGCTGACGCGATGTCGACAGCGCGTCAGGTTTCCGTTCGCCCTGTGCGCTGCGTGCCCGGTTGAGTTCACCAATGGCCGTGCTGCCTGTGCCACATCCTTTCGCGCCACTGCTGCTCCCGCCACTGCCGCTCGCGCCACTGCTGCCGGCGCCATGCGCGCTCCTGCCAGGGGTCCGTATGGACATAAGGGGAAACCGGCTGCGCGTAAACGGGGACAGGCGCCTGGTATGCACCATAAGGCGAGTAAACCGGCGCAGGCTGGTAAACCGGCGCAGGCTGATAAGCCGGTGCGGGCTGGTAAAACGGTGCAGGTTCGTAGTAGCCCGGCGTCCCGATCGAAATCGACCAGTCGACGCGCGACCCGGCCGACGCAATGCTTGGCGACAAGGCCAGGGTCGCGGCAGCCGTAAGGCCGGCGGCAATGGTTATCAGAGTCTTTCTCACGTCAGGTTCTCCTTGGTTGCGTGACGAGCGTATCTAACGGGTTCCGCAAACCGAAAGCCAGCCGATCTCCGTAAATTCTGAAACAAGTTGTACGAAGGGAAGCGTTAAATCCCGGCTTACAACTGGTTGCAATTTCTTTCGCAACGTAACGAGCGGCAGGAGAACACTTTGCCATCGCCCACCTGCAGCAGCGGGAAAAGGAGTACGCCATGAGAAAGCTGATTGGAAACTTGATTTTCGCGACCGCAGCCATGGCCGCAACCAGCGCCATGGCTGCGGTCACGTTGTTCGAGGGACCCCATTTTGCCGGCCAGCCACTCACCGTAAACGGGGGCGTGTCCGATTTCCGCGCTTACGACTACAACGACCGGGCGATGTCGATGATCGTCGAAGGCGCGCCGGTCATCGTTTGCGAGCATGTGAATTTCTCGGGGAATTGCCAGGTGTTCAACCCGGGACAGTATCCGCACCTGGGCGTCTGGGCGCACACCATCAGTTCGGTACGGCCGGCCCATGCCCATCATGGCCATGGACGCTACGATCGCGACAACTACGGGCGATGGGGCCAGGATCGCCGGTACGAGCCCCGCTACCGCTACGGCTACTGAAAATCCCGGGGAACGCTCACAGTGCTGAGCGAGCCCCGTGCACTGCGCACTGGTTCAGGTGCCGCAACAATCGCGCTGCTCCTGCACCGGCGGACACGGCACCGATCCAAAGCTGCAGAAGACGCAGCAGTCCCCGGGATTGGGTTTCAGGCGGACCCTGCATCCCTCGCAGACATGGAAAAACACGCAGGCGTCGGTCGGCATCACTTCCGAACTTGCGAATCCGCATTTCGGGCAGGTCAGGACTGATTCGAGAATCGCCACCGTCATGGGGCTGCCTTCGGCGTCGACGGATAGCCGGCTTTGGTGGTCGCCCGCGCGAGCTCGGCGGCCGAAGTTTTTGAATCCTCATAGGTCACGATCGCGAGCGGCGGCTCCAGCGTCACTTTCGCGTCGCTGACGCCGGCCACTTTTTTCAGCGCAAGCCGCACTGTGAGCGGGCACGTCGCACAGCTCATGCCTTTCACTTCCAGTTGCACCGTCCGCAACTCGGCCTGCGCGTGGGGCGCAGCCGTTGCGAACAGAGCGACGCTAAGCCAGAAGGCGCGGGCCATAGAATGGAAACAGGAGGACGGCTTTCGCTGCAACCAGGGAAACCCAGAAGGCGATGCGCTGGCGCTTCAGGACCGGGGCCGCCGCGCACGCTGCCTCGGGTGCGCAGCGCCGGGGCGCGAGGTACAGGCGCCAGAACGCGAAGCCGAACGCACCGATCGCCGCGGCGAGGAAGTAAAGGTAGAACGGCTCCAGCGCGCGCAAACCGCTGGCCCACGCGCCTCCCAAGCCCAGCGCGACCAATACAAGCGGCCCTACGCAGCAAGCCGAAGCGCCGATCGCTGCGCCAATGCCGGCCGCGATCGGGGCGACGGCGGAGCGCGGCGCCCCCGGACCGGCAGAGAATTCAGCTACGGAAGTGTCCATGTGCCAATGGTAAAGTCCGTAGCCCACTACGGAGTCAAGAATCATGTCGGAATTCCTCAAAATAGGCGGACTGGCGAGGCAATCCGGCGTCCATGTCGAGACGATCCGGTATTACCAGAAGCGCGGCCTCCTGCCCGAGCCGAAGCGGCCTTCCGGCGGTATCCGGCGCTACGATTCCAGCCTTGCCGCGCGTATCGCCTTCATCAAGCGCGCGCAGGAAATCGGCTTCTCGCTGGACGAGGTGAAGGAACTGCTCAGGCTCGAAGCCACCCCGGGATGCCGGGACGCGCGAGACATTGCCACGAAGAAACTGGCCGTCGTCGATGCACGGATCGGCGATCTTCAGCGCGTCCGGCGGTCGCTTTCTTTGCTGATCGCAGCGTGTAATTCGGGCAAGACGAGGCAATGCCCGATCATCGAAGCGCTGAAAAACTAGGCTTGCCGCGACCAGGAGCCGCCTTGACTTGGCCGAAAACGGCCGCATCTAAATCTTGCGGGGAGCCAGGAGGTGATGGCGAGTGGCACGGTCGAAGGCTCCGAAAATTGTGGTGGAAAGGTCGCCGCGGCGCGTGCTGATCGCGGACGACCACATCGATGGCGGCCGCACGTTGCGGGAGATTCTGGTGCAATTGGGCTACGACGTACGCCGCCGAGATCCCGTACGTCGCCACCAATTACGCGCAATACCAACCAGCGGCCCCTGATCCCACCCCGGGCGCGGGCGGGCGCGGCGGGTCTGGCGGCGGAGCTGCGGTACGCTAACGAGGCGGCCCGCCCCCGCGCGGGGCGGGCGCGCTTATCCGCGATTCTCCAGCCAGGTTCTGCCTAACGACGTCACATCCCAATCCGGGGGCGGCGCTATACTCGCTTCATGCTCAAGAGTTCCACCCGCTCGCTCGTTTCCCGGATCGCCCTGGCGCTCATGCTGTTCGCGCAAGGCGCGATGGCGTGGTCGGCTTGCGCGTTGCCGGAAAGAGCCCCCGAGCTCGCGCTGCAGGCCGCGGCCGAGCATGCGGGCTGCGAGCAGATGGCGGCGATGCAAGGCGCCGCCGCCTCGGTCTGCCTCGCGCATTGCCTCGCGGAAAAGCAGTCGCTCGACAAGCCGGCGGCAGTCGACATCCCCGCAATGCCGTCTGCAGTGGTGCTTGTCGTTCCGGGGCCGTTCGAGGCAATCACGCTGGCCGAAACTCGCGCGCTAGCGATCACCGCCGGCACCGGCCCGCCCCGCCGCATCCTGCTCCAGTCCTTCCAGATCTGATCTCCTAGAGCCCGTCCGCGCGCAGCGTGTCGCTGTGCGCGAATGCTTGCTTAGGAGAAGTGCAATGAAAGCCATTCCCTTGTTGTTCGCGGGCCTCCTCGGCCTGGCTGCCGGCGCCGATGCCGCCGCCCAGCCGCTGTCCCTCAACGATGCGCTCCGCGCCGGCGAAGCGCAGGCGCCGCGCCTCGCGGCCCAGCGCCATGCAATCACGGCCGCGAGCTACCAGGTCTCACGTGTCGCCGAGCTGCCCGACCCAAGGCTGAAAGTGGGCCTGGAAAACCTGCCGGTGACCGGGCAGGCCCAGTTCCGCTACGACCAGGATTTCATGACCCAGCGCACGGTCGGGGTGATGCAGGAATTCCCGAGCGCGGCCAAGCGCGCCGCGCGCGGGGAGCGTGCAAGCCGCCAGTACTGGGTCGAGCACGCCAGCCTCGCCGCCCAGCGCGCGACCGCCCGGCGCGAAATTGCCGCCGCCTGGATGGAGCTCTACTACGCGCAAGCAGCGCTGCGGGAGTTGGTGCGCCTGTCTGGCCAGTACCGGCTCAATAGCGACGCTGCCGCCTCGGCGATTGTGCGCGGCGCCCAAACGGCTGCCGACGGCTACGCGCAGCGCTCGGCGCTGGAGCAGGCCAACGACCGCGTCATCGAGCAGGAGCGCCTGGTCGCCAAGGCGCGAATTGCCCTTTCGGCCTGGCTCGGGTCGGACGCCAGCCGGCCGCTGGCGACGCCGCCGGACACCGCCCGGCTCGAGCATCCACTCGAGCACGTCGTCGACCGGCTGGCCGAGCATCCGGCATTGCGGGTCTACGACGAGCGGGAAGCCCTCGCGCAGGCCGAGGTCGGGCTCGCACGCAGCACTCGCGAGCGCGACTGGAGCCTCGAGGTCGGCTACTCGCAGCGCAAGCCCACCTTCGACAACATGATCAGCGTGGTGGTGGCGATCGACCTGCCGTTTGCCCGCGAGCGCCGGCAGGACCGCGACGTGGCCTCGAAGCTGGCCGAAGTCGAGCAGGCGCGCGCGATGCGCGAGGACGCGCGGCGGATGCACGAGGCGGAGGTGCGCAGCCTGCTCGCCGACTGGAATGCGGCAGGCCGGCGGATCGAGCGGTTCGATTCGACACTCGGGCCGCTTGCACGCGAGCGCGCCGAGGCTGCCTTGGCCGCCTATCGCGGCGGGCGCGGCACCCTCTCGGGCGTGCTCGAAGCCGAGCGCGCCCGCACCGAGACCGAGCTCGCGAGGCTGCAGGTGCTCGTCGAGCGCGGCCGCGCGTGGGCGGCGCTCAACTATCTCTATCCGGCAGAGGCACATGGGGAGGACCACTCATGAAGACGCCTGCAATCGTCGCGATCGTGGTTGCCGCCACTGCCGTTGCAAGCTACGGCGGCTACCGCTACGCGATGCACCGGATGATGGCGCCACAGCCGCCGGCCGCCGTTTCGACCGATCGCAAAGTGCTCTACTGGTACGACCCGATGGTGCCGCAGCAGAAATTCGACAAGCCCGGCAAGTCGCCCTTCATGGACATGCAGCTGGTGCCAAAGTACGCGGACGAGGGCGGCGACGAGGGCAAGGTGACGATCAGCCCGCGCGTCACACAGAACCTCGGCATCCGCACCGCGGCCGCCACTCTCGGCTCGCTCGAGCCGCGCATGGAAGCCGTCGGCTCGGTCGGCTGGAAC
>JANMDK010000050.1:0-15298 GCA_031376265.1 Pseudomonadota bacterium
CAACGGGTTCATGCAGATGGACGTTGAGGGCAACAACTTCGCGCAGATCGGCACGAAGTCGCTCTCGACGACCACGGGGGCGCTGTTCGTGAGCGAGCTTGGCGGCAACGACACGATCACGGCGGGCACGGGCACCAAGCGCGTGCTGGGTGGCGACGGATCGGACACGATCACACTGGGCGCGGGCGAGCACACGGTGTCGGGCGACAACGCGACGGTGACGTACGTGGCCATCGGCCAGGTGGGCGCGGGCAATGCGCTGACCTATGCCACGACCGATACGCTGCCGGTGACCGGCGGCGGCGACACGGTCACCGTGGGCGACGGCAACAACACGATCCTTGGCGGCATGGGTTCCGACGCGATCACCACGGGCAACGGCACGGACACGGTGCTCGGCGACAACGGCATCGTGCAGATGGAAGCCACCGGCACCCTGTACCTGACCATCGAAAGCACGGTCACGCTCGATGGCGGGATTGACGTGGTAGTCGCCGGCGACGGCGACAAGACCGTGATCGCCGGCATCGCCAACGATGCCGTCACGGTTGGGACTGGCACGCACACCTTGCTGGGCGATAACGGCGCCATGGTCTACAGCGCCATCGGTTTGCGCCAATCCATCACCACCACCGAGCTCCTCGCGGGCGGCAACGACACCATCCTGGCGGCCGGCGGCGACACCATCGTCCTGGCCGGCCTTGGCGGCGACACCGTCACGACCGGCGCAGGTACCGACGTGCTGATCGGCGATGATGGCTTCGTCATCCTCGATTCGGCCGGCCGCGTCGCGCTCGTAGAGACAACTGCTGCCACCTCGGGAGGCGCAGATGCCCTAACTGGCGGCGCCGGCAGCGACGCAATTCTCGGGGGCTTCGAATCGGACACGATCCTTGGCCAGGACGGCAATGACTACGTGCTCGGCGACCTCGGCCGCATAAGGTATACCGCAGGCGTCGTGGACTTCATCGAGACGATCAACCCGTTCATCGGCAAGGCCGATTACATCGACGGCGGCACCGGAGCAGACGTCCTGTTCGGCGGCGACGGCGACGACGTCATGGTCGGCAACCTCAACGACGATGTGCTCGCCGGCGACTACGCCACGGTGACTTTTGCAGGCGCGAATCATGTCGTTTCGCTGGTCCGCTATGGCACCGGCAGCGACCTGATCGCGCGGGTGCAGGAGCAGATCTTCACTTTCACTCGGCCGAGCGACGGCGCCACCGTGCTGATCCAGGTCTTCAGGACCGCGCCGATCGGACTCTCCGGATCGAATGGGGTTGCCGAAGAAGCCCGCATCCGCGACTTCCTCACCTTGCCGACGCTTGCCGGCTTCGAGTTCTCTTCGGTTGTCCGGCATAGCTCGTCGGATGGCCAGGGAACTTCGGGCGGCCAAGGTGAGGGCTCCGGCGGCACCGGGTCCGGCCAGCAGCCCGGATCGCAGGGCAGCGGCCAGCAGCAGGGCGCTCCCGGAGAAGGGGCCGGATCCCAGCCGGGACAGGAAGGCGCACCTGCGGGCCCGGGACAGCCGCCGCCGCCGGAAGGCGCTGAATTCGGCACGAACCCGACCACGCTCGGCACGCCGGCCGACGAAGAGTCGCCGCGCGTCGAGAATGCCGGTGGTCAGGCCTTGCTCGAAGAAAACCGCAAGGACGAGGGTGGCCGCTTCGAGATCGCGGCTGCGGGCCTGATCGGCGCGCATGCTGCGCAAGTCGGCCGGCGGATCTTCAACCCGGCGTCAGCGGTCAATGCTGCGGAAGCGGATCGCAGCGGGCGATGGATTCCCGCAAAGCCGGGCGCGCAGGAAGCGCTGCTCGATCGCCGCTCCCGCCCGCGCCCCGAGACCAGGGCGCGCCTCCGGCCGGGCACGATCGAAGCCACGGCGCGCAAATGGCTGGACAGCGCGCTGGGCCTGACCTCGAACGTCGAAAGCATCGACCACGGCACCTCCGCCAAGCCAGGCGCGAAGCGCGTGGGGATCGACTGGGGCGACAAGCAGCCCACTCGCGGACGGGAAAATAAGTAAACTGCCGCGCTCGGGCAGGCAACGGCTCAATGAAGGAGTACTGAATGGCCAAAAGCAACACCGCGGAAACTGCGGCAACAGCCGATAGTCCCAGGAAGGGCGCAGAAGCGCAGAAAGTGGTTTGGGACGATTCGCGCATGAACACGTCCTACTCGAATGTCTGCAATGTGCTCGGCTCGCGCGAGGAGATCACGCTCCTCTTCGGCGCCAACCAGGCCTGGCATTCCGGCCAGAAGGAAGTCAAGGTGCTTCTCTCAGACCGCGTGGTCCTCAACCCCTATGCGGCCAAGCGCCTTGCGACGCTCCTCGAGAGGGTCCTCAAGGAATACGAGAATCGCTATGGGGAACTCAAGCTCGAAGCCTGAGCGCCGCCTCTTTCCGGCCCCGCCAGCGCGCTGGCGGCGCGTCGCGCATTGCGAGCCTGAAACGCGTTGAACCATAGCCCGTCCTTCACGGTGTCCGCCGGAGCGTCTACGGCGCAGGGCGGCGACCAGTCGCTCTGGCACCTGCACGCCGAGTCGTCCTCGACCGAGGCGTATTTCCAGACCTGGCTGGCGCTGCAATGCTCGATGATCGAAGGCGCGATCCAGGGCGTCCTCGTGCTCGGGCCGCCGGAAACCGGCCCGTTCGTTCCCTCGAGCCTGTGGCCGGCCGGGCAGCCGCCCGGCACGTTGCTGGCCGACGTCGCCGGCCGCACCCTCGAATCTCGCCAGGCACAGATCGTCCAGGATGAGCACGTGGCGGTCGTGTCGTGCCCGATCGTGCTCGACGGCCAACTGCACGGGCTGGTGGCGGTCGAAACCGGCCTGCGCCAGGAAGAGCGGTTGCGCGAAATGGTTCGCCAGCTGCGCTGGGGCCTGTACGGCATCGAGTCGTCGCTGCGCAACCAGCAGTCGCTGCAGGAGCAGACCACCCGCGAGCGGCTGATCGCCACGCTGGACCTGGTCGCCTCGGTGCTGGCCGAGGCGGGGTTCGAGGCGTCGGCGCAGGCGCTGGCCACGGACCTCGCCACCCGCCTCGACTGCGATCGCGTGAGCATAGGCTTCGTGCGCAACCAGCACGCCAAGGTCGTCGCGGTGTCGCACAGCGCGGAGTTCGGCGAGCGCATGAACCTGATCCGCGCGGTCGGCATGGCGATGGACGAGTCGCTCGACCAGAAATCGATCGTGGTGCTGCCAGCCGGGGCCAGCGAAATGCTGGTGACTCGCGATCACGCCATCCTCTCGCGCCAGTTCGGCAGCGACTGCATCCTCACCGTGCCGTTCTCGGTCGGCAAGGTCACCACGGGGGCGTTTACGTTCGAGCGGCCCGGCGGCCGGCCGTTCGACGCCGAAGCGATCGAACTCTGCCAGGCCGTAGTGGCGCTCTGCGCCCGCATCCTCGAGGAAAAACGCCTCAACGACAGGCACCTTGCAGGCCGCGTGCTGGATGCATCGCGATCGCAGCTCGAGAAATTGACCGGACCGAGGCATTTCGGGCGCAAGCTCGCCGCGCTCCTCCTCATGGTTTCCGTGGTGTTCTTCAGCTTTGCGACCGGGGACTACCGCGTCGGCGCGAACGCCTCCCTGGAAGGCTCGGTGCGACGGGTGCTCGTTGCCCCGCTCGACGGGTACGTTTCGAGCGCGCAACACCGTGCGGGCGAGATCGTGCCGCCCGGCGCGGTGCTGGCAACGCTCGACGACCGCGACCTCAAGCTCGAGTACTACAAGTCGGCCAGCCAGCGGGACCAGTACGCCAGGCAGTACCAGGAATCCGTGGCCCTTCGCGACCGCGCGCAGAGCAACGTGATCCTCGCGCAGATGCAGCAGGCCGAGGCGCAGATGAACCTCCTCGCCGAGCAGCTGGGCCGCACGAAAATTACGGCGCCGTTTGAAGGGCTGGTGGTGAGCGGCGACCTCAGCCAGTCGCTCGGCACCGCGGTCAAGCGCGGCCAGGTCCTCTTCGAGGTCTCGCCGCTCAATGCGTACCGTGTCGTGCTCGAAGTCGACGAGCTCGAAATCTCCTACCTGAAGCCGGGCCTCAAGGGCACGCTGATGCTGTCCTCGCTCCCGGGTGAAGTCTTCCCGCTCACGATCACGCATGTGACGCCCGTGACCGTCTCGCGCGAGGGCCGCAGCTACTTCCGCGTCGAGGCGCTGCTTGGCCGCATGTCCGACCGCCTTCGCCCGGGGATGGAAGGCGTGGCCAAGATCGAGGCCGGCAACCGCAAGCTGATCTGGATCGGCACGCACAAGATGATCGACTGGCTGCGGCTCGTGCTGTGGTCCTGGATCTAGAGCGACCCGGCCGGCATCCGCCATGAGCCAGTCGATGTTCAGCACTTCGTGGTACCGCGTGGCGGAATTGCGTCCGCGCCTGCGCAACCACGCCCAGGTCCACCGGCACGTGTACCGCGGCAGCGTCTGGTACGTGATGCAGAACCATTCGACCGGAAAATTCCATCGATTCACGCCGGTGGCGAACCTGGTCATCGGCCTCATGGACGGCAAGCGGACCCTCCAGGAAATCTGGGACCTCGCGTGCGTGCGCCTCGGCGACGAAGCGCCTTCGCAGGATGAGGCGATCAAGCTGATTTCCGACCTGCACAAGGCCGACGTCCTCCAGAGCGATGCGCCGCCGGACCTGCTGGAACTCCAGCAGCGCCGAAAGCAGCACGAGAAAACGCGGATCAAGCAGTACATCGGCAATCCCCTGTCCCTGCGTTTCCCGCTGTTCGACCCGGAAAAGCTGCTCAACAAGCTGATGCCCCTCTTCGCCCCGCTCTTCGGGTGGTTTGGCGCATTGCTCTGGATCGGCACCGTGGGCTGGGCGGCATTCCTCATCGCAATGCACTGGACGGAGCTTTCGGGCGACGTCGTCGACCGCATGCTGTCGGTCGAGAACCTGCTGCTGCTGTGGTTCGTTTTCCCGCTGATCAAGCTGCTGCACGAATTCGGCCACGCGGTGGCGGCCAAGGCCGGCGGCGGGGAGGTGCACGAAATGGGCGTAATGCTGCTTGTCCTCATGCCGGTGCCGTATGTGGATGCCTCGTCTGCAACGGCTTTCCGCGACAAGGGCAGCCGCATGCTGGTCGGCGCCGCCGGAATGCTGGTCGAGATCTTCATCGCCGCCCTGGCCGTGTTCGCATGGGTGAACCTCGAGCCGGGCACGGAGCGCTCGATCGCGTACAACATCATCCTCGTGGCCGGGTTGTCGACGCTGCTTTTCAACGCAAACCCGCTCTTGCGGTACGACGGCTACTACATCCTTGCCGACTACCTCGAGATCCCGAACCTCGCGCAACGCTCGAACGAATATGTCGGCTACCTGGTCAATCGGTATGTCTTCGGTATCGACGGCGGAACCTCGCCGGTTTCCGCCAAGGGCGAGCGGGGATGGTTCGTGTTCTATGCCGTGGGCTCGTTCCTGTATCGCATGTTCATGATGGTGTCGATCGCGGTCCTCGTGGCCAGCAGGTTCTTCGTGGTCGGCATCGTGCTGGCGCTCTGGGCGTTTTCATCGATGCTCGTGATCCCCTTGGCGAAGAAAATCCACTACCTGGTAGCGAGCCCGAAGCTCGCGAGCCACAGGCAACGCGCCATCATCGCAAGCCTGGCTATCGTCGGATCGGCCGCGGCTGCGCTGTTGTGGCTGCCGGCACCCTCGTCGACGCGGGCTGAAGGCGTGATCTGGGCGCCCGAGCAGGCGCAGGTGCGGGCCAATGTCGACGGGTTCGTCACCAGCGTGCTCGCCAAGCCCGACCAGCCGGTGCGCAAGGGCGATGTCCTCTTCAAGACGGACGATCCGGAGCTGGCCGCGCGCGCGCGCGTGCTCCAGGCCCAGCTGGCCGAGCTCGATGCACGCTATACCTCGACCGTCCTCACCAAGCGCGTGCAGGCCGAGGTCATCAACGAGCAAAAAAAGCATGTCACCGAGGCGCTCGAGCAGGCATCGCAGCGCAACGAGGACCTGCAGGTGCGCAGCCCGGCCGACGGGACCTTCATCATCCAGGATGCGCAGAATTCGCCCGGGCGCTTCGTGCAGCGCGGCGAGGTGATGGCCTATGTGAGCGATTCCACCGCGTCGACGGTGCGCGTCGTCGTTCCCCAATCCGAAGGCGGCCTCGTCGCCCGGCGCACCACGCGCGTCGAGATTCGCCCGGCGGACCGCATTGGCAGGCCGATCGAGGCGCGCATCCAGCGGGAAGTTCCCGCGGCCACGGACGAGCTTCCGAGCATGACGCTGAGCTTGCAGGGCGGCGGCAAGATCGGCCTCGACCCAAGCAAGCCGGGCGATCCCAAAGCCATCGAGAAGCTCTTTGTGCTCGACCTCGAGCTGCCGCAGGGCGCTCAAGCCACCTATTTCGGCGGCCGTGTCTACGTCCGATTCGAGCACGAGCCCGAACCGCTCGGTCACCAGTGGTACCGGGAACTCCGCCGCGCCTTCCTGAAGAAGTTCAATGTCTGACGCGTACGCCGGCACGCCGAGCTTCGACGATCTCTATCCGGAGCGCGAAGAGTTGCGCGGCGAGCAATGGCTCGACCGCCTCGGCGTCGCGGTCACCGGAAGCATTTCCCGCAAGCTGCGCGCCAATCCCTTTCGGGTGTCCGCGATTGCGCGCGCCGTAGGCAGGCTGGAGGCAAAGTACCAGGCAATGGACACGGACGGCCTGCGCGAGCAGGCGCGCGAGCTCAAGCGCTCTTTGCGGCGCGAGGGGCTGCGCGACGATCTCGTCGCCGAGTCGTTCGGGCTGATCCGCGAGACGGCCGGCCGCCTGCTCGGCATGCGCCATTTCGATGTCCAGCTCAGGGGCGGCTGGATCATGCTCAACGGCATGATCGCCGAAATGAACACGGGCGAAGGCAAGACGCTGACGGCAACGCTGCCCGCCTGCACCGCCGCGCTCGCGGGGATCCCGGTGCACGTGATCACCGTGAACGACTACCTGGTCGAGCGCGATTGCGAAATCATGCGCCCGGTCTACGAGGCGCTCGGCGTCACCGTCGCGGCCGCCACGGCCGAGATGGAGCCAAACGAAAGGCGCGCCGCCTATGCCGCCGACGTGGTGTACGTGACCAACAAGACTCTGGTCTTCGACTACCTTCGCGACCGGATCCTTCTGGCGACCGGCTCGAGCTCGCTCCATCTGCGGCTGGAGAAGCTCTATGGCATCGACGCCCGCAGCCGGCGCCTGCTCCTCAGGGGGCTGCACTATGCGATCGTCGACGAGGCCGACAGCGTGCTCATCGACGAGGCACGCACGCCGCTCATCATCTCGCACGAGGTCTCCTCGGGGGACGAAGCCCTCGTCGCCGCGCAGGCGCTCGACCTCGCGCGCCAGATGGAGATCGGGCGCGACTTCGTCATCGTGATCGCCGAGCGAAGGGTCGCGCTGACCGAAGGCGGCCACAGCCGCATCGTGGAATTGTGCAAGGCGCTCGGCGGCGTCTGGGCCGGCGCCATGCGCCGGGAAGAACTGGTCACGCAGGCGCTCACGGCCCTCAACCTCTTCCAGCGCGACGATCATTACCTGGTGCGCGAGGGCAAGATCCAGGTCATCGACGAGCACACCGGCCGCGTGATGGCCGACCGCTCCTGGGGGCAGGGCCTGCACCAGCTGATCGAGGCCAAGGAAGGGCTCGAGATCACCCCGCGCAAGGAGTCGCTCGCGCGCATCAGCTACCAGCGCTTTTTCCGCCGCTACCTGAGGCTTTCAGGCATGACCGGCACCGCGGCGGAGGTGGTCGGCGAACTCGGCTCCGTGTACGGCCTAGCCGTCGTCCGGGTGCCGCCGCACCGGCCGAGCCGGCGCGCGTACCGCCGCGACCGCATCTTTTCGACCGAGCGCGAAAAATGGCAGTGCATCGCCGCCCGGGTGGCCGAGCTGAACAGACAAGGCGTGCCGGTCCTTCTCGGCACGCGTTCCGTGGCTTCGTCCGAGATCGCGAGCAGCCTGCTGACCGAGCGCGGGCTCGAGCACAACATGCTCAGCGCCAAGCAGGACGAGGAAGAGGCCAACGTCGTTGCCGCCGCAGGGGAGAAAGGTCGGATCACCATCGCGACCAACATGGCGGGTCGCGGCACCGATATCAAGCTTGCGCCCGGCGTGGATGAGCTTGGCGGCCTCCATGTGATCCTCTCCGAACGGCACGAGGCCGGCCGGATCGACCGGCAGCTCATCGGGCGCTGCGGGCGGCAGGGCGACCCCGGGCAGGCCGAGGCGATCCTTTCGCTCGAAGACCCGATGCTGGAACCTTATCGCGGCGGCCCGCTCGAACTTCTGGCGCGGGGCGTCGCAATGTTCGGAAATTTCCTCGCTGGCCCGGCGTTGCGCGCGTGGATCCGCTACGCTCAATACCGGACCGAACGCGCGCAATCCCGCATCAGGCGCAACCTGCTCAAGAGCGACAAGCAGCTTGGCGACATCCTCTCTTTCTCGGGCAGGCCGGAATAACCGCTCGAATTAAATCCTCGAATCGCAGGCAATGAAAAAACTCACGCACAGCAGGTTCCTCCTTGCTATCGCGGCCCTGGGCTGCAGCACCTTGGCCTTCCCGGCCGACCCGTTGCCGTACCCAAAGCCGGCTGCGCCTTTCGTGGTTCCTCGCGCGCCGGTCATGCAGAGCGGCAATGCCGGCAAGAAGCTCGGCGACGAAATGGAATGCCTGGTCGAGCCGCATCTCGTAACGAGCCTCGGCAGCCCGGTCGAGGGCACCCTCAGCGAAGTGCTCGTCGACCGCGGTTCTTCGGTCACCAAGGGCCAGGTCGTGGCGAAACTCAATTCGATGGTCGAGGCGGCAACCGTCAACCTGAAATCCGCGCAGAAGGAATTCGGCGAGCGCAAGGTCGAGCGCAACGAGGAGCTTTTCAGGAAGCAGCTGATCTCGGCAAACGAAAAAGACGAGCTCGAAACGCAGACGCGCATTGCAGCGCTCGAGCTTAAGCAGCAGCAGGAGGTGCTCGCCCTGCGGACCATCGTGAGCCCGCTCACCGGCGTGGTCGTCGAAAGGTTCCTCGGCCCCGGCGAGCGTGTCGGCACCGACAAGATCCTCAAGATCGCGCAGATCGACCCGTTGAACGTCGAAGTGGTCGCGCCGGTCGAGCTTTTCGGCTCGGTGCGCGTCGGCATGACCGGCGAGGTCCGGTTCCAGCCGATGCTGCAGGGCTCGTTCAGGGCGCGCGTCGTCGTGGTCGACAAGGTCGTCGATGCGGCGAGCGGCACCTTCGGCGTGCGGCTTGAGCTCGCGAACCCGGGCGGCCGGATTCCCGCCGGCATCAAGTGCAGGGTCCGGTTCTCGGGTTGAGCGCCCGCGTGACGGGCGAGTCGATCCTCGGCCTGTTGCGCGGCTACCGTACGGAAGGCTTCGAGAGGTCTTTCAAGATGTCCGCAGGCCGCTTGCTTGGGGATCGATTCCTCGCCGGCATCCACAAGTCAGACATTTCCCCGGCCGCGCTGTATGGCATCTGCGCCCGGATGGAGATGCCCGCTCCCTGGCTCGAGTCGATGAAGCCGCATGCTGAAGCCGCAAATTCATTTCATTTCGGCTACGAGGGGCAAGGGGAGGGCGGGCTCTGCAAGGTGTATCTCGAATTTGCGCAGCAGCTGGCCCGGGTGCCGGCCGGCCGCCCGGAAGCCCCTGCCAAGATCCTCCTTCACCTCGCTTACAAATGGGACGCTTCCAATCCGGCCAAGGGCACGATCGCAAGATACGAATGCCTTCCCGGCTTGTCGCTTGCGGAGATTCGCCAACGGACGGCGATTCTTTATGCAGGCCAGTTGGGCAGCCCTTCGCGGCAGGCCGTGCAGGAGATCGTCGATGCCTCGGCGCGCAGGGCGAAGTCCCCGCCGATGTATCTCGAAGTTGGCGAGGAGGGCAATCCCCGTGCCTCGTTCGACATCAACCTCCATGAAGCGGAGATGAGCGTCGCTGAGATCGCGCCCATCCTCGAGCGGTTGCGCGACGACTATGCGATCCCTGCTGCCCGATTCGCGGCTGTGAGCGACGCGGCGAAAACTGCGCGCCTCGGGCACATTTCAGGGGGGATCAGCCGCGAAGGCGGCGACTTCCTGACCGTCTACTACGCATCGGACGTGCCTTGGGCCGCGTAATCGCCGTGGCCGGCGCGGTTGGCGCAGGGAAATCGACGCTCATAGCGGCGCTTGGCAGGGTGCTCGCGGACACGACGGCAATCCAGTTCGACCATTACGAGCGCATGACAAGGCAGCCGATCGAAGAAGTCCGCCGTTGGATGGACGAAGGCGCGGACATTGACCGGCTTCCGGTGCCCGGGTTGGGCGATGCGCTGGCTGCGCTCAAGCAGGGCCATGCCGTCCTGGATCCGGCTACGAATGCGCAGATCCCGCCGGCGCAGCACATCCTTTTTGAAACCCAGTTCGGCCGCGCGCATTCGCAGACCGGCCGGCACGTGGATTTTCTCGCCTGGATCGACACGCCGCTCGACATCGCGCTGGCGCGCAAGGTCCGGCAGTTCGCGCGTGAGCTCGATACCGGGGATCCCGCTGAAACAGCCGCTTTCGGGGACTGGCTCTCGGCTTACCTCGACAACTATCTCGGCGTGGTCGGGAACCTGCTGCGATTCCAGCGCGAAAAAGTCGCGGCTCAAGCGGACGTTTCCGTCGACGGGCTTTTGCCTCCCGAAGAGCAGGCGCGCGAAATCGGGCGCGCGGTGGCCGCGAGGTTTGCATGAATGCCCCGAGTCCCCTTGCGGGCGAAAAGGAGCTTGGCGGCTTCCTGCGGGCGATCGAAATCGATGCGTCCGAGGCAGCCGCGCATCCCGATGCGTTCGACCGCATTCGCTCAGGAGCGCTCCAGGCGGTGATCGTCAACCGGGTCTATGAGCCCGAAACCCTCGCCGGCGTGATCGAAAAGCTGCAGCTAAACCAGCCCGGCTTCCTCCAGACGTGGTTCCCGGAGAAATTCCGCTCCTGGTTCTTCGGCCGCAACCTGAATCTCGCCGAGCCGGGCCTCGCCGGCTATTTCGAGGAGTCCGCCCGTTTCCGCGAAGCGCTGGCAACGCTTTTTCCGCCGGGCCTCGGACTTGAAGAGCGCGTCGGCGGAATCCTGTCCGCGCTCGACAACGGCCGGCCCTTCGTCGCGCCACCGGGGCCGAATCCCGGCGAGCGCTACCTATTCACGACGCTGCGCGCGCACCAGGAAGGCGGCTATATCCCACCGCACTTCGACAACGAGCAGGCGCTGCGCCCTTCATACGAGCACCTGCGCTCGATCGTCGAGCTGCACATGACTTCCTTCGTGCTGACGCTCGACCGCGCAGGCGAGGGCGGGGCGCTCGAAGTTTTCGACCTCCGTTGCAACCCGGAAGACGCCGTGCCGATCAGCCGCGACGGTGCCGCAAAACCCGACATCGCGGGCATGGCGCCAGTGGCCTTCCGCATCCCGCCGGGCGCCATGATCATCCTCGACTCCGGACGCTACCTGCACCGCCTCACGCCGGTGGAGGGCCCACGTAAGCGCTGGACGGCGTGCAGTTTCATGGCGCTGTCGCGCCAGCGTGACGCGATGTACTGTTGGGGATGATGAGCGCGCAACTGAAAGTCCCGGCGTATTTCGACTACCTGGTCGATGCCTTCCGCCGCGGCGAAGCGGGGCGCTTCGTCCACCTCGGCTATTGGGAGAGCCCGCGCAAGGCCGACGAGGATTTCGCCACCGCGCAGGCGCGCCTCGACGAAAGGATCCTTGCCATGGCCGGGATCCAGGACGGCCACGCCGTGCTCGACGTCGGTTGCGGGTTCGGCGGCACCCTTGCGGGCCTGAACGAACGCCTGCGCGGGTCGTGGCTCGCGGGCGTCAACATCGATCCGCGCCAGCTTGCAATCTGCCGCGGTGTGGCGCCTGCCAACGGCAACCGGCTCGAATGGCAGGAGGCCGACGCCGGCCGCCTGCCGTTTTCTGCGGACAGCTTCGACCGCGTCGTCTGCACCGAGGCGATGTTCCATTTCCACTCGCGGCGCGCCTTCTTCAACGAAGCGTTTCGTGTGCTCAAGCCCGGTGGGCGGCTGGCGGGCTCGGACATCACGATCGAAGAATCGGTCCGCAACCTGCGCGTGCCGGGATTCGCCATCGAAGCCCCGCTGCGGGACGGCTATGGGCCGTGGCCGGATTTCTGGGGCGACGACGCGGACCACGCCAAGCTCGCCAAGGCCGCCGGGCTGCGCAAGGGCAAGCTCGACGACGTAACCGCGAATACGCTTCCGAGCCACCGCTTTACCGCGCCGCGAGACTCCGATGGTGCGCGCGACACAGGCAACTTGGCACTTCGCGCCGCCCTGATGCTGCGCTGGCTCCACGAGAAGGGCCACCTGCGCTACACACTGTTCCGCTTCGAAAAACCGGCAGCCGCCCCGTGAGCGCGCGCCGCATCGCGCTGGTCTGCATGACGCCCGAGCCGGATACCAACGAGCTCGGCCACCTCGACCTGCCGAGCTATGGCATCCGGCGGATCCTCGCCGCGGTCGTTGCCGATCCGGAGCTTGCCACGGCACGCGTCGCGCTCGTCGACCACAAGCGCGCAGACGTCGAGGCGTACGTCGAATCGCTCGCCTCGTTCGAGCCCGACCTCATCGGCTTCTCGATCTACGTCTGGTCCACGCCGTGCCTCGTCGAGGTGGCGAGGCGCATCAAGCAGCGCCTGCCGGACTGCACGGTGATCTTCGGCGGGCCCTCCGCGCGCACGCCGCTTTTCGACCTGCCGCCCTACCGGGATGCCCAGACTTATCTAGACGCCGTCGTCAGCACAGAGGGCGAGGCCGTGTTCCGCGAGATCGCGCGCCTTCCGGAGCTCAGCCGCAATGCGCTGCGCTCGGTGCCGGGACTGCACCTCCCGGCTTCCGGTGTCTGGCTGCAGACCGGCCATCGCGCGCCGACGATGGAACTCGATGCGATCGCCTCGCCTTTCCAGCTGGGCATCATGCCGAAGAACTCGGTGGCCTATCTCGAGACCTATCGCGGCTGCCCACTGTCGTGCCGCTTCTGCGAGTGGGGCGCCAGCGAGACGTCCAAGGCGGTGTTTTCCGCCGACTACATTGCGCGCGAGCTCGAGGCATTTGCGCGCCAGGGTTCGCCTTCGGTGTTCCTCCTCGATGCCGGGCTCAACCTCAATGCGAAAGGTTTTCGCAACCTGCTCGCCGCGGAGGAAAGGGTCGGCTTCCTCAAGTCGTCGCTCTTCTGGGCCGAGATCTACCCGACGCATATCCAGGAAGAGCACCTGCAGTTCCTCTCGCGCGTCGGGACGTCCTATCTCGGCGTAGGGCTGCAATCGCTGGACCCGGCGGTCCTCAAGCTGCATGACCGGCCCTTCGATCGCGCGCGGTTCGAAAAGGCCATGGGCTTGCTCACCAGCGTGACCACTGCTGAGCTGCAGATCATCTTCGGGCTGCCGGGCGACACGCCGGAAGGCTTCCGTCGCACGCTCGAATACGCGCGCACATTCCCGGTGGCGGTGCGCGCTTATCACTGCCTCGTGCTGCCGGATGCGCTGATGTCGCGCGGCCGGCCGGGATGGGACATGCGCTACGACCCGGTGAACCTGGCGATGAAGTCGTGCCTGGGCTGGAGCGAGGAAGCCATCCTGGCGATGCGGGACGAACTCGACCGGGGCACCGCCGCCGTAGGCGGGAAGTCAGGGAAGTACTGGTGGTCATTTCCCCGCAGGTCCTGAAGCCGGCGATCGCGGCGAAATCCGGGCCGCGGCGGCCGGGCCGGCGCGTCGCGCTTGTCGCCCGCTACCCGGAGCACGACCCCGCAATGCCGGTGTTCATCTCGAACCACGGCCTTCGCATGGTGGAAGCCTCGCTGCGCTGCGCCGGCATCGAGGGCCTCGAGCTGCGCGTCTGGGATCTTTCGGAGGCCACCGTCGACGGGCTCACGGCCGAGCTGCTGGCCTTCGACCCGGACGTGGTGGGATTCTCGTCCTACATCTGGTCCTTCCCGTTCTTCGTGGACGTCGCGAAACGGGTGAAGGAAGACGATCCATCGCGCCTCGTCGTCTTCGGCGGCCCCTCGGCGCGGCCGAGCATGCTGAACCAGCCGCCGTTCCGAAAAGCGCGCGAATGGATCGACGTGCTCGTCATCAACGACGGCGAACTCACCTTTGCCGAAATCGTGCGCAGCCCCGACCGCAGCGCCCGAGCTTTGATGGCGGTGCAGGGCTTGGCGCTGCCGGCGCCCGAGGGGTGGATGGAAACGCCGGCGCGGCCGGCGGTCGACCTCAACGAGATGCCGTCGCCTTACGAGATGGATCTGGTGCGGCACGGCGGCCTCGCGGTGCTGCAGACCTACCGGGGCTGCCCGTTCACTTGCTCGTTCTGCGAGTGGGGCACGCTGGAATCCCCCCGGCGCGTGCGCGGCGTCGAGCAGCTCATGAAAGAATTCGACGGCATGGCGCGCCAGCCGGTCTACGGCGCGATCCTCGTCGACGCCGGCCTCAACCTCAACCCGCATTCCTTCCGCAACCTGCGCGAAGCGGTGGAGAAGCACGACTTCCTGCGCGACCGCAACCTGATCTGCGAGGTCTACCCTGCCAAGGTGAAAAAGGAGCACATCGATTTCCTCGGTTCCGTGGGGCAGGCGCTGGTGGGCATCGGGTTGCAGTCTTTCGACAATGAGGTGCTGGCGCACGTCGAGCGCTCGTACGACGAGGCGCGCTTCGACCAGACGTTGCACGAGCTGAAGTCGGTTTCGGCCGTCGCGGTCGAGATCATCCTCGGGCTGCCGGGCGATAGGCCTGAGAATTTCCGCAAAAGCTTCGAGCGCGCGCGCAAGCTTCCGGTCGCTCTGCGCGTGTATCACTGCGTGGTGCTGCCCTCGGCGCTGATGGTGCGCGCCCCGGCTGGCTACAACATGGTGTACGACCCGGTTTCGCTCAAGATGCGGTCCTGCCTCGGCTGGAGCGAGGCCGAGCTGCAGGCTGAGTCCGATTTCGTGACGCGTTGCGCGCAGCAGGATGGCGGCCGCAGCGGCCAGTTCTTCTGGATCTTCCCGCCGCCGGGGGGGCAGTACTAGGCGTAAATGTACCGGTATCGGTACGCCAACTGGCAGGAGAGCCAGCCTGGATGCGGCTCTCATAAAACAAATGTTCAAGAATCTTGGGACAGGTCAGGCGCCGGCCATTTTCTGCAGCGCGAGGTCGCGCAGCTTGTGCTTCTGGATCTTGGTTGCGTTGGTGCCTTCGGTCACCGGGAAGGCATCGATCGGGAAGAGGCGCACCGGCACCTTGTAGCGCGCGAGCTTCGACGCGACATGGCCGATG
>JANMDK010000091.1:0-10733 GCA_031376265.1 Pseudomonadota bacterium
GTCAGCGCGACGGTGCCCGAGATGACCACCGAGATCGTCACGGTGACCGCGAACTGCTGGTACAGGCGCCCGGCGATGCCGCCGAGGAAGGCCACCGGGACGAACACCGCGCAAAGCACCAGCACGATCGCGACGACTGCGCCCGAGACCTCGCGCATCGCCTCGATTGCCGCGTCGCGCGGCGAAAGGTGCTCCTCGGCCATCAGGCGCTCGACGTTTTCCAGCACGACGATCGCGTCGTCCACCACGATGCCGATGGCGAGCACCATCGCGAAGAGCGTCAGCGTGTTGATCGAGAAGCCGAAAGCGTAGAGCCCGGCGAACGCGCCGATCAGCGAAACAGGCACCGCGATGATCGGGATCAGCGTGGCGCGCCAGTTCTGCAGGAACACGAACACCACCAGCAGCACGAGGAACGCGGCGATCAGCAGGGTATGGATCACCTCGTTGATCGAGGCGATCACGAAGCGCGTGGTGTCGAAAGGCACGAACCAGGTGATGCCCTGCGGGAATCCCTTGGACACCTCGGCCATCTTGGCACGCACTGCGTCGGCCACCTTGAGCGCGTTGGCGCCGGACTGCAGGAAGATCGCGGTGCCGATGGTCGGCTTGCCGTCCACCGTGACGAACTGGTCGTAGGTCTGCGCGCCGAGCTCGATGCGGGCAACGTCCTTGACGCGCAGCGCGCCGCCCGGGCCGGTCGAGCGCAGCAGGATGTTGCCGAATTCCTCGGGCTCTACCATGCGGCCCTGCGCGGTCACCGAGAAGACCAGCGCCTGGTCCGCGGGCGCCGGCTCGGCGCCGATCTTGCCGGCGGCGTACTGGGCGTTCTGGGTGCGGATCGCGTTAGCGATCTCCGTGGTGGTGACGCCGAGCTGCGCCATGCGGTCCGGCCGCAGCCAGACGCGCATCGAGTAGTCGCGCGCGCCGAAAATCGTCGCGTCGGCCACGCCGGGGACGCGGCGCAGCTGGTCGAGGACATTGACCGTGATGTAGTTCGAGATGAAGAGCGTGTCGTAGCGCGGGTCCGTCGAGCTCACCGCCACGGCCATGAGGATGTCGGTCGAGCGCTTCTGCACGATCACGCCGGTGCGCCGCACGTCGTCCGGCAGGCGCGGCAGGGCGATCTGCACGCGGTTGTTGACCTGGATCGTCGCGTTGTTGATGTCGGTGCCGACTTCGAACGTGGCGGTGATCGTCAGCGTGCCGTTGGAGGCGGAGGAGGAGTTGAAATAGAGCAGGCCCTCGACGCCGGAGAGCTGCTCCTCGATCGGCGCGGCCACGGTGCGGGAGAGCGTCTCGGCGCTGGCGCCCGGGTAGTTCGCGGTGATCGTGACGGTGCCCGGCGCGATCTCCGGATATTGCGCCACCGGCAGCACGCCCGAGGCCACGATGCCGGCGATCGTGATGACGATCGAGATGACCGCCGCAAAGATCGGCCGGTTGATGAAAAAGCGGAACATCCGGGCGGCTTACTTCTTTGCGGCGGGGGCCGCGGCAGGCGCCGCAGCCGGCGCTGCCGCGGTCACCGATGTGCCGGGCCGGATCTTGAGCAGGTTGTCGGCGATGATCCTGTCGCCCGGATTCAGCCCTCCGAGGATCAGCCAGTCGCTGCCCACCCAGCTGCCGAGCTGCACCGGCCGCAGCACAGCCTTGCCGTCCGGTCCGACGACGAACACCAGCGCACCCTTCTCCGTCTGCATGACGGCGGGCTGCGGCACGAGGTAGACGTTGTCGCGCTCGCCGGCCACGAGCCGCACGCGCACGAACTGGCCGGGCAGGAGCTGCTGGCGCGGGTTGTCGAACTCCGCACGCAGCTGCTGGGTCGCCAGGCGGGGATCGATCTGCGCCGAGGTGAAGTTGAGGCGGCCGGCGCCAACGTACGGCGTGCCGTCGGGCAGGACCAGCTGCAGCTGCGTGCCGGCGCCGCGCGCAAGGCGCCCGCCCGGCAGCTTGCCGAGGTCCGACTCCGAAAGGCTGAAGCGCACCCAGATCGGATTCACCTGGTAGATCGAAGTGAGCTGGTCGGCGCCGGCCGCGATCAGGCTGCCCTCGGACTTGGCCGCGCGGCCGGTGACGCCGGAGACCGGAGCGGTGACCAGCGTGTAGGAGAGGTTCAGCTCCGCCTGCCTGACCGCGGCCTCGGCGCCCTGCTGGGTCGCGGCCGAGAGTTTCGAGGTCGAGGTGGCGTCGTCGTATTCCTTCTGGCTGATGGCGCGCTCGGCGGCGAGCGACTTGAGGCGCGTGGCCTCGCGGTTGGCCTGCTCCCCGCGCGCCCGCTCCTGCGCGAGTTGCGCGCGCGCCTGCGCCAGCGCGATCTCGAAAGGCGCCGGGTCGATGCGGAAGAGTGGCGCGCCGGCGCCGACGACGTCGCCTTCGTTGAACAAGCGTTTCAGGAGGATGCCGGCGACGCGCGCTCGCACCTCGACTTCCTTGGAGCCTTCCACCTGGCCGACGACCTCGATTCGCACCGGCACGCGCTGCGGCTGCACCTCGACGATTCGCGCCTGCACCGCGGGCGGCGTCGAGGGCTGTCCAGCGGGCGGCGGGGGCGCGCTCGGGCCGCAGGCGGAAACAAGGAGCGCGACGCACAGCGCGCATGCGATCGATCGAGTCTGCATTGGGGGATCCGGTCTAATGGATGGGACCGAGTTACTCCTGAGAGTACGGCCGCGTCACGCTCAGCCGCACCGTCATGTCGGCCTGAATCGCGATGCGCACCAGCGCCTCGAGGCTGAACGCCTGCGCAGTGCCGTTCTGCAGCTGGTGGAGCCGCGAGCGCGACAGGCCGAGGTGCTCGGCCAGCTCGCCCTTGGGCAGCTCGAAATGCTTGAGGCGCGCGCGGATGGCGGCGAGGGTTTGCTTGCGCAATGCGAGGACGGGATCTGCGGCCATGGCACCTCCTAGGTAAATGTACCGGTAAAGATACACCAATTGGCCGGAGAGGCGCGCCGGTGCTTGGGATGGTGAACCGAAAGTTCCGGAATTGAGAGGCGCGGGGGCACTCGTCGAACTGCCCGAAAAGCTTACCCCAGGCGCATATCAAGCCTAGCGGGGCGTTGTAAGCCGAAGGGGCACGCGTTAGTATTCCCAGACGAACAATCCCCATGCGCAGAGACACCTTCAATCCGCAAGATCTCAGAGAAGTGCCGGTCTATACAGTGACCGAGGCGGCGGCCTATCTCGACATCCCCCGCGCGACACTCAGTTCATGGGTCATTGGTCGCCCGTATCCAGTCGCGCAGGGTAAGCGGTTCTTTTCCCCGCTGATAGAGATCGCCGATCCCGGGCTCCGGCGTCTTTCCTTCCTGAATCTCATCGAGTTGCACGTCCTAAACGCAATCCGGCGTACGGACAAGATTGCGTTGCCGAAAGTGCGAACCGCCCTGGAGTTTCTGCGTAAGCGCCTCCATTCTCGCCGCCCGCTTGCCGAGCAACAGTTCGAGACCGACGGGGTAAGCCTGTTCGTCGATTACTACGGCCGGCTCATGAGCATTACCGAACCCGGGCAGTACGCGATGCGGGAGATGCTCGGCGACCACCTGCGACTGGTGCGCAGGGATCCCAAAGGGGTGCCGGTAAAGCTGCTTCTGTTTGCACCCAAGGGCGGCCGGCACCTCGGAAAGCCGTCGATCCAGATCGACCCGAAGCTCTCTTTCGGCCAGCCGGTTCTCGCCGGGACCGGGATCCGCACCGCGATTATCGCGCAGCGCTTCTACGCGGGCGAAACACTCGCGGAACTTGCCGAAGACTATGGCCGGCCGGCCGCACAGATCGAAGAAGCAATCCGCTTCGAGCGCAAAGCCGCCTGAGGGCGGTGCGCCGGGCGAAGTCGTCTTCTTCGTCGACCGCAGCCTCGGGAAGAAGGCGGTTCCGGGGGCATTGCGCGACGCGGGCGCGATGGTAGAAATTCACGACGACTACTTTCCCGAGGATGCTCCGGACACCGAATGGCTGGCGTTCGTGGGTGCGAAAGGCTGGGTCGTGCTTTCAAAGGACGAGGCAATCCGCAGGCGGGCGCATGAGACGGACGCCTTGCGCGAAGCGAATGTGCGTGCCTTTATCCTGACCTCGGCGAAGTTGACTGGAGTTCAGATGGCGGAACTCTTCGGCAAGATGGTGCCCAGGATGGAGCGGACTTCCCAATCCGTGCGAGCGCCGTTCGTGTTCTTGCTTTCGAGTGACGGACGGTTGCGGCGATTTCTTTGAGGGCTTGGCTATGCACTGTTCAAGCAAGAGTCCAAGTGGACGCCTAGTTCGCCGATCAAGGACATGTGAGCCATGCAATTGTTACCCACAGAATGTACCGGTAACGATACCCAAATTGGCCGGAGAGGTGCGCCAGTACTAGGGTTCAGGAATCAAAAGTGGGGAAATTGTATGCAAGATGGCGTCCGGCGATGTAGCCGAAAGTCATCGCCGGGCCGATCGTGATTCCCGCGCCGGGGTACTTGCCGCCCATGACGCTGGCCTGGTCGTTGCCCACGGCGTAGAGGCCGAGGATCGGTCGCTCGTTCACGTCGAGCACCCGCGCCTGCGGGTCGGTGGACAGGCCGATGAAGGTGCCGAGGTCGCCGGGCACGAGACGCACTGCATAGAACGGCGAGTCGACTATCGGGGCGATGTTCGGATTCGGCTTGTGCAGCGGGTCGCCGCCGAAGCGATGGTACGCATTGGTGCCCTTGCCGAAATCTGGGTCTTCGCCTTGCACGGCGAACTCGTTGTAGCGCGCCAGCGTGCGCTCGAAACCCGCCGGATCGATCCCAAGCGCCCCGCCCAGCGCGGCAGGCGTGCCAGCCCGGACAAGGTAGCTGTTGAGCAGGTGCGGCCCGAGCGGCATCGGCGCCGGCGGCACGACCCCGAGGCCGTAGCGACGCAAGGCGCGGTGATCGCACACCAGCCAGGCTTCCACGACATCGTCGGCCTCGCAGGCGGCGAACAGGCGCTGCACGAAATCGTGATAAGACTCAGCCTCGTTCGCGAAGCGCTTCCCCCGCCGGTCGACTGCAATGTAGCCCGGTTTGCAGCGGTCGATGAAGTGAGGGTAGGGCACGGTCGAGCCGTCCGCCTGCGGGACCAGCGAAACCGGCGTCCACGCGGCCGCCTGGTCCTGTTCCACATGCAGCACCCCGCCGACCTCACGCGCGATGCGCGCGCCGTCGCCGGTATTGCCGGACGGCGCGAGCGGCGAGTGATTCTTGCCGGCGGCGACATGGGGGTAGTAGCGGCTGCGCATTTCGGCGCTAGCGGGGAAGCCGCCGCTCGCCAGCACGACGCCGCGCCGGGCAACGACCTCGATCTCCTCGCCTTCGCGCTTCACGATGGCGCCCGTGACCCGCTCGCCGGACATCGTCAGCCGCAGGAGGGGACTCTCCAGCCAGAGCGACACTCCTTTGTCGAAGGCGCTCCTCGCCATGCGCGCGATCAGCGCGTTGCCGTTTGCGATCCGCGTGCCGCGCGGATACCTCAGGCGGTCGTACGCATAGCGGGCCAGGAGCTTGGCGACATGGAGTGCGGAGGCGGCCGATCGGCTGAAGTTGATTAGATGCGGGATGTCGTCGCGGCTCACGGACATGCCGCCGAAAAGCATCATGGTGGGGATCGGCGCGCGCAGCTTCCGGAACCAGTCGCCGAGCTCGCGGCCGTCGTAAGGCACCGGCAGCATCGAGCGCCCGCCCTGCGAGGCTCCAGGCAGATCAGGGTGGTAATCGGACCACGCAGGCATCAGCAGGTAGCGGACGTGCGTCTCGCGCTCGAAGAAAGCCAACATCGGCGCGGCATTCTCGACGAACGCCTCGGCCTTGGGGCGATCGAGGAAGGCGCCGACCTCCGACTCGAGATAACGCAACGTCTCGGCGCGAGAGTCCGCGATGCCGGCGGCTACGCCCGCTTCGTTCATCGGGATCCACACCACGCCGGCGGAATAGGCAGTCGTGCCGCCGAAGAGCGGCTCCTTTTCCACAACCAGCACGTCGAGGCCTTCGTGGGCGGCGGTGATCGCCGCTGAGAATCCACCGGCGCCGCTGCCGGCGACCAGCACATCGCATTCGTGTCGTGCCGTCATTTCATTTTGGAAAACGTGGTCTGTCCCTGATTTGACGTCGTGCTACACGCCGAGGTAACGGCGCCAGAGCCCGTGGTCGGCGTCGAGCTCGGCGGAGCTGCCCTGCCAGGCCACGCGGCCGCGCTCGATGATCGTGTGGCGGTCGGCCAAGCGAATCAGGCGCTCGACGTACTTGTCGATCACGAGGATCGTCTGACCGGCGCGGCGCAGCTCGCCCAGGCACGACCAGATCTCCTCGCGGATCAGCGGGGCGAGGCCTTCGGTCGCCTCGTCCAGGATGATGAGGTGCGGATTGGTGACCAGAGCGCGGCCGATGGCGAGCATCTGCTGCTCGCCGCCGGAGAGCTGGTTGCCCATGTTGCCGGCGCGCTCCTTGAGCCGGGGGAAGAGGCGGAACACCTTGTCGACCGTCCAGGGCTCGCCGGTGTCGTTGCGGTTGCCGGCGAACGCGGCGAGGTTCTCGCGCACGGTGAGATTGGGGAAGATCTGGCGGCCTTCGGGCACCAGCGCGACGCCAAGGCGCGCGATCGCGTCCGTCGCGGTTCGCTCGATGCGCCGGCCGCGCAGCTCGATGGTGCCGCCATTGGCGCGCGTGAGGCCCATGATCGAGCGCACGGTGGTGGTCTTGCCCATGCCGTTGCGCCCCAGCAGCGTGACGACTTCGCCGGCGCGGATCTCGAGGTCGATGCCGAACAGCACCTGGCTCTGGCCGTAGGCGGTCTCCAGGTTGCTGATGCGGAGCAGCGGGGCACTCATGCGGCCACTTCGTCGCCCAGGTAGGCGCGCTTCACCTCGGCGTTGTTGCGGATCTCGTCCGGCGCCCCGGTTGCGACGATCGAGCCGTTGACCAGCACCGAGATGCGGTCGGCGAGGCGGAAGACCGCGTCCATGTCGTGCTCGACGAGCAGCACCGAGACCTTCTCGCGCAGCCGCGAGATGAGATCGATCATGCGGCGCGATTCGTCCGGGCCCATGCCGGCCATCGGCTCGTCCAGCAGCAGCAGCTTCGGGTTGGTCGCGAGCGCGAGGCCGACTTCGAGGTTGCGCTGCTCGGCATGCGCGAGGCTGCCCGCAATAGCGTCGAAGCGCTCCGCGAGGCCGACCTGTATGGCGATGGCGCGCGCCTCGTCCACGAGCGCGGTTTCGCCGGCGACCGGGCGCCAGAACCGGAAGCTCGAACCGCTCCTTGCCTGCACTGCGAGCGAAAGGTTTTGCGCGACGCTGAAGCGCTTGAAGATGCTGGTGATCTGGTAGCTGCGGGCGAGGCCCCTTGAGACGCGCGCGTATTGCGGCAGCACAGTGACGTCCTCGCCGAGGAAAGCGATGCGGCCCGCATCCGGCGCGAGGCTGCCGGAGATTTGCGCGATCAGCGTAGTCTTGCCGGCGCCGTTGGGGCCGATCAGCGCGTGGATTTCGCCTTGCTCGACCGTTAGCGCCACGCGGTCGGTGGCGACGATGCCGCCGAAGCGCTTCTGCAGGCCTTCGATCTCGAGCAGGCGCGTGCTCATTTGCGCTCCCGCCGCTTGAAGAGGCCTGCGATGCCTTGCGGCGCGTAGAGAACGACCAACAGCATCACGACGCCGACGGCCAGCAACGAATGCTGCTGGTAGTTCGGGTACAACGCCGCCAGCCAGCCGATCTTATGGTTTGCAAGCAGCTCCTCGAGCCCCAGCAAGCCTACGGCGCCGAAGACGCCGCCATACAGGTGGCCGACGCCCCCGAGAATCACCATGATCATGAGCTTGCCGGACTCGGTCCAGTGCAGGATGCCCGGGTTGACGTAGCTGTTCTGGTTCGCGAGCAGCGCCCCTGCAAGGCCGCCGAGCGCGCCGGCAATCGCAAACGCCGTGAGCTTGAAGCGGAACGCCGGATAGCCGATCGCCTCCATGCGCGCCTCGTTCTCGCGGATCGCTTCGATCACGCGCCCGAAGCGCGCATTGACGAGGCGTGAAAGGAAAAAGACCGTCAACGCAAGCAGGGCGAGCACGACGTAATAGAACGTGATGTCGTCCTTGAGGTCGAGGCCAAGGCCCGCGTCCGAGCGCTGCGTGAGCGTGAGCCCCTCGTCGCCGCCGTAAGCCTTCATCGAGATGGTCAGGTAATAGATCATCTGCGCAAAGGCCAGCGTGATCATGATGAAGTACACGCCGCGCGTGCGCAGCGAGATCGCGCCGACCACAAGTGCGAGAAGGCCCGACACGGCCATTGCAAGCGGCCAGGCGATCCAGGCGCTTGGCACGCCCTCGACGATCATGACCGAGGCCGTATAGGCCCCGGCGCCGACGAAGGCCGCGTGCCCGAATGAAATCATTCCGCCATAGCCGAGCACGAGGTTGAGGCTGGTGGCGGCAAGCGCGTAGATGAGGATGCGGCTCGCCATGGTCACGTAGTAGACCTGGTCGAGGGATCGCATCACCAGCGGGAGTGCGATCGCGAGCAGCAGAACGAAGTAAGGCGCGGCGCGTCGCATCGGCTAGCCGCGCGCCGGGAACAGGCCCTGCGGCCGCCAGAACAGCACGGCGGCCATGAGCACGTAGATCAGGATCGAGGCGATCGCCGGCCCGGCCGCGCTTGCAAAGGCGGGAGTGAGGATCTCGCGCAGGATCGCGGGCATGAACGCGCGGCCCATGGTGTCGACCATGCCGACGAGGATCGAGCCGACCAGCGCGCCGCGGATCGAGCCGATGCCGCCGATCACGATCACCACGAATGCGAGGATCAGGATGTTTTCTCCCATGCCGACCTGCACGGCGAAGATCGGTGCCAGCATCGCGCCGGCGACGGCGCAGAGCGCCGCGCCGAAGCCGAAGACCAGGGTGAAAAGCAGCTTGATGTTCACCCCCATCGCAAGGGCCATCTCGCGATTCGAGGCGCCTGCGCGTACCAGCATGCCGACGCGGGTCTTCGCCACGACGAAGTAAAGCAGCACCGCGACCGCGAGGCCGACGCCGATGATCAAGAGGCGATAGGCGGAGTACGGCATGCCGGGCAGCAGCAGCACCGGCCCTGAGAGCGCCTGCGGTCCCGGCAGCGGCATGTCGGATCCCCAGATCATGCGCACCAGTTCGTTGATGATGAGGATCAGGGCGAAAGTGGCGAGCACCTGCGAAAGGTGGTCTCGCTCGTAAAGCGTCCTCAACACCGTGATCTCGAGCGCCATGCCGACCACGGCGGTCGCGGGAATGGCGAGGAGCACGCCGAGGGTGAACGAGCCCGTTGCCTGTACCAGCGTCGCGGCGAGGAAGGCGCCGACCATGTAGAGCGAGCCGTGCGCGAGGTTGATCATGTCCATGATGCCGAACACGAGCGTGAGGCCCGCGGCGAGCAGGAACAGCATCAGGCCGAACTGCAGGCCGTTGAGCGACTGCTCGAGGATCAGCGTGAGGGACATTTAAATGCAAAAGGGCGGGGCCGAAGCCCCGCCCTTGGGCGATTTGAGCATCGCGCCTATTTCATGCCGCATTCTTGGACGTAGGCGTCGCCGTGGTCCTTGAAGATGGTCGAAAGCGTCTTGTTGACGATGCGCCCCTGCGCGTCCTTGCCGACCACGCGCAGGTAGTAATTCTGGATCGGGTAGTTGTTGGTGTTCAGCTTGAACGGTCCGTGGGTGGACTCGAACTTGGCGCCCTTGAGCGCCTTGCGCAGCGCTTCCTTGTCCTCGACCTTGCCCTTGATGCTCTTCACCGCGGCGTCGATCATCAGCGCGGAATCGTAGCTCTGCGCGGCGAAAACCGCGGGCAGGCGCTTGTATTCCTTCTCGAACTCGGCGACGAATTTGCGGTTGGTGGGGTTGTCCATGTCGAGCGCCCAGTGCGAGGTGTCGAACAGGCCGAGCATCGGCTCGCCCACGCCGCGGATGATGTCCTGGTCCGAACCGAACCCCGGCGTGATCAGCTGGATGTCCTTTGAAAGGCCGGCGCCGACGAACTGCTTGATGAAATTCACGCCCATGCCGCCGGGAAGAAAGACGTAGAGGGCGTCGGGTTTGGCCGCGCGCACCTGCGCGAGCTCGGCGGAATAGTCGAGCTGGCCGAGCTTGGTGTAGACCTCCTCGGCCACCTTGCCCTTGTAGTAGCGCTTGAACCCGGCGAGCGAGTCCTTGCCGGCCTGGTAATTCGGCGCGATCAGGTAGGTGCTCTTGTAGCCCTTGTCGGTGGCGTGCTTGCCGGCGGCCTCGTGGAAGGCGTCGTTCGGCCACGAGGTGGCGAAGAACCACGGGTTGCACTGCTTGCCGGCCAGCGGCGAGGGCGCCGCGTTCGGGCTGACATAGGGAATTTTTGCGTTGAAGGCTTCCGGGACCGCCGCCAGCATGATGTTCGAGAACACGATGCCGGTGAGGATGTCGACCTTGTCCAGGCGCACGTACTTCTCGGCCAGCTGCTTGGCGACCTCGGGCTTGAACTGGTCGTCGCCGATTTCCATCTGCACCGGCAATCCGCCGAGCTTTCCGCCGTTGAGCTTGAGCGCGAGGTTGAAGGCGTCGCGGATGTCGACGCCGATGGCGGCGTTCGGTCCCGAAAGCGTTGAGATGAATCCGATCTTGACCTTGTCGGCCGCGGCGGCCGGGCCGACGAGCAGCAGTCCTACGGCCAGGGCGGCAATTTGATTGCGCATGTTGTTCTCCCTCGGAAAAGCGCATTCTACTTCAGGGCGATGGGAGGATAGAATG
>JANMDK010000094.1:0-9790 GCA_031376265.1 Pseudomonadota bacterium
ACTGAATGAAGGCTATTTCAAGGTTTGTTTTCGCTCTCATGGCCGCGCTGGCGGCTTCGTCCGTCCATGCCCAGCCCTTTCCCACCAAGCCTGTGCGCATCGTCGTGCCGTACGCGCCGGGCGGCGGCACCGACATCATCAGCCGCACGATCGCGCAGAAGCTCTCGGAGTCCTGGGGCCAGAACGTGTTCGTCGAGAACCGCGCGGGTGCCAACGGCATTACCGGGACGGACGTGGTGCTCAAGTCGCCGCCGGACGGCCACAACCTCGTCGTAGTGGTGGCCGCACACGTCATCAACTCGAGCCTCGTGACGAAGATGCCATTCGACCCGGTCGTGGACGTTGCGCCGGTGACGCTGATCGCGCGCTCGCCCTGGGTGATCGTCGTGATCCCGAGCCTGCCGACCACGCTCAAGGAATTCGTCGCCCTCGCAAAAGCCAATCCGGGCAGGCTGCGCTTCGGCAGCTCCGAGCCGTCCTCGCGCCTCGCGGGCGAGCAGTTCAAGCAGCTCGCGGGCATCAACCTCGAGCACATCCCGTACAAAGGCGGCTCGCAGATCATGACCGACATGCTCGGCGGGCAGATCGAGACCGGCTTCACCAGCACGCTCACCGCCTTGCAGCACTACAAGTCGGGCAAGCTGCGCGTGCTCGCGGTGGCCGGCAAGGCACGCCATCCGTCGATGCCCGATGTGCCGACCGCGATCGAGGCCGGCTACCCGGAGTACGAGACGTACGCCTGGTATGGCATGTACGCGGCCAAGGCAACGCCGAAGGAAATCGTCCTGCGCATCCAGCAGGAGATCGCCAAGGTCGTGCGCCAGCCGGACATGCAGGAGCGCCTCGGGCAGTTCGGCGCCGAGCCCATAGCCAGCACGCCCGAGAATTTCGCCGCGTTCACCAAGTCGGAGCACGACAAGTTCGCGAAGCTCATCAAGGCCGCGGGCATCCAGCCGGAATGACGGCCGCGGGCAAGGGGACATCGAAGGGTGCACTTAGCGGCCTGCGCTCCATCGAGATGGGCCAGCTCATCGCCGGCCCGTTCTGCGGCCAGCTCATGGCCGACCACGGCGCCGAGGTCATCAAGATCGAGCTGCCGGGCGAGGGCGACCCGATGCGCACCTGGGGGCAGGGCAAGCCCGTGTGGTTCCCGGTGATCGCGCGAAACAAGAAGTGCATCACCCTCAACCTGCGCACGCCCAGGGGCCAGCAGGTGCTGAGGGAGCTCCTCGCCAAGTCGGATTTCCTCGTCGAGAATTTCCGTCCGGGGACGCTCGAGAAATGGAATCTCGCCTACGAATCGCTTCGAGCGCTGAACCGCGCGCTGATCGTCGTGCGGGTGTCGGGCTACGGGCAGACCGGGCCGTATTCGAGCCGGGCGGGCTACGGGTCGATCGGCGAGGCGATGGGCGGCATGCGCTATCTCGCGGGCGATCCGTCGACGCCGCCTTCGCGCGTGGGCCTTTCGATCGGCGATGCGCTCGCCGCAACTTACGCCTGCCTGGGCGCGCTGATGGCGCTCAATCACCGCCATGCCACCGGCGAAGGCCAGGTGGTGGACAGCGCGATCTATGAAGCGGTGCTTGCGATGATGGAGTCGACGGTGCCCGAATACACCGAGGCCGGCGTGATCCGCGAGCGCACCGGCTCGATCCTGCCGAAGATTGCGCCGTCCAATGTCTACAAGACCCAGGATGGGCAGATCCTCATCGGCGCGAACCAGGACAGCGTCTGGAAGCGCCTGGCCGAAACCATGGGACGACCGGAGCTTGCCGGCGATCCACGTTATGCCACGCACATTGCGCGCGGCGAGCACCAGGCGGAGCTGGATGCGCTCATTGACGATTGGACCAGCGGTTTCGACTCCGCTCAGGTGCTGCGCTTGCTCCACGCGGGTGGCGTTCCGGCCGGAAAGATCTACCGCGCGCCGGACATGCTGGAGGACGAGCAGTTCAAGGCGAGGGAATCCATCGTCAAGGTGCCGCACCCGACATTCCAGAATCTGTGGATGGCCAATGTGTTTCCGAAACTGTCGGCCACGCCGGGCGAGGTGCGCTGGGCCGGACCCAAAGTGGGCGAGCACAACGAGGAGATCTACGGGGGGGTGCTGGGGTACGACTCGGTCACCCGGGCCGCGCTGGCGGCCGAAGGCGTGATCTAGCCGGTTACGCCGGCAGAGGTTGCAGTTCGGGCAGATCGTGGCAGGGCAGGTCGATCGTGAAGACGCACCCGACCCCGGGCAGGTCGCGCACGCTGAGCACGCCTTCGTTGGCTTCGACGCTGCGCTTGCAGATCGCCAGCCCCAGCCCCAGACCGGATTTGTTCTCCCCGCTTTGCGAGAAAGGATCGAACAGGTGCTGCGCGCTGCCCGGGGGCAGGCCGCCGCAACGGTCCTCGATCTCGATCAGGATCCGCTTCTCTTGCGCTTTCGCCGTCAGGAGGATGTCGGTGTGCGAATGCGTGAACTTGAAGGCGTTCTGCAGCAGGTTCGCTACCGCCGCGCTCAAGAGGCCGCGGTCCGCCTTCAGCCCGATCCCGGGATCGACTTCGGCCACCTTGAGGCCGCACTCCCAGCCTTTCGCCTCGAAGGACGCGGTAAATCCCGCTTCGGCGATGAATTCAGCGACCGAAAACACCTCAGGCGTCGATCCAAGGCCCGCGGTCACCCGCACGTCGGCCAGGGCGCGGTCGATCAGCACGCGCATTCCCACCAGGCTCCGGTCCAGCACGGCGGCGGTGGCGCCGCCGGTCCCGACCACGCCGGTTTTCATCGCGGCGGAGGCCAGCGTCGCCGAATGGAGGTGGTTCCTCAGCTCGTGCGCGAGGAACCCCATGCGCTCGTTCGAGCTCCGGATGCCGCCGTTTTCGAACATGCGGTCCCTCTGCACGCCGAACTCCCTGACGGCGGCGGCGATTCCGTTATCGAGGCACCGGTTCAGGGTCTGGAATTCGTGCACCTCGACCGTAATGGCGTGCTCGAAGGCCATTTCGGTCACCGCCTGGCACAGGTCCCCGTAGTCGTGGACCACCTGCTCGACGGTATAGCCCTGCTCGAGCAGTTCCCGGCCATGGCGGGCGCCGGCCGCGTCGATTTCGGAAGCGACCGGGCCGCCGCCCGAGGGCCCGGAAATCGTCCGGCTCTTCATGGGCTCGGCCGTCTGCTCCACCTCGAGCGTATGGATGAGCTGGTCGAGAAATTTCGGGATGCCGCTTTCGAGCTGGGCCTTGGGGGTCGCCACGTTGCGGCGAAGCGCGACCTTGGCCCGGCATCGGTCGATGAGCTCTGTTCGGTTCTGGGAGAGGAAGGTATGCAGCACGCCCGGACGATACGCCCGACCCCGGAAACCCTATGTCGGTTACCGCGCTTAGTGGGCAACTATCGTAAGGGTATTGCAAGGACATGTAACAATCCTGCAATGGCACTCAAACATTCCAAGGCGTCCTCCGGCTCGATTCTTGTCCTCGAACACAAGTCGAGGATCCTGAAAGGTAATCCGCTCGGCGATCCGCATGTGCGCAAGGTCGGCGTGTGGTTGCCACCCCAATACCGGGCGTCTACGCGAGAGCGCTTCCCGGTGCTCTACGACCTTGTCGGATTCACTGGTTCCGGGCTCTCGCACACCGGCTGGAAACCTTTCGGCGACAACGTCGCGGAGCGCGCCGCACGGCTGATCCATGAAAAGAAGATGGGCCCGGTGATCATCGTTTTCCCGGATTGCTTTACCGCGCTCGGCGGCAACCAGTATGTGAACTCGTCGGCCATCGGCAACTATGCCGACTACCTCACCACGGAAATCATCCCGTTCGTCGACAGCGAATTCCGCACGCTGGCTTCCCGGAATCACCGCGGCTGCTTCGGCAAGTCCTCCGGCGGCTACGGCGCGATCGTGCATGCGATGAAGTATCCGCAATATTGGGGAGCGATCGCCGACCACTCCGGCGATTCCTACTTCGACTTCGTCTACTGGCACGACTGGCCGAACACGCTCAACGAGTTGTCGAAGTACCGCGCGGCCAAAAGGAAGACCGGGGCGTACAACGCGCTGGCCGAAGCCAAGCGCAAAGGCCTCGACGCGGGCCTGGACGACGGGCGCATCAAGCGCTTCCTCGCGAGCGTCTGGGCGCGCGAGAAGCTCTCAGGCTCGGAAACGCACGCGATCATGAACCTCTGCATGGCGGCGACGTACGATCCGGATCCGGCAGCGCCGAACGGTTTTCGGGTGCCGTTCAATATGGAGTCGGGCGAGGTGATCCCGTCCTGCTGGAAGCACTGGCAGGCCAACGACCCGATCAACATGGTGGCCAAGTACCGCGCCAACCTGAAAAAGCTGCGCGCGATCTACATCGACTGCGGCTGGCGCGACCAGTACCACATCCACTACGGCACGCGCCTGCTTTCGGCGCGGCTTACGGCCGCCGGCGTGAAGCACACGTACGAGGAATTCGACGACAACCATTCGGACGTCGACTACCGCATGGACACCAGCCTGCCGTTTCTTTACAAGGCGCTGAAGCCCTAGCCTAGCGAGGCGGTCAGCGTGCGGTGGAAGTGCGCGATCGCGCTCTCGAATTTGCCGAAGGTAAACACGTCGTTGGCGCCGCTCGCGAGGCCGCGCTGGATCGCCTTGACGACCTCGCGGTCTTCCGCGGCGCCGGTGGTGCTCACGAATTCCGCGTCGCGCTTCGCTTCCTCTACCGCGCCGGGCCCGTCGCCGTTGGTGAGCGAGTAGACGATCATCTTCGTGGTGCCGATCGTCAGCGGCTCGAGGATCACGAGTTTCGTGTGGGAGGAGAGCCGGGTGATCAGCACGTTCGGGAAAAGCTGGTACACGTAGGTGAGGAAACCCGTGACCTTTCGCTCCTCCTCCGGCAGATCGGCCAGCTTGCGGATGCGCCGGAAGGGATAGGTCACCCGGCTGTTGCGCCCGAAATGGTCGATCAGGTTGAGGTTGTCGAATCCGTAGGGCAGGAAGGTTTCCGGGTGCGTCGAGCGGATGTGGTAGCCCTCGATGAAGCCTTCAAGGAAGATTTTCCAGTTGGCCTCGATGACCGTCTCTTCCACCTCGGCAAAGATGCGCTGGTTTGCGAGGATCAGCGCCGGCAGGTCTTCGAGTTCCTTGCCCGAAGGCTCCTGCGTGATGAAGACGATGCCGTTGCGTTCCTCGACCCCGACCGGGACGAGGCCGTGCTCGCCCTTCTCGATTCCGGGGAAGCCTTCTTCGTGCGGGATGCGCTTCAAGGCGCCATCGAGGCCGTAGGTCCAGCCGTGATAGCGGCAGGCGAAAGCCTTCTTGCAGCCCGAGCCTTCGGCCACCTGCATGCCGCGGTGGCGGCAGGCATTGCGGAAGGCCTTGACCGTGCCGTCGGCAGCTCGGACTGCCAGTAGCGGCGTGCCTGCGGCTTCGCGGGCGATGTACGCGCCGGTTTCGGCGAGCGCGGCCGAAGGGCAGAAGGCGACCGGGTAGCGGCGCAGCAGGGCGAGTTCCGCGGCATAGCGATCTGGCGACCGGTAATGCGCCACCGGCTCGAGCCAAACCTCGGTGCCTGCGTCGGTGGTACGGCGCTCGATATGTTCCAGGATGCGCCGCACAACTGACTGATCGTCCATCCGGTCGCCGATCGCCGCCGCCTTCTGCATTTCCGGGTTCGCCGCCATGCGCGAACCTTACTCCAGCGGGAACTGTTTGATCAATGAGGCGTAGTCATGGGGACCCGAGTCTAAGCAGGGGAGGGGCGGTTCACAAGGACGACCCCCGGGATCATTCCAAAGTGGGCATCGAAGCTCAACAGGGGAAGCCGATGCTGGCGCGCAAGCGCTGCGATCCAAAGGTCGTTTGTCGGAATCGGGGCGCCAAGCCTGCGCAATTCGACGAACACGTCGGCGTAGTGCGAAGCGGTCTTGTTGTCGGGGCACATCAGGTGCACGCGCGGCGAACCCATGAAGCGCGCAAGTTCTTCCCGGTTTTTCTGCGTCCTGGTCCCCGCAGCGAAGCCGGCCAGCAACTCGCCCAGCACGATCAAGGGCAAATGGATTTCGGGGGCGGCGCGAAGCGCGCGCACGGCCTTTTGGTTGCCCCGCATGAAGCCGCTGTAGGCGTTGGTATCGACAATCAGCGCGGTCACGGCGCCTTGCCGCGCCTGCCGGCGGCTTTTCCGCGGGGTCCGGCCGGCCGGACCCACAGGCCGGCGTCGATTTCCGCAAAGGGCGCGACTGCCGTTTCGAAAGCCCTGGCCGCCGACTTCGACCAGGCGCCTGCAAGGGCGTCGAGGTCGTCGAATGCCTGGCCTGGCGTAGCGTAGTGTTCGCGCAGGGTTTCGACGATCAGGCGGTTCACGCTGACTTTGCGCCGGCGCGCGTTGGACTTGATTCGCGACAGCGTCGGGGCATCGATGCCTCGCAAGCTGATGTTCGGCATGGATTCCCTCGCTGATATCAGTTTCGAAAATGATATCACATGGCCGCGATGGCATGGGGCGCTTGCCGATCCGCATCAAACCAAGTGATGATCCGGCCACCCGAACAGAGGAAGGAGTAGCCCGTGGCCGACCAGCAGTCCAGCGTTCCATTGCCCGCGCCAACGCCGGAAACGAAGCATTTCTGGGAGGGCACCCGCGCGGGCGAGCTGCGGCTCCAGCGCTGCAGCGCCTGCGAGAAAGCCTACTTTCCGCCGCGGCCGTTCTGCCCCAAGTGCGGCAGCAAGGACGTCCAGGTCTTCAAGGCCACCGGCAAGGGCACGCTGCACAGCTACGTGATCCACGCGCGGCCGACGCCGGGCTTCTTGCCGCCGTATTCGATCGCCGTGGTGCAGCTCGACGAAGGCCCGCGCATGATGACCAACATCGTCGGCGTGCCGCAGACGCCGGAAGCCCTGGTGCTCGACATGAAAGTGAAAGCCGTCTTCGCGAAAAAGTCCGAAGAGATCTCGCTGGTGCACTTCACGCCGCTGCATTTATCCGAGGCTGTGGCATGAAGCCCGGCAGCGTAGCGATCGTCGGCGCGGCCGAGACCACCGAGCTCGGCATTGTTCCGAACCTGTCTCAAATCCAGTTGCATGCCGACGCGGCGCTGAACGCGTTGGCGGATGCCGGCCTCAAGCCGCAAGACATCGACGGCGTGGCCACCGCGGGCAATACCCCCACTGAGGTTGCGTACTACCTGGGCATTACGCCGAATTGGGTGGATGGCACCGCCGTTGGGGGATGCTCGTTCATGTTGCACGTGCGGCACGCGGCGGCGGCGATCAGCGCCGGCCTGTGCAAGACGGTGTTGATTACGCACGGGGAAAGCGGCAAGTCGCGCGTCGGTGCATTGCCGCGAACCATCCCGCCTTCCAGCCTGCAGGGACAGTTCGAAGCGCCCTATGGGATTTTCGGACCGCCATCTCAATTTACGATCCCAGTGCTGCGCTTCCTCAAGGATCGTGGGATGACGCAGGAGCAATTGGCCATGGTCGCGGTGGTCCAGCGCGAGTGGGCGGCGAAGAATCCGCGGGCGATGTTTCGCGACCCGATCACGGTCGAGGATGTGCTCAACTCGCGCATGATCGCGTACCCGTTCCGCATCCTGCAGTGCTGCCTGGTGACCGACGGCGGCGGTGCGCTGATCCTCACCAGCGCCGACCGGGCGAAGGATTTCCCGCAGAAGCCGGTGTACATCCTCGGCACCGGCGAGAGCGTCGAGACGCCGATGATCAGCCAGATGGAAGACTTCGGCAGCTCGCGCGCCTTCCGCGTGGCCGGCAAGCGCGCATTCGAGTCGGCGGGGATCAAGCACTCGGATGTCGATCACCTCATGGTCTATGACGCGTTCGCGCACTTGCCGCTGTATGGGCTCGAGGACCTCGGTTTCGTGGGCAAGGGCGAGTCCGGCGATTTCGTGGCCGAGCGAAACACCGCGCCCGGCGGCAAGCTGCCGATGAACACCAACGGCGGCGGGCTCTCGTACACGCACACCGGCATGTACGGCATGTTCGCGCTGCAGGAAAGCGTGCGCCAGGTCCGCGGCATCGCGCCGGCGCAAGTGCCGGGCGTGGAAGTCGGCGTCTGCCATGGCGTCGGCGGGATGTTCGCCGCCAGCGGCACCATCGTGATGTCGAACGTAAAACCTTAAAGGGGCCAGGCTCAAACCTGACACGGGGGGCCAGGTTCAAACCTGACACGGCTAGATTGGTCAATTCATAGAAGCGCATGGGTGTCAGGTTTGAGCCTGGCCCCTTTAAAGGAGGGGAAAAATGGGACAGTTGGACGGGCGGGTGGCAGTCGTCACGGGGTCGGGCCGTGGGATCGGCCGGGAGATCGCGCTGCGCCTCGCGCGCGACGGGGCAAGGATCGTGGTCAACGACCTGGACGAGGGGCCGGCCAGCGAAACCATCGAGCTGATCAGGAAACTCGGCGGCGAGGCGGTGGCCTGCAACGGCGACGTGGCCGCGGCGGATTTCGGCGAGCGCATCATCAACACCGCGGTCGAAAAGCTCGGCGGCTGCCACATCGTGGTCAACAACGCCGGTTATACCTGGGACAGCGTGATCCAGAAGATGACCGACGAGCAGTGGTACGCGATTCTCGACGTGCACCTGACCGCGCCTTTCCGCATATTGAGAGCCTTCGTCGGCCACTTGCGCACCGCGGTCGAGGCCGAGCAGAAAGCCGGCCAGCGCATCGTGAGGAAGATCGTCAACATCTCCTCCACTTCCGGCGTCAACGGCAACGCCGGCCAGTCCAACTACTCGGCGGGCAAGGCGGGCATCCAGGGCCTCACGCGCACATTGGCGAAGGAGTGGGGCCGCTACCACGTCACGGTGAACGCGGTTGCGTTCGGCTACATCCAGACGCGCCTCACCAAGCCGCTGTCCGAAGGCGAGGGCGGCACGATCGACGTGCAGGGGCGTCAGGTGAAAGTCGGCGTGCAGGCCGGCCGCATCGCGGCGATGAACCAGATGATCCCGCTTGGCCGTGGCGGCCTGCCGGAGGAAGCCGCCGGCTCGGTGTACCTCTTCTGCAGCCCCGACAGCGATTACGTCAGCGGGCAGACGCTGGTGGTCAACGGCGGGGCATGAGGACTCCCCCTGCGGGCGCGAATGTTCGTTGACGAACAGACCAACCGGCGCTAGCTGAGCACAATCGCCTCCGCGCTTCCATGGCGCACCAGGAGGCGGGAATGCAGGCAGCAAACGACCACAGCGGCGTCATCGACATCTCGATCGAGCCGGGCCGCAGCGAAACCCTGCTCAAGACCGGCGCGCTGCAGGACGCCATCTTCAACAGCGCGAATTTCTCGAGCATCGCCACCGATGCCAAGGGCGTCATCCAGATCTTCAACGTCGGCGCCGAGCGAATGCTCGGCTATGCGGCCGCCGACGTGCTCAACAAGATCACCCCGGCCGACATTTCGGATCCGATGGAAGTCATCGCTCGCGCGGCCGAACTGAGCCTCGAGTTCGGCACCACGATCACGCCCGGCTTCGAAGCGCTGGTGTTCAAGGCCTCGCGCGGCATCGAGGACATCTACGAGCTGACCTACTTCCGCAAGGACGGCAGCCGGTTCCCCGCCGTCGTTTCGGTTACCGCGCTGCGCGACGCCCAGGAAGAAATCATCGGGTACCTGCTGATCGGCACCGACAACACCGCCCGCAAACAGGCCGAGGAAGCGCTGCAGAAGGCGGGCGCGCTGCAGAGCGCGATCTTCAACAGCGCGAACTTCTCCAGCATCGCCACGGACGCCAAGGGCGTCATCCAGATCTTCAACGTCGGCGCCGAGCGTATGCTGGGCTACGCGGCCGCCGAGGTGATG
>JANMDK010000111.1:0-2741 GCA_031376265.1 Pseudomonadota bacterium
CGCGCTTGGCGGGCTGCACTTCGAGCCGGTGGATGGTGTGGCAATGCTGGCACTGGACGCTCGAATCGCGCGGGCGGACCTGCGCCATCGAAAAGTCCGATTCCTTGCAGCATCCGGGATTCTGGCAGCGGAACGTATCCATCGAGACCTCCTCCGCGATGGCCCTGCGACGATTCTAGCATCGCTTCATAATCGGCCATGGTCGATGCCGCCGCCATCCGCAACGCCAGGATCCTGGTCGTCGACGACCAGCGGGCCAACGTGCGCCTGCTCGAACTCATCCTTCGGAGCAGCGGCTATTCCGGCGTCGCATCCACCATGGACCCGACCGAGGTATGCGAGCTTCACCGCCGCAACCGCTACGACCTGATCCTGCTCGACCTGCAGATGCCCGGCTTGGACGGTTTCGGGGTCATGGAGCAGCTCAAGGTCCTCGAGCCGGAGGGCTACCTGCCGGTGCTGGTCATCACGGCGCAGCCCGAGGAGAAGCTGCATGCGTTGCGCGCCGGGGCCCGGGATTTCCTCACCAAGCCGTTCGAGTCGGCCGAGGTCCTCGCGCGCGTCCGGAACCTGCTCGAGGTGCGCCTGCTGCACCTCGAAGCGAAAAAACTCTACGAGAACCTGTCGCTCGAGCACGAGCGCCTGCTCGAGTCGAGCGCGCAGGCCGGCGCAATGGTCGGCGTCGTGAAGGCGGAGGGCGCGTCCACGCCGTGGTGGCGCAGCCTGTGGCAGCGCCATCGCTGGCTGCAGCTCAACCTGATCACTGCAATGGTGGCGGCCGGCGTGATCGGCCTCTTCCAGGAGACCATCGAGAAGCTCCTGATCCTCACGATGTTCCTTCCGGTGCTGGCGGGGCAGTCGGGCAATACCGGCAGCCAGGCGCTGGCGGTGACCCTGCGCGCGGTGTTCCTCGGCGAGCTTGAGCTCGGCAAGCAAAAGGCGCTGGTGCTCAAGGAGGCGCTGCTCGGGCTGCTCAACGGCGCCCTGGTCGGCGTGGTTGCGGCAAGCGTCATGTACGTCGTCGCCGCGGTCAAGCACATGCCGAACGCGTTCATGCTGAGCCTGGTGGTGTTCCTCGCGATGATCGGCAGCTGCGTCATCAGCGGCGCCTGTGGCGCGGTGATGCCGCTCGTCCTGAGGAAGCTCGGAGCCGACCCGGTGGTCGCATCGTCGATTTTCCTGACCACGGCGACCAACGTGGCCAGCATGGCGCTGCTGCTCGGGCTCGCCTCGCTGCTGGTGAGGTGATACAGCGAAACGGCTGTCCCGAAGCGAAAGCTCCCCCTGCGCCTGGCGCATAATTCCGCCCTTCATTCGAAAGCTCTCCGGGCAATCCATGGGTCAGGGCAAGGGCATCAAGGAAGTCGCGTACTTCGACTGCGGCGGCGGCGGGCAGGTGGTCGTCGACCGCAACATCGCCTACGTCGGCAACATGCGCAGCCCGGACGGCACGACCATCGTCGACGTCTCGGACCCGAAGAACCCGAAGGAGATCTCGCGCCTCGGCATGGTGCCCGGCACACACTCGCACAAGGTGCGCGTGGCCAAGGACCTCATGGTGATCAACCGCGAGTTCGTTTCGCCGCAGCTTGCGCCACGCGATTTCCAGGCGGGCCTCGGCATCTACGACGTGTCGAACCCGAAGGAGCCGAAAAAGATCACCGACTGGATCACGCCGGGCAAGGGCTGTCACCGCTTCGATTTCGACGGCGACTACGCGTACACCTCGGCGACCGAAGACGGTTACGTCGGCACGATCATGAAGATCGTCGACCTACGCAACCCGGCCAAGCCGGCGGAAGTAGGCCGCTGGCACATGCCGGGGCAGCACATCGCGGGCGGCGAGACGCCGACCTGGCAGGGCACCGAGCATCGCTGCCACCATCCGCTGCGCATGGGCAACCGCCTGTACACGAGCTACTGGCTCGGCGGCCTCGTGATCCTCGACATCGACGACATCACCAAGCCCAAGTTCGTCTCGGGCCTCGACTGGAGCCCGCCTTACCCTTGGCCGACGCACACCGCGCTGCCGGTGCCTTTCCTCGTGCGGGGCCGCAAGATGATGATCGTTGCCGACGAGGACGTGACGCGCCAGGAGGAGGCGCCGCCTTCATTCCTGTGGATCGTCGACATCACCGACGAGAAGCACCCGGTGCCGATCGGTACTTTCCAGGTGGACGCGGAAGACGGCCGGCCGGCGCCGACGTTTACCGGCTGCCACCAGCCCTGCGAGAAAGTCACCGGCACCGAAATTCCCGTGGCGTGGTTCGCGCACGGCCTGCGCATGGTGGATTTCTCGAACCCGCATGCGATGAAGGAAACCGCGTGGTACCTGCCGACGCCGGCGCAGGGTCCGCGCGTGCAGAGCAACGACGTGACGGTCGACGACCGCGGGCTGATCTACCTGCTCGACCGCGTGCGCGGCCTGCACATCCTCGAGCGGACCTAGAGGGGCAGCGCCCTAGAGTTTCTTGCCGGTTCGCTGCTCATATTCGGCGGCGAGCTCGGCATTGGTCTTGTAGTGCGGCAGCTTGTTGAAGAACACGCGCTTCCACGACTGCAGCCGCCAGTCGGACCCCTTGACCTCGCTCGTCCAGTACCCGTCCGCGAGCTTGAGGTTCTTCTCCTCATCCATCTCGAAGAAGAGCTTCGAGCGGGCGCCGCCGAACATGTAGAGCTTGCCGTTGATGACCTTGAAGTTGTCGGTCTGCCCGGCGATCGGAACCGCGTAAACCATGCCG
>JANMDK010000133.1:0-15741 GCA_031376265.1 Pseudomonadota bacterium
CCCTCGAGCGCGCCGGCATCCACATCGACGTCTGGAAGATCGACCGCAGCACCTTGCGGCTGGAGCTCGATGCACTCGGCAAGCTCATGGGCGCGCGCACGCGGCTGGCGTGCTTCACGCATGTCTCCAACGTGCTCGGCACCATCCATCCCGCGGCGGCGATCGCCCGCTACGTGCACGAGCGCGGCGCGCAGGTGTGCATCGACGGCGTCGCCTTTGCTCCGCATCGCCGGGTCGATGTGCAGGCGATCGGCGCCGACTACTACGCGATCAGCCTCTACAAGGTTTTTGGCCCGCACGTCGCGATGCTCTACGCGCGCGGCGATCTGCTTGCGAAGCTGCCCAGCATCAACCACGACTGCGTCGGCGAAGGCGACATCCCTTACAAGCTGCAGCCGGGCAACCTCAATTTCGAGCTGGCCTGGGGCGCGGCGGGAGCGGTCGAATACCTCGAAGCGCTCGGCCGCGGCGGCGCCGATCCGATCGGGAAAGCTTTCGAGCAGATCGCAGCGCATGAGGAAAGCCTGGCGGCGCGACTGCTCGGCTACCTCGACGCCCGCCGCGACACGAAGATCATCGGCGAGATCAGCGCAGATCGCGCTCTCCGGGTGGCCACGGTCAGTTTTGTCGTGGCCAAGCGCGATTCGTCATCGATCCCGGCTTTTGGCGATGCGCGCGGCATCGGCTTCCGCTTCGGCGATTTTTACAGCGCCGACCTCATCGACGCGCTCCGCTTGCGGGGGGTGAACGGCGTGGTGCGGGTTTCGATGGCGCACTACAACACCCTCGAGGAAGTCGACCGGCTGATCGCGGTGCTGGACGAAGCGCTCTAGGCGTCAGGCGAGCTCGGCGCCGTAAACCTGGCGACCCGCAACGAAAGTCCTCTCCACCGCGATATGGCGGATGCGCTCCAGATCGCAGGTGAGCGGATCCTCATTCAGCACGACGAAGTCCGCCGCCATGCCGGGCGCAAGCGGCCCGTGCGTCGCCTCGTTCCAGGTGAGGTAGTGGCCGGCGACGCTTGCCAGCCGCAACGCTTCCTTTCGAGATAACCGGCTGGGCCCCAGCGATTGCTTGCCGTCGTTGTCCCAGCGCGCGATCGCTTCCCAGAGCGCGAACAGCATCGAGTGCGGCACGCCGTCAGTGGAAAGCGCGACCGGCACGCCGGCGTCGAGCAACTCGCGGATCGGCGTGCCCCGTGCACCGAGCGCCTGCAAATTGAAGCGATCCTTCGCCATGTACATGAAGCCGGGCGTGACGGTGGCGACCAACCCGAGTTTCTTGATGCGCCGAATCTGCTCCGGCGTCGCTTGCGTGACATGCACCGCGACCCAGCGGCGATCGCGGATCGGCACCTGCGCGTCGATCTCCTCGAAGGCCTGCAGCACGCGCTCCAGCTCATAGCACACGAGGGTGGCCACGCGGATGCCGAGGCGCGCGGCCTGCAGGCCCAGAGCGACCAGCCGCTCGTGCGGCAGCGATTGGTAGAAGTGCCCGGCCCACTGCTCATACGGATAGCCGCGCGCAATGATGCGCGCCGAGTTGGGATCGGCCACGTCGAGGCAAAGGCCCTCCTCCCGGAGCAGGCCGGCGCCGCCGGCCTCAGAGCCGCGCCCCGCGATTCTCGGCGCCCAGTGCGCGAGCATCTCGCCGATCTTGCGGTCGCCGAAAGCCGCGCTCGGCACCGAAAGCGGCAGCTGCATGCGCAACGTCAGTTCGCCCGCGGCCGCCAGCCTGCGATAGGCATCGATGACTTGCGGCGTGACGCCGTGGCCTTCGAAGCCCGCCGTGGTGCCGGCCGCGCTGCTCTCGCGCACCGCGTGGCGCAAACCGGCGTAGCGATCCTCATAGGTGAAGCGCGGCACGCATTCGAACAGCGTGTACTCGAGGATCGGCGCCCAGTTGCGCTCGAGGAACACGCCGTTCGGCTCGCCCGCGGCATCCTTGACGATCTCGACTTTGGGCGGCGGCTGCGTGTCGCGCGTGATGCCGGCGGCGGCGAGCGCGCGTGTATTCGCAACCGAAGGCAGCGGCAGCCGGCTCCACCATCCCCAGGGCGAGCGGATATAGACCGGGTTATTCGGCGCCGCGCGATCGAGGTCTTGCCGGTTCGGAAAGCGCCCTTCCGCGAGTTGCGCCGGCTCGAAGACATAGTCCTCCGGCGGCGCGCCCATCGGCAGCGTGACGATCCATTCGCCCGGCGGCGTGTGCGCAGCGGCTTCTCGGATCGCGGCGCAAATCGCTTCGACCGATTTGCAGTGCGCGATTCTCACGCCGCAGAGGTCGCGAAGCCCCATGCGGTCGAGGTGCGGATGCGCGTCGTAGAACCCGGGGACCACCGTCTTGCCTTGGAGGTCGAGCACGCGTGTGCCCGGGCCGGGCAAGGCGGCGATCTCGGCAGTGCTGCCGGCGGTTTCGATCGTTCCGCCTCGTACAGCCAGAGCCTCGACGGTCCGATCGGTAACGTCCAGCGTATGAATGCGCCCGTTGACGAGCAGGAGATCTGGTGAAAGGTCCATGCAGGGATTGTAGTGGTGCCGCCGGTTAAACTTCGCCGACCCACGGAGGCACCCGATGATCACGCGCAAGCAACGCATCCCTTTTCGCGACCTCGCCGCCTTGCAGGGCGAGGATGCCGAGACGGCCGCCAAGAACCGCTTCGCCGGCCGCGACCTGAACCTGTTTCGCGTGCTGATGCACCATCCGGCGCTCACGCGGCGCTGGACGGTCTTCGCGGGCCACATCCTCCACAAGCAGACGCTGCCCTTGCGGGACCGCGAACTGCTGATCCTGCGCATCGGCTGGCTGAACCAGGCCGAATACGAATGGGCGCAGCATGTGGAGATTGCCAAGCGGGGCGGCATCAGCGACGCCGAGATCGAGCAGGTCAAAGCGGGCCCCAACGGCAAGTGGAGCCCGCGCGAAGCGGCGCTGCTGCAGGCGGCGGACGACTTGTTCGAGAACTCGGTGGTTTCGGATTCGACCTGGGCGGCCTTGAGCGCCGACTACGTCACCGAGCAGCTCATGGACGTGGTGTTCACCATCGGCCAGTACAACCTCGTGTCGTGGGCGTTGAACAGCTTTGGGGTGCCGCTCGACGATTTCCTGCCGGGCGCGTCCAGACCGGCAAAGTGAAACATTAATTCACTAAGATTCAATACCCATGAGGATCGCAGGGCAGTTTACTTTCCATATTTGACAAGGAAAGAGAACCGCCGGCGGGCTCAGCCCGTGCTGACCGTCACCGAGAACCGGAAAGGGGAGTCCGGCTCGCCGGCGATGACTTCGTTGCCGCCCGGCTGGAGGCGAACCGAGCCGACGATGCGGTTGCCGCCGATCTGGTGGCCGTTGACGATGGTGCCGTGGAAGCTGCCGCGGTCGTGGAGGACGACGCCCTCGGCATCGACCTCGATCGAGAAGTGCTCCCGGGAGACCTGGTAGGGATCGGTGTCTTTCAGGCCGAGGTCATTGCTGCTGAGCCGCGACTTTCCCTCCGGCGGCTCGCGCCCGACGCGAAACGGGAACCGCGTGACGATCAGTCCTTCCTCGGGAATCGATTTCTTGCCGGCGTTGGTCAGCGGCAGAACGCGGATATGCGCGTTGTTGGTCTTGTCCACTTCGGCGGCGCCCTTGGAGCCGGGCGGCTTGTTCGTGGTGCGCAGGCGCTCGAAGAAGGCGCCGAGGTACCGCAGCCCCTCGGCCGGGTCGCGGAACATGAGCTTCACGAACTGCTCGCGCGAGACGATCGACACCGTGCACTCGGTGACCGCGCGCGCCGAAAACGCCCGCGGCCGCTCGTCGACCAGGGCCATCTCGCCCAGCAGGTCGCCCTTGATCAGCTTCGCGATGCGCAGCGTGCGCTGGTCCTCGGTGCTCTCGAGCAGCTCGATCTCGCCCGACTCGATCAGGTACACGCACTCGCTCGCCTGGCCCTGGACGAAGATGAGCTCGCCGGGCTGGTATGAATTCATCATGAACGTTCTCTCCCCTGCCGCACCCGCATTGTGCGGCAATCCGCCCATGGCGCAAAACCTCCCCTTTTCGGCCCCCTTGACGTTATTCTCTCCAGCCCGAACACAGCCGCATCCCGAAAAATGAAGATAGTCCTGGCAGACGACAACCGCGACTCCGCCGACAGCCTCGGCATGCTGCTGGAGGCGCTCGGCCACGAAGTGCGCATCGCCTACGACGGCATCGAGGCGGTGAAAGCGGCGGAGGACCTCAAGCCGGATTTCGTGCTGCTCGACATCGGCATGCCGGGCATGGATGGCTACGAATGTGCCCGCGCGATCCGCCCGCAAGCCTGGGCGGCGAAGACGGTTCTCGTTGCGCTCACCGGCTGGGGGCAGGAAGAAGACAAGCGGCGCGCGCACGAGGCCGGGTTCGACCGCCACCTCACCAAGCCGGTCGACCCGACCGCGCTCGAGAAAGCGCTCGGCCTGGCGGGCTGACTGGCAGGACCCGCTTCGAAACCGTGGGTGCCCGCGGTTGCGTCCTTTGACATAATCGCCTCGCAGTCCGCGACCGATCCTTTCCTTACCGAGTCCCGACCATGAGCCACGACCCGATCGCCCAGCCGGGCGCTTCCCAATGGATAGGCAAGCCGATGCGCCGCATCGAGGACGCGCGGCTGCTGTCCGGCCAGGGCCGGTTTACCGACGATGTTTCGCTGCCGCGGCAGGCGCATGCGGCGTTTACGCGCTCGCCCCACGCGCATGCGCGCATCGTTCGCATCGACACGTCCGCAGCGCGCGCGGCGCCGGGCGTCGTGGCGGTGTACACCGGCGCGGACATCGTCGCGGCCGGCATTGGCCCGGTGCCTTTCACGCAGATGCACAAGCGCCCCGGCGGCGCCGACATGACCGTGCCGCCGCGCAATGCGCTGACCGCGGAGGAAGCGCGCTTCGTGGGCGATGCGGTCGCGATGGTGATTGCCGAAACGCGCGAGCAGGCGCGGGACGCGGCGGACCTGGTCGAAGTCGAGTGGGAGGCGCTGCCGGCCAATGCGGACCTTCCTTCGGCCGCACGCGCCGATGCGCCGGTGCACTGGGCGCCGGCGTTCGTGCCCGAATACGGCAACATCGCGGCCATCTACCGCATGGGCGACAAGGCTGCGGCGGATGCCGCCTTTGCCTTGGCCGCGCATGTGGTCAAGCTCAAGGTCGTGAACCAGCGCGTGATCGCCAACCCGATCGAGCCGCGCGCGCTGGTCGCGCAATTCGAGGACGACCGCTTCACCCTGTACTGCCCTGCGCAGAACACGCACACCGTGCGCGGCCAGCTCGCCAAGGTGTTCGGCGTGGCCGAGGACAAGCTGCGCATCGTCTGCACCGACGTCGGCGGCGGTTTCGGCGCTCGCGGTTACGCCTACCCCGAGCATGCGGCGCTCCTCTTTGCAGCGCGCGCGTTGAAGCGGCCGGTCAAATGGCGCGCCGACCGTTCGGAGAATTTTCTCGCCGAGGTGCACGGCCGCGACAGCGTGGTGGAAGCCGAGCTGGCGCTGGACGACAAGCATCGCTTTACGGCGCTGCGCATGACTTCGCTTGCCAACGTCGGCGCTTACGTCTCGAATTTCGGCGCGTGCGTGCCGGCGATGTCGGGCGCGCGGGCGCCGACCGGCGTGTATGCGATCCCGGTGCTGGACCATGAAGTGCGGATCCTCTTCACCAACACTTCGCCGGTGGACGCGTACCGCGGCGCCGGCCGCCCTGAGATGGGCTACCTGCTCGAGCGGCTGGTGAGCACCGCAGCGCGCGAGCTCGGCGTCGACCCGGTCGAGCTGCGGCTCAAGAACCTGGTCACCTCGGAGCAGATGCCGTGGACCAACCCGGCCGGCGCGATCTACGACTGCGGCGATTTCGGCAAGATCCTGCGCGGCGCGATGCACGCCGCCGATTGGGACGGGTTCGCCGCGCGCAAGACCGCAGCGGAAAAAGCGGGGCGGCTCTACGGGCGCGGCATCGGCTGCTACGTCGAGATTACCGGCAGCGCCCGCACCAGCGAGAATGTGATCCTCACGATGACCGATGACGGCACCGTGACCCTCGTCTCCGGCACCCAGCAGATCGGGCAGGGCATCCAGACGGCCTACGCGCAGATCATTGCCGAGCTGCTCGGGGTGTCGCCGGACAAGGTGCGCGTGATCCAGGGCGACACCGACATTGCCAAAACCGGCGGCGGCGCCGGCGGCTCGCGCACGCTGCAGGTCGGCGGCAGCGCTACGCTGCTCGGCACGCGCAAGCTCATCGACGCCGGGCGGGAACTCGCCGCAAAGGCGCTGGAAGCCGCGGCCGTCGATATCGAATTCGCCGCAGGCCGTTACCGGATCGCAGGCACCGACCGAGCCATAGGCCTTGCAGAACTCGCCGGCCGGCAGCCGAAGCGCAGCATCCGCATCGAGCACCTCGAAACCGTGGCCGGGCAGACCTGGCCGAACGGCTGCCAGATCGCGGAGGCCGAGATCGATCCCGAAACCGGCATCGTGCGCATTGCGCGCCTCGCTGCGGTCGACGACATTGGGCGCGTCATGAATCCGCTCATGGCCGAAGGGCAGGTCCATGGCGGCATAGCGCAGGGGCTCGGGCAGGCTTTCATGGAGCAGTCGGTATACGACGAGACCGGGCAGCTCCTGACCGGGTCGTTCATGGACTATGCAATGCCGCGCGCCGAGGCGATTCCCGAGTTGGAGACTTCATTCGACCAGTCGGTGCCGAGCGCGCTCAATCCGCTGGGGGCCAAAGGCGTCGGCGAAGCCGGCTGCCATGGCGCGATGCCGGCCGCAGTGAACGCGGTGCTGGATGCGCTCGGCGGGCGCGGCTCGAAGACGCTGCACATGCCGCTCACTTCCGAGAAGATCTGGCGGGCGCTGCGGGTAGGTTGAGCTGACGTAGCACCATTGTGCTACAACTAGGCTAGAATTGAGCCTCGATACCGGAGTTCGTCATGTCTACCACTACGATCCGCCTGCCTGCAGACCTGAAAGCGCGCATCGTCGGGGCCGCCAAGCGCGCGGGAACAACCGCACACAGTTTTATCCTCGAGGCGATTGCGGAGAAGGCGAACCAGGCGGAACGGCTGGGCGAGTTCCATGACGTGGCCGAAAAGCGCTATGCCCGAATCGTCGCCTCCGGGAAGACGATCCCCTGGAACGAAATGCGACGCTATCTCGAGGATCGTGCCGCTGGAAATACCGCCACCCGTCCGCGCGCGAGGAAGCTGGCGCGCTAGGGATGACCAGGATCGAGCTTGCGCCCGAGGTCGGAGAGGACTTCGAACGCATCCTGACGCATCTCGCTCAGCACGAAGTTGACGACGCCCCTGCGCGGATCGGGGAAATCATCCAGGCCATCTCCGTGCTCGAACAGAGTCCTCTGATCGGGCGACCTGTATACGACAACAAGAGGGAACTGGTGATCGGGCGCCGCACGCGCGGCTATGTGGTGTTGTACCGGTACGTCACGCAGATCGACACAGTCTTCGTTCTCGCCCTGCGCAGCCAGCGGGAGGGCGGCTATGCAAGAGGCGAAGAATAGATTGAAAGGCCGATAAAGTTGAACTTTCATTTGTCGCTTATCAACAGGCAAGCGGCTTTCATGGCAGTTGAGTTGCCTAATATGGAAAATGTCACCATGAAGAAAGAATAAAACCAATGTTCCACCCGTGCCATCACGCGCTCGCCACGCCCGACAAGCCCGCTTACGTCATGGCGCGCACCGGCGAGACCGTGACCTACCGGCAGCTCGAGGCCCGCTCCAACCAGGGCGCGCACCTTTTCCGCAGCCTCGGCCTGAAGCGCGGCGACGCGATCGCGCTGATGATGGACAACAACGCCCGCTACTTCGAGATCTGCTTCGCGGCGCAGCGCTCGGGGCTGCTTTTTACCGCGATGAGCTCGCGCCTTTCGACACAGGAGGCCGAGTACATCCTCGCCGACTGCGGGGCCAAGGTGCTGATCGTCTCTTCGAGCCTCGCCGCGCAGGCCGCCGAATTGCTGATCCGCAGCCCCGCGGTTCGCGCGCGCTACTCGGTGAACGGCGTGCTGCCGGGCCATGCCGCCTGGGAGGCCGCGCGAGATGCGCAGCCGGCGTCGAGAATCGCGGACGAGTCCGCCGGGCGCGACATGCTCTATTCCTCCGGCACTACGGGGCGGCCCAAGGGTGTGAAGACCGAACTGCTCGACGAAGCGATCGACGCGCCGAGCACGCTCATGATGGTCGCGACCAAGCTGTACGGCCTGGGCAGCGACTCGATCTACCTCTCGCCGGCGCCGCTGTATCACGCAGCCCCCTTGCGCTTCAACATGACCGTGATGCGCTTCGGCGGCACCTCGGTGATCATGGAGCACTTCGATGCCGAAGAGGCGCTAGTGTTGATCGAGCGCCATTCGATCACCCACAGCCAGTGGGTGCCGACGATGTTCGTGCGCATGCAGAAGCTGGCGCCCGAGGCGCGTGCTCGCTATCGGCACGATTCGCTCAGGGTGGCGATCCACGCGGCCGCGCCCTGCCCGGTGCAGGTCAAGGAGGCGATGATCGACTGGTGGGGGCCGGTGCTCTTCGAGTATTACGCCGGCACCGAGGGCAATGGGTTCGTGGCGTGCAACTCCGTGGACTGGCTGGCGCATCGGGGCACGGTGGGCCGCGCGCTGGTCGGCGAGGTGCGGATCGTCGACGATGAGGGCGCACTGTTGCCCACGGGCGAAACAGGCACGATCTATTTCGCCAACGGCCCGGCGTTCGAATACCACAACGACCCGGCCAAGACCGCGTCCTCGCGCAATGCCGAGGGCTGGTCGACCCTCGGCGACGTCGGCTACCTCGACGCGGACGGCTTCCTCTACCTCACCGACCGCAAGCACTTCATGATCATCTCAGGCGGCGTCAACATCTATCCGCAGGAAATCGAGAACCTGCTGGTCACCCACCCCAAGGTCATGGACGTGGCCGTGATCGGCGTACCCAACGAGGAGTTCGGCGAGGAAGTCAAAGCAGTGGTGCAGCCCGCGGACATGAAGGCCGCGGGGCCGGCGCTGGCCGAGGAACTGATCGCCTGGTGCCGCGCCAATCTTTCACACGTCAAGTGCCCCAGGACCGTGGACTTCGAAGCCGAGCTGCCGCGCCACCCGACCGGCAAGCTCTACAAACGCCTGCTGCGCGACCGGTACTGGAAGCCGAAATCAGCCTGAGGCGACGCCCACCGGGGTAATTTCGCCGCGGGCCAGCGCCTCGATGATCGCCCGATAGCGCACCGGCGGGGGAACGCGCAACCGCTCGCGCAGGGCTTCGAGCGGCTCGGCGAGGCAGGCCTCCATGTCCTCGCCCGGCAGCCAGGCCGCGGCCCGGCCGTGCCGGTAAGCCTCCAGCACCGCGGCCTTCACCGGCGAACCCGGAAGCGCGCGGGAAATCTTCGTCGCGCCGAGCAGCGAGATCACCGCGAGGCCGGTCGACCCGGTTTGCGCATAGGAAAACGCCACCACGCAGGTTTCGCCGAGCGGGTCGCGCCCGTAGCCGGTCAGCACGTGCCAGAGGTCGTGCATGTCGCGGATCCGTTCGCGGAACAATTGCTCGTCGGCGGAGAGCGCGGCGTGCTTTCTCTGTACTTGGGAGGCCTCGACCAGGCCTTCGGCGGAGATGTTTTCGCGCGAAACGAAGTCGTAGTAAGCCCGCCCGAACGAGCCGGGCGGCAACGTGGCGAGCATCTTGCGGTCGCAAAGCACCGGGAGCAGCGAGCGCTTTTGCGCCAGCACGGCGCGGCCGGCGGCGGTGCTTGCAAGTCTTTGCGCGCCGCGCAGGGCGGATTTGCCGCGCAGCGAGGCGGTGATCACGAACACCTGGCTGGTGTCTTCGCGGTTGCGGACAAGCTGGCGCATCGCGCGTAGCGCAGCAAGCGGGCGAAGCCTGTGGCTGGGGTCCATGGGCGAATAGTACCGGGGCGGCGCCGGGCGGGGCGGTTGCGGCCAGGAAGGGCCTTGCTTTGCGCGCAATCGACCCGATCTAGCAGGCTCCCGTCTTCGGGCACTCCTTCGGCACCCGCCAATGCTCCGGCTCTACAGCCTAGTCGTCCTGTTCCATGCCTTCATCGGCTGGCGCCTGCTGCCCGACCTGTTGCCGTTCGGCTGGCTGCCGGCAGCGCTCCTGGCCGCCGGGCTGGCGCTGTCGGCATGGCTCATGCCGCAGGCGCTCTTCGCGCGTTCCAAGAAGCATCGCACCTTTGCCGACGGCCTGGTCTGGGCGGGCTCGATTGCGATGGGCTTCTTCTCGTCGCTCTTCGTGCTCACCGTGCTTCGCGAGGCCGGCCTGCTGGCGGCCGGGCTCTTCGAGTATTTCAATCCCTCCGCAATTGCGTTGCCGGTGGTGCAGTCATGGAGCGCGGCGGCGGTGCCCCTGCTGGCCGCGCTCCTGACCCTGGTGGGTTTCTTCAATGCGCGCCGGCGCGCGGTCGTGCGCTCGGTGGACGTGGCGATTGCCGGCCTGCCGAGCGGTTTGCACGGGTTCACGATCGCTCAGATCAGCGACGTGCATGTCGGTCCGACGATCCGTCGCGGCTATGTGGAGGCCATCGTGGATGCGGTCAATGCGCTCGGCGCGGACATGGTCGCGATCACCGGCGACCTCGTCGATGGCAGCGTCGCACAGCTTGCGCCGCATACCGAACCGCTGTCCCGCCTCACCGCGCGTCATGGCAGCTACTTCGTCACCGGCAATCATGAGTACTACTCCGGCGTCGGCGGATGGGTCGTGGAGCTGCGGCGTCTCGGGATGCGCGTGCTCATGAACGAGCACGTGGTGCTCGAGCACGGCGGCGAGTCCGTGGTGGTCGCCGGAGTGACGGACTTCGGCGCGCATCACTACCATGAGTCGCACCGCAGCGATCCGGCGGCGGCCATGGCCGGTGCGCCGCCCGCTGGCGTGCGCGTCCTGCTCGCGCACCAGCCGCGCACCGCGTTCGTCGCCGAGCCAGCGGGATTCGACCTGCAGCTCTCGGGGCATACGCACGGCGGGCAGTTCTGGCCGTGGAATTTCTTCGTGCGCATGCAGCAGCCGTTTACCGCCGGCCTGCGCAAGCTCGGCCGGTTGTGGGTGTACACGAGCCGCGGCACCGGCTATTGGGGCCCGCCCAAGCGGGTCGGCGCGCCCTCCGAGATCACGCACCTCCGACTGGTGCCGGCCTGATGGTCAGGCTCCTCGTCGCGTGGCTGATCAACGCGCTGGCGCTGCTGGCGCTGCCCTATGTGGTGCCGTCCATCCAGATCAGCAGCTTTGGCACGGCGCTGGTGGCCGCGCTGGTGCTCGGCCTGGTGAATACGTTGATCCGACCGCTGGTCTTGCTGCTCACCTTCCCGGCCACCTTGCTGACGCTCGGCCTCTTCATCTTCGTGATCAACGGCCTGTTGTTCTGGGCGGTGTCGACCTTCGTCGATGGGTTCCACGTAGCCGGGTTCTGGTCCGCGATCTTCGGCGCGATCGTCTACGCCGTCATTTCCTGGCTGGTGAGCCTGGTCGTTCCGGTCGGCAAGAAGAAATAGCCGGGGCTTCAGTTCACCTTGCGCTCGAGGCCTTCCCAGTAGGGCTTGCGCAGCTGGTACTTGAGCAGCTTGCCGCTGGGGTTACGCGGCAGGGCGGGCAGGAAATCGATGGTCTTTGGGCACTTGTAGTGAGCGATCTGCTCGCGCGCGAACGCAACGAGCGCAGCCGACTCGGCACTCGTGCCGGGTTTGAGCACTACGCACGCTTTTACCGCCTCGCCCCACTTCGCATCCGGCACCCCGATGACCGCGACGTCGGCCACGGCCGGATGCTTCATCAACGCGTTCTCGACTTCGGCGGGGTAGATGTTCTCGCCACCGGAGATGATCATGTCCTTGATGCGGTCGTGGATGTAGAGGTAACCGTCGCGCAGGTATCCGGCATCCCCGCTGCGGAACCAGCCGCCGTCGGCGCCGTGGCCCTCCGGAAACACGTCGCGCGTCGCCTTGGGGTTGCCCCAGTAGCCTTTCATGTTCTGCTCGGTGCGGATCCAGACTTCGCCGACGTCACCGTCGGGCACATCGCTGCCCGCCGATCCGACGATGCGCAATGCCACCCCCGGCAAGGCCTTGCCCGCCGAGCGAAGCAGGCGCGCGCGCGGGCCGTTCGGTTCGTGGTCTTCGGGCGGCAGGAAAGTTACCGCGCCGGTGGTTTCGGTGAGGCCGTACACCTGCAGGAATCCGCAGCCGAAGATGCGCATCGCGTCCAGCAGGACTTTCTCGCTGATCGGCGCGGCGCCGTAGGCGATCCGTTCCAGCGAGGAGTAGTCGGCCTGGTCCGCGCCCGGCGTGTTGACGAGCATCATGATCATCGCCGGGACCAGGAATAGGTGCGTGATGCGGTGCTCGCCGATCGCCGGCAGGATTTTCTGCGGATCGAAGTCCGGCTGCAGCACCGTCTCGCCGCCCAGCAGCAGCGTGAGCAGCGCGAGTTCCATGCCCGCGATGTGAAATGAGGGCAGCGCGTTGAACATCACCGACGTGCCGCCGCGAAAGCCCCAGACGTCGCGGAACAGGGTCCGTGGCAGCAGGAGGTTGGCATGCGTCAGCTCGACGCCTTTAGGCAAGCCGGTGGTGCCGGACGAGTAGAGCTGCAGCGCGGTGTCGCCCGGCAGCGCAGCGTGGTGCCTGGCGAGCGGCTCGAAGCCTGCAAACCATTCATGAAAGCCCGCGTAGCCTTCGACGTGATCGGTCGAAAGCGTCAGCGCGACTTGAGGAAAGGCGCCCTTTTGTACCGTCGGAGCGAAGGCGGTATCGACGAGGAGGAAGCGAGCCTTCCCGTTGTTGACGATGAACTCGACCTCCGGCGCAGCGAGCCGCCAATTGACCGGCATGAAGACCGCGCCGAGCTTGCAGGCGGCCAACGTCAGCAGGATGCATTCCGTGGTGTGCTTGGTCAGCGCGGCCACGCGATCGCCCGGACCGATGCCCAGCGACTGGAGGCCGCTTGCGATGCGATCGGAGGCCGCGCCCACCTCGCGCATCGTCCAGTTTCTCGCGAGCGTCCGATAGGCCACCGCGCCGGGTTTTTCAGCGATGACGCGTTGCACTACGTCGAGCAGGTTTTCGCTGGCCAAGGTTGGAGTCCTCCTCGGCGCGAGTATCCCGCAAAGCGTCGCACGGCGCAGCGCCGGCGGCGGATTGCGGCGCATTTCGAACCCGGTTAGTCTGGCCGCATGGCGGGGGAGTCGAGCAAGGCAGGCAGGCGTCACCGGCACTCGGTGTACGTGATCGAGCTCAGCCCGGAAGTGCTCAAGGAAGCGAGTTTTCGCCGCGCGAACCCGGACTACGATGTGACCAAGCCCTGCGTGTATGTCGGCATGACCGGGCTCACGCCGGAGCGCCGATTCGAGAATCACCGCAAAGGCGTCAAGTCGAACCGTTTTGCGCACCTGTATGGGCTGCGCCTGCTGCCGGGCCTGTACAAGTTCTACAACCCGATGCCTTACCGTGCGGCGCAGGACATGGAAGTGGAACTGGCCATAGGCTTGCGGGAGGAAGGCTATGGCGTCTGGCAGGCCTGAACCAACAAGCAACAACCTGGAGACAGCATGAGCGCATTCGAGGACGTCCTCTACGAAGTCAAGGACCGCGTCGCGATCCTCCGCCTCAACCGGCCGGATTCACTGAATGCCTTTACCGCCGCGATGGGCATCGGCTTGAGAAAGGCGATGGCCGCCGCCGTGGCCGACGATGCGGTGCGCGTGATCGTGCTGACCGGGGCTGGCCGAGGCTTCTGTGCCGGTGCCGACATGAAGCTGCTGCAAGGCATCAAGGGCGGCAGCACGCGCGCCGCGACACAGGACAACGAGCCGGCGCCGGATTTCTCGTCGGACCTCGGCCCGGACGTGAGTGGACATTACGGCGGCCGCTTCGGCTATTTCTTCAAGGTGGGCAAGCCGATCATCGCCGCGATCAACGGCCCGGCCGCCGGGCTCGGGCTCGTGATCGCGCTGTACGCGGACATGCGCTTCGCCGCCAGCGAGGCAAAGCTCACCACTTCGTTCGCGCAGCGCGGCCTGATCGCCGAGCACGGCTCGGGCTGGCTGCTGCCGCGTCTTGTGGGGCCGGCGAATGCGCTCGACCTGCTCCTTTCGGCGCGCAAGCTGGGCGCGGCTGAGGCGGAGAAGATCGGCCTCGTCAACAAGGTCTTTGCGCAGGCAACTTTCATGGACGAGGTCATGGCGTACGCGCGCACGATGGCCGATACGGTCTCGCCGCGCTCGACTGCGGTCATCAAGGCGCAGATCTGGAAATCGCCGTTCCAGGAATTCTCGGCCTCCTTGGCCGTGGCCGACGCAGAGATGCAGAAGAGTTTTGCCAGCGAGGACTTCAAGGAAGGCGTGGCCCACTACGTCGAGAAGCGGGCGCCGGCGTTCAAGGGGCGCTAGTGGCTGCAGCTGCCGTCCAACCCGCTGTCGACCCCGGCCGCGACCGGTTGCGCCTGCGCCAGGTGTGCCTGGTCGCCGCGAACCTCGCGGCGGAAGCCGAGAGCATCCGCAGGATTTTCGGGCTCGAGGTCTGCTATCGGGACCCGAACGTTGCGCGCTACGGGCTCGAAAACGTCCTGTTTCCGGTCGGCACGGACTTCATCGAAATCGTTTCGCCGACGCAACCGGGGACCGCGGCCGGGCGCTTTCTCGAGCGCACCGGCGGCCGGTGCGGTTACATGGTCATCATGGACTGCAACGCGCCGTTGGTCCGCAAAGCGCACTGCGAATCGATCGGTGTGCGGACTGCGAACCTGATCCGTCACGACAGCTACCTGGGCGTGCAGCTCCACCCGAAGGACACCGGCGGCGCGATGCTCGAGTTCAATCGCACCGAGGGTGGCGAGGACCCCATGGGCCCGTACGCGCCTGCCGGCCCGGCGTGGCAGAAAGCGATTCGCAGGGAGACTTCAACACGGATGCTGAGCGCCGAAATCGAGTGCCCCGAGCCTGGGGCGTTTTCCGCGCGCTGGGCGGCCATCCTGCAAAGGCCGGTGTCGCTTGAGAAGGACGCACCCACGATCCGGCTCGACACCGGCTCGATCCGATTCCTGCCGGGGACGGGTCCGCAAGCCGTGATGGCCGGCATCGAACTCGAAGTGATCGATCGAGAGCGCGTGCTGCGCGCGGCGCGCGAATTCGATTGCATTGGGACGGACGGCAACGTGCAGGCCTGCGGCATACGCGTTCGCGTGACTGAGGCCGGTTGACGATGGCCACACGCGCCCCGTATTCACATCACGAGCTTGCGCGCCTGATCGACCCACGCACGGTGGCGATTGTCGGCATGTCGCCCCGCCCCGGCGCTTTCGGCATGCGTTCGTTCGAGAACCTTGCGCATTTCTCGGGCGAGGTCTTGCTCGTCAACGGCAAGTACGACCGGATCGCCGACCGGCCGTGCTATCCATCGCTCGCGGCTTTGCCGAAACCGCCCGATTGCGTCGTGCTGGTGGTGCCCAAGGACGGCGTAGAGGCGCTCCTCAACGAGGCAGCGGATGCGGGTGCCGGCGGCGTCATCGTCTATGCATCCGCTTACGGTGAGATGGAGGGCGGTGACGGCAAGGCGGCGCAGGACCGGATCGCCGCGATTGCGCGAGAACGAAAGCTGCGCGTGCTCGGCCCCAATTGCATCGGCCTGGTCAACAACATCACGCGCGCCGGCATGACCTTCATGCCCGACTATTGCAAGCTGCCGCACCGCGTCGGGCCGGTCGGCATCGTGAGCCA
>JANMDK010000171.1:0-3945 GCA_031376265.1 Pseudomonadota bacterium
GGATCGCGCGGCGCTAAGCAAGCCTGTCCGCCAACTTTCGAAGGGCATGACGCAGAAACTGGGCCTCGCGGGTTGTTTCGTAGTAGATCGGGACCTGTATGTGCTTGACGAGCCGATGAGCGGCCTGGATCCAGCCAGCCGGGTTGCGGTCAAGTCGGTGCTTGCGCGACTTACCCGCGAAAAGCGCACCCTCTTCTTTACGTCCCATGTCCTAGCCGATGTAGAAGAGCTTTGCTCGTCGATCGCTGTACTCGACCGCGGCCGCATCCAGTTCGAGGGCTCCCCGCAAACTCTCTGCGAAAGCTTCGGCGAGGATCGCCTGGAGCGCGCTTTCATGCGCTGTATCGATGCCGCACAACCCTCACTTGTCGACTGAAAACAAGCCGGTCCTGCTGATCGTCGACGACGACCAGCTGATCACCGACGCGCTTTCATTCGCCCTGGGTACCGACTTCGAAATCCATGCGTGCGAATCGCGACGGCATGCAATCGAGCTCATGCGCCAGCTTCCCGTCGCCCCGCAGCTTGCGCTCGTCGACTTGGGGCTTCCGCCCCGCCCACATGCACCGGATGAAGGGTTCGCCCTGATCGCAGATCTGCTGGCACATTCCCCGAGCATGAAAATTTTTGTCCTGTCCGGTCAAAACGACGCCGCGCACGCGCGCCACGCGCGCACCCTGGGCGCTGCGGAGTTCATCGCCAAGCCGTGCGATGCCAATACGCTCAAGCGCCTGCTTGGCAAAGCACTTGCATTCCAGGCTGCGGAGCTTACGGGTCAGGCACCGGAAACTGAGCCGTTGATCGGCGCGAGCCCCGCGATCCAGCACCTCAAAGCCCAGATCGCCCAGTATGCCGATTCTCCCTTCCCGGTATTGATCGAGGGCGAATCGGGAAGCGGAAAAGAGCTCGTGGCGAGGAGCCTGCATCGCATGTCGTCGCGCGCGGCACGCCCGTATTTCGCGCTCAACTGCGCCGCAATCGCTCCGACGCTCGTCGAGCCGACACTCTTTGGGTATGTCAAGGGCGCTTTCACCGGCGCCACTGCAAACAAGTCGGGCTATTTCGAGGACGCCCAGGACGGCACGTTGTTCCTCGACGAGATCGGTGAACTTCCTGTCGAACTGCAGGCGAAGCTGCTTCGCGTACTGGAAAACGGCGAGTACCAGCGCGTGGGAGAAACCCAGCTGCGCCACTCGAGGGCGCGCGTCCTGACCGCCACCAACCGCGACCTGAGACAGGAGGTGCGAAAGGGGTCTTTCCGGTCCGACCTTTATCACCGGCTGTCGGTGTTCACCCTCGGCGTGCCGCCGTTACGCGCAATGGATGCCGACAAGCTTCTGCTGCTCGACCATTTCCGGGCGTTCTACGCTGCCCAGGCTGGGGCGCAGCGATTCGAGCTCGACGATAGGGCCCTCGGGCGCTGGCTTTCCTACTCCTTTCCGGGAAACGTTCGCGAGTTGCGCAATATTGTGATCCGGCTCACGACCAAGCACGCCGGGCAACGCCTCTCTCCCGGGGAGCTGGATCCCGAACTCGACCTGAACCAGGAAGCGGCCTCGGCACCATCGATCCAATATGGGCTCTCGCTCGAAGGCCAAAGCGTCGTGGAACAGGCAACAAGGCATCTTGAACGCGACAAGCAATTCAACCTCGACACGATGCTCACAGCCTGGGAACGGGGCTACATCGAAGCGGCATTGCGCCTGGCAAAAGGCAACGTCAGCCAGGCGGCAAAAATTCTGGGCATCAACCGCACGACTCTTTACAGCCGCATGGGTTCGGGCGACAAATGAGGCGCGCTTGCATGGGGAGGGAGTGACATGCTTTATCTAGAGCATTTCGGACTCGACGAGCCTCCCTTCCGGATCACGCCGCACACCGATTTCTTTTTCGATGGCGCTGACCGCGGCACTACGCTTGACGCGCTCATGTACGCAATCGTCCATGACGAAGGGATCGTCAAGGTTTCCGGGGAGGTCGGCAGCGGGAAGACGATGCTTTGTCGCGTGCTCATGGAGCGGCTGCCCGAGCACGTGGAGATCGTCTACCTTGCCAACCCTTCGCTTTCGCGCGATGAGATCCTCCACGCGATCGCCGACGACCTGGGGCTCGGCTTTTCGCAAGACAGGGTGACAATCGCCTTGCGCGAGCTCGAAGAACACCTGATCGACATTTATTCCGATGGGCGCCGCGTCGTGATCCTCATAGACGAGGCGCATGCAATGCCCGGGGAGACGCTTGAGCAGGTGCGGTTGCTCTCCAACCTTGAGTCGAATCGCCACAAGCTTCTCCAGATCGTCCTGTTCGGGCAGCCCGAACTCGACCTGCTGCTCGACGAATCGTCGATGCGCCAGCTCAAGGACCGGATTACGCACAGCTTCAGGATGCGGCCTCTGTCTGAGGCCGAAATCGGCAAATACGTTTCCTTTCGGATGCGCGCCGCCGGCTATAGAGGTCCGGAGATTTTCACGCCTCGCGCGATTGCCATGATCGCCAAGGCCGCGAGCGGACTGACGCGACGCGTCAACATTCTGGCAGACAAGGCCCTGCTGTCCGCCTTCACCGAAAGCAGGCATTCCATCGGCCCGCAGGAGGTCAGGGCTGCGATCCGGGATTCGGAGTTCGGCAGACTTCTCAACGATCAGTCCCGTCTGCGTCCGTTCGCGATTGCGGCGGCGACCCTGGTGGCGGGACTTGCACTGGGCGTCGCCCTTCATTGGGGCCTCGCGCGCAGGGACGAGCCACCCTCCGCCCCAACCCCGGGGCAGGCAACGCCCGCAATGCCCATCCAATCGCAGTCGCCGGCAGCGTCCAGCGCGATTTCACCGGTAGCGCCTCAGCCTGCGCCCGCGCCCCTGCCGACCGACGATTCCGAAAAGGGCAAAGAAAAAGGAACGGACCAGGCCCCAATGCCGGACCCGGGAAAAAAGACGCCAGAATCCGCGAATGCGTCACGCCTTGGACCGGAAGCGGCAACCCGACTCGCGGCATACCGTCCGGGTGGCAACAAGCTATTGAGGGAGCGCATCGAGGCGACCCGTGCGAGGCTCGAAAGGGAACCCGACGGGAGCTACAGCATTGAGCTTTTTTCCTCCGACAACACCGACCCCGGCCGGCTAGAGCGATTCCTGATTCGCGCAAAGGCCTTGGTGCCCTTGGACGATGTGTACGTCCTCCCCCAATCGAGCGGAGGCAAGCAGCGCATTCGCGTCACGTATGGCGGCTATCCGGATCGCGACAGCGCCGCCCAAGCCGCCGAGCGACTCCCGCCGAAATACAAGGAAGCGTTCCAGAGGGAATTGCGGACGTTCGCCGAGATGCGCGAGTCTATTTAAGAAAAATGCCTCTTGCGATCGCAAAAATGCACTTCAGACAGGCGCTTAGGCGATGATCCTAAAGTCATAACTATGATATGCTTCGTGATCGGCCTAAAAACATCGGCGACATGGCCATAAAAATCACTGCCGTATGCCTTGCAACCGCCATGCTGCTTACCGCGTGTGGCGGTCTGCCGCCTGCAAAGGTGCAGGACGCGCATATCCACTCCGAAGACGCCATCGCTTCGCCCGGATCGATTCCGCCGCCTGTGCAAATCGCGCCGAGTCTGCCGAAGCCGCGCGCTACCGCGCGCGCCGAAACCTACAGCGTCGTGGTCAATAACGTTCGCGTCCAGGAACTGCTTTTCGCGCTTGCCCGGGACGCCAAGCTGAATGTCGACATCCATCCCGGCGTTACCGGTAGCGTGACGCTGAATGCCATTGATCAGACTTTGCCGCAATTGCTTACCCGCATCTCTCGGCAAGTCGACATGCGCTACGAGGTCGATGGACCCAACCTGATCGTCATGCGCGATACCCCTTTCCTTCGAAACTATCGCATCGACTACCTGAACATGACCAGGATCTCGACCAGCCAACTGGGCATATCGAGCCAGGTAGCAACAGG
>JANMDK010000175.1:0-1804 GCA_031376265.1 Pseudomonadota bacterium
GTAAACCCGGCTCTGGCCGTCGAGCCAGAACACCTTGACCATGACTGCCGAATAACGCTTGCCCACGCCTTCGATCGCCAGCGTTCCTTGCAGGCCGGCCTCTCCACAGCGCAGCACGTTCAACTCGGCGCGGCAGTTGTCGGGCCACTTGGGGGTCAGCACCTCGCCCGCCGGCCGGTTGCCGCTCGCGGTCCACTGCCACAGGAACTCGCCGCGCGAAGTCTCCCGCAGCTCCATCTCGGCCATGCTCATTTCATGGGCCATCGCCGCGCCCGCCAGCATGGCCAGCGTCGCAACCAGAATCGTGCGCATCATGCGGTTCATTTGTCCGGATCCTCCACCTTCACGGTGTATTTTTTGGCCAGTGTGCGCACGGCGGCGGTACGCTGCTCGGCCATCACGGCGTCGGTCCAGTCATGCATGACCACGCCGCCCAGGCTTTCGAAGGTGGCCGGCTTGGGCGGCGTGATCGACTGCAGCCGCATCACGTGCAAGCTTCCGTGGCCGGGCAGTACCCGCCATTCTCCCGGTGGTGTGGATTCGAGCGCCTTGACGAAGTCCGCGCCGTAGCTCTGCACCAGGTTGGCGTAAGGCCGGCCCTTGAACACTCGCAATCCGGCCTTCGTGTCACCCTGCGCGCCGGCGTTCAAGGCCGCCGCGAAATCGCGCGAAGCGGTTTCTGAGCTGTCGCCCTCGAGCACCGCTTCCTCGAAGTCGAAGCGCGCGGGCTCGTCGTACTTCACCCGGTTGCGCTCGAACCACTCGCGCAGCACCTTTTCGTCGACGGGCGGCAGCTTCAGGTTTGCATCGACCACGCTCAGCATCTTGAAGATCACGCGTTCACGGATCGCGGTGTCGCCCTTGTCGACCTGAAGCGCAAGACCCTCCCGGTAGAGCACCTCGTTGTCGAGCCAGACCCGGCGCAGCGCGTAGAGCTCGTCCTCATTGGGCTCCCGGTCGCGCGCGGCTTTGAACACCTGCCGGGCCTGGCTGTCCACCGCCGCATCGACGGTGATGGTGCGCGGGTCGTCGGCGCGGCCGCTGATGAGATGGTCGACCGCGAACAGCAGGCCCCCGATGACTACGAAGTGCAACAGCGGTTCGCGCAGCCACTTCGATGCGGAGGCGGGGAGACGGGAGGGTGAGGCAACTTGAACACTGGAAGTGTAGTGCGGAGTAGACATAATGGCCTTGAGAGGCAGGAAAGAGAAAACGCCGCGCGTTGCCGCGCGGCGCCATGAGTGCGTAGATCCTTTTACGCAATTTCGCGAGAAGTTACTCGACGCCTGCCACTTTGGTCGAACCCCTGACCTCGATGAAGATCGGGTTGCTGTACAACCACAAATCGGCCCAGGCGGCGACGTCATAGGCGCTTTGCTTCACCCCACCTTTGACCGGCAGGTGATTCGGGCAGCCGTCGATTGCCACATCCGAGTAGGTCGTGCCGTTGTCGGGCAAGTTCGTGCCGGCCACCGTGCACGGGATCCGCAGGAAGTGCCCCGCCGGGAACTCGCTGCCGCTTTGTGAGGTGCTCTGGAAGCTCACTGCGGTAGCGTTGGTCCACACATCGGGCAGCGGGTTGCCGTCAGCATCGGTCTCGAAGGGCACGCTTGGCGGCAGGTTGGTACCGCGCAGGCGGATGTACTGAGACGCTTTCACGTCCCGGATCCGGAAGGTCATCACCTTGTATTCCGGGTTGCGTTTGACCGCATCCCAGGTGGCCTCATTGAATGTCTTGATGACCGCGGCTGTCGTGTTTTTAGCGGCAGCCGGTACCGTTGCCAGGCTGGGGGCCGAGCCGTTG
>JANMDK010000251.1:0-8873 GCA_031376265.1 Pseudomonadota bacterium
CGAGCGCGCACTTGTGCTGGCCGGAGCGGATGAACTTGTCCGCGACCGCGAGCGCATAGACGAATCCGCTGCAAACGGCCTGCACATCGAACGCTGCGCAATCCTTCATTCCAAGCTTTGCCTGCAGCAGGCACGCGGTGCTCGGGAAAATGTAGTCCGGCGTCGAAGTGGCGACGACGATGAAATCGACTTCTTCGGCTTGCGCGCCAGCTGCCTGCAACGCAGCCCGGGAGGCCTCGGCTGCCAGGTCGCTGGAGGTCTGCGATGGGTCGGCGATATGCCGCTGGACTATTCCGGTTCGCTCGCGGATCCACTCGTCGCTGGTGTCGAGGCGCTCGGCGAATTCCGCGTTCGTCATCACGCGCGGCGGGAGGTAGCTGCCGGTGCCTGCGATGCGGGAATAGATCATTCAGGCGGCTTTGGGCGGATGCAACAGGGCCATGCGTTGGGAAATGCGTTTGGGCACGCCGTTCCGGACCTCTTCCACAGCGCGCTCGAGCGCCTGCTGGAAAGCGAAGGCATCGGCCGAGCCATGGCTCTTGATCACGATGCCTTTGAGGCCCAGCAGGCTCGCGCCATTATAGCGCCGGTGGTCCATGCGCTTGCGAAAGGCGCTGATCACCGGCAGCGCCACCAGCGCCGCAAATTTTGTAAAAGCATTGCGCTTGAATTCTTCCTTGAGGAACGACGCGATCATCTGCGCCACGCCTTCGGAACTCTTGAGGGCGACGTTGCCGACGAACCCGTCGCACACCACGACATCGGTCGTCCCCTTGTAGATGTCGTCGCCTTCGACGTTGCCGTAGAAATTGAGGCCGCTTTCTCGCAGCAATTCCGCCGCGCGCTTGACCATCTCGTTGCCCTTGATGTCCTCGACGCCGATGTTGAGGAGGCCGACCGACGGGGTCTCGTTGTGCTCGAGCGCCGCGACGAGCGACGCCCCCATGATGCCGAACTGGAGGAGGTTTTCCGGCCCGCAGTCGACGTTGGCGCCGAGGTCGAGCACATAGACCTTGCCGCGCATGGTGGGCAGCACGCTGCAGATGGCGGGCCGGTCGATGCCGGGGAGCGTCTTCAACACGAAGCGTGAAACCGCCATGAGCGCGCCGGTATTGCCGGCACTGATGCACGCGTGAGCCTCGCCCGCCTTCACGAGATTGACGGCGACGCGCATCGACGAGTCCTTCTTGCCGCGCAGCGCAGTGGCGGCAGACTCGTCCATGGTGACCACTTCGGACGCGTGATGGATCCGGAGGCGCGGTCCCGGATCGGTCCCGAGCGACTTGAGCTCGGCGAGGATCGCGTCCTGCAGGCCGACGAGCACGAGGTCGACTTCCGGCGCGCTCTTCTGGAACGCCAATGCGGCCGGCACGGTCACATGCGGGCCGTGGTCACCCCCCATGCAATCGATGGCCACCGTGATATCCATGCCGGATCTCTAGCGGCCGCCGATGACGGCCGGCGCGATGCTGGAACTACTCGCCCTTGCCCTTGGTGACCTTCTTGCCCCGGTAGAAGCCGGTGGGGCTGATGTGGTGGCGCAGATGCGTTTCGCCTGTGGTCGGCTCGACCGCGATCGACGGATTCGTGAGGAAGTCGTGGGCGCGATGCATGCCGCGCTTGGACGGGGATTTCTTGTTCTGCTGGACTGCCATTGTGAAACTCCTTTCGTCAATTCCTGGCCCGGCCGCCCTTGTCGAGCAGTCCGCGCAATTCTGAAAACGGCGAGGCCTGCGCCCCGCCCTTCTTTACCGTCCCCGCCTCCGCCGAGCATTGCTGGTGGCGCGGTGCTGCCGGAACCGCCAGCAGGATTTCGTCCTCCAGCAGCGTTCCCACTTCCATTTCCTTCCCGCCAAGCACGCGATCCGGCTTTTCCGGATCGACCGGCTGCGATTCGATCTCCGCTTCGCTTTTCGCAAGCACCAGCAGCTCGTCGATCCGCAGCGCATACGCCAGCGCTTTAAGGCACCGCTGGCAGGTGAGCTGCAATTCGCCCTCTACACGCACGCGAATTGACGGCCGCCCCGCCTCGTCCCCCGTTCCCAGAAACTCGTAATCGAGCTCGCCGGCATTCGAAGCCAACAGGTCTTGCAACCGGCCGAGACCCGCTATCCTGCACTTGCCACGCAACACATCCCCGGTTTCGGCGAACCTGAACCCGTCGATGCGCGGCCAATCATTCGACTGCGCGCTCAACTGCGTGTCACGCTGCATCGGTGGCTGGTTATGCATGGCTGGCGATGCGTAAACCCTAGATGATATCATTCCTGAAAAACCGTGTCAAAACAAAGTCATGTCTGAATCACAGCGGCTGGTCCTGGCGTCCACCTCGGTTTACCGGCGGCAGCTTCTAGAAAGGCTGGGAATCGCGTTCGACTGCGCCAGGCCGGACGTAGACGAAATGGTGCTGCCGGGCGAAGCTCCCGCCGAAACTGCGGACCGCCTCGCCCGGGCCAAGGCGCGGGCAGTGGCCGGGGCCTACCCCGCCGCCCTGATCATCGGCTCCGACCAGGTGGCCTCCTGCGAAGGCCGCCGGCTCGACAAGCCCGGCACCCACGAAAATGCCGTGGCCCAGCTGGAATGGCTTTCGGGCCGGGGCGCCAGGTTCGATACCGCCGTCGCCTTGCTGGACGCCGGCACCGGTCGCGTCGAATCGCGCATCGTGCCGTGCGAAGTCCGGTTCCGCGACCTGGACGCGGCGACGATCGAGACCTACCTGCGGCGCGAGCAGCCCTATGACTGCGCGGGCAGCGCCAAGTCGGAGGGACTCGGAATCGTGCTGATCGAGCGTATCGTCACCGACGACCCCACGTCCCTGGTGGGGCTGCCGTTGATCGCGCTGACCTCGCTGTTAAACGCCTTTGGCGCGAGCCCGCTCTAGGCTCTCAGCGCAGTAACGAAGGCGAATACCGCAGCGCGAACTCCGCAAGGGAAGTCGCCGCCCCGGCACCGAGGCGCCGCGCGAACTTCTCCGCGATGTTTTCCTTCTGCGAGTAGTCGACGATCTCTTCGGCTTTCACGACTTCGCGCGCGACGTATTCGAGGCTGCCTATCCCGTCGGCGAGGCCGAGGTCGATGCTTTTCTGCCCGGTCCAGATCAGGCCGCTGAAGATGTCCGGGGTTTCCTTCAAGCGCTTGCCCCTGCCCTCGCGAACCACTTCGATGAATTGCTGGTGGATCTCGTTGAGCATGCCCATGGCGTGGGCCTTCTGCTTCTCGTCCACCGGGAGGAAGGGATCGAGGAATCCCTTGTTCTCGCCCGCCGTAAGCAGGCGGCGCTCGATGCCGAGCTTGTCCATCAGGCCCGTCACACCCCAGCTGTCCATGCGCACGCCGATCGAGCCGACGAGGCTCGACTTGCTCACGTAGATCCGGTCGGCGCCTGCGGCGATGAAGTAGCCGCCCGAGGCGCACAGATCCTCGACCACCACATAGAGCGGGATCGCGGGATATTTCTTGCGCAGGCGGCGCATCTCGTCATAGATGTTCTGCGACTGGACGGGGCTGCCGCCCGGGCTGTTGACGCGGACCACCACGCCTTGCGTGTTCGTATCCTTGAATGCGGCCTGGAGGGCAGCATTGATCTTCTCGGCGCTGCTGTCGGTGCCGGGCCCGATGATCCCGCTGACCTCGACCAGCGCAGTGTGCTTTCCGCTCGTGGCACTTTCGCCCTTCCAGTCGATCGCCAGGAACAGCAGGACGGTGAGGTACGCGAACATCAGCACCTTGAAGAAGATGCCCCATCGGCGCGCCGACCGCTGCTCCCTGATCCCGGCGATCGCCAGTTTCTCGATCACGTCGCGTTCCCACTTTCCCCCGTCATCAGCCATCGGAATCCTTAAGCACGATTTGGCCGTCGCGTTCCTCGACGGCAAGTTTGACCAGCGCGCCGCCGGCGCAAGGCCCGCCGCGGCATTTTCCGCTCGACGCGGAGTAGACCGCGCCGTGAGTCGAGCATATCAAATCGCGTCCCTCGTAATCGAAGAAAACCCCGGGCTGCCAGTCCAGCTCCATGGGGATATGCGCGCAGCGATTGAGGTAGGCATGCACCTGGCCCTCGTAGCGCACTGCGAATGCGGCGGCGGCCTCGCCGAAGTACTCGACTTCGAACAACACGCCGAGACCCGAGTCGACCAGGTCGACCGAAGCGCAGATCACCCGTTCGTCGTCAGCCATGTGCCAAGTTCCGGAATGCTCGTGACCACGCCCTTGGGCAACCGCGCGCGCAGGACGTCTTCGGCGTGCGCGCCATACGTTACCGCCAGCGCGTCCACGCCTGCGCTTGAGGCCATATCCAGGTCGTGGCTCGTGTCGCCGATCATGAGGAGCTCCTCAGGCTTGTGCGACAGCTCTTACAACAATTCATAGAGCATCGCCGGATGCGGCTTCGGGTTGGTCTCGTCCGCGCAGCGCGACGAAACGAAAAACGTCTGGAGATCGCACGCTGCCAGCGCCCTATCGAGCCCGCGCCGACTCTTGCCGGTTGCCACCGCCAGCGCGTAACCAGCATCGCGCAGATCCCGTAGAAGCTCGTTCACGCCCGGGAACAGGGCCATGCCGACTTCCTGTGCCAGGAAGTGCTTCCTATAAAGGCCGGCGAACGCTGCGTAGTCGCTTTCCGCCAGTTCGGGGACTGCAATGCGCAGCGAATCCTGCAATCCGAGGCCGATGACATGCCGGGCGCGTTCATGCGGCGGAATGGGGAGGCCCATCTCGCGGCTGGCTTCCTGGATGCAGGTCACGATGCCGGCCGCCGAATCCATGAGCGTGCCGTCCCAGTCGAAGACGATGAGGCGGTAATTCGGGTCAGGCTTTTTCATCGAGCCGGGAGGAAACGAACTTTTGCATGTCGGTCGGCAGGGGCGACTCGAACTGCAGCGCCTCGCCGCTCAGGGGATGCGCCAATGATAGCTTCCGCGCGTGCAGGAACAGCCGCTTGACGCCTTGGCGCGCCATCAGGCGGTTGAGCTCGAAATCGCCATATTTGTCGTCACCGAGGATCGGGTGCCCGATGTGCGCGGCGTGCACCCGGATCTGGTGCGTGCGCCCGGTCAGCAGCCGAGCTTCGACTTCGGAAGCGTCGTCGCCGACAGCAAGCGGCTTGAATTGGGTAATCGCCCGCGCGCCATCCTCGCGGACGCTGACGCGCCGCTCGCCGGCCTCGGTAACGTACTTGTGCAGCGGGACGTCTACCTTGCGCCCTCCGCCCTTCCAGCGGCCTTTGACGATCGCGACATAGTCCTTGCGGACCTCGCCGTCCCGCAGGAGGCGATGCAGTTCCACCAGGGCAGTGCGTTTCTTGCCGATCATGAGCAGCCCGGAGGTATCGCGATCCAGCCGGTGGGCGAGTTCGAGGAACTTGGCCTGCGGCCTTTCGGCACGCAGCGACTCGATCACCCCGTAGCTGATGCCGCTGCCGCCATGCACGGCGATGCCGGACGGCTTGTCGATCACGATCAGGGCGTCGTCCTCGAATACCACCGGGAGGTTGAGGGGTTTGGGCGGCTTCGGGCCGCGGGGCGTCTCAGGCGCCGCCACCCGAACTGGGGGAACCCGGACCCGGTCGCCGATCTTCAGCTTGTAGTCCTGCTTGACCCGCCCGCTGTTGACCCGGACCTCGCCGCTGCGCAGGATCCGGTAGACGTGGCTCTTCGGGACGCCTTTGAGCCGCCGGATCAGGAAATTGTCGATCCGCTGGTTCGTGCTTTCCTCGCCGACTTCAAGCAGCGTCGCCCGAGCTTTACTTAACTCGTTCATTTTGCATATAATTGGCCGCTTGCTTCGAGTTGCGAGGCACGGTCCGAAGAAGTCGGACGGCGAAACCGCCGAGCCTGGACCATTTACCCGCCTCCTGCCCAGCCATTGCCGGGCCCGGAGCAGTTGGTCAAATTCGCTCACCGGAAGTAGCGATAGTACTTGAAAGCGCACACAGAGAGTCCGACCCCTTAGGAACTGGCAGCGCCCCGCGCGAGACGCGGAGCGCATCGATCCCGGCTTTCCGCCGGTATTTCGCACACAACGACCACCCGTCGAAACCCCGAAATAGGCAATCACAGCTTACCGAGCTAATGAAACGCTGACCGCCGGTTCACGGATTTTCCTGCAGCGCAGGAGAACAACAAGTGAAACGCATGCTATTCAACGCCACGCAGCAGGAAGAACTGCGCGTCGCGATCGTCGATGGCCAAAAACTCATCGACCTGGACATTGAGTCCGCAGCAAGGGAACAACGCAAGAGCAACATCTATAAGGGCGTAATCACCCGGATCGAGCCAAGTCTGGAAGCCGCCTTCGTCGACTATGGCGAGGAAAGGCACGGCTTCCTGCCCTTCAAGGAAGTCGCCAAGAGCTACTTCAAGGAAAGCGCCGAGGTCGGCCGGGCCCGCATCCAGGACGCGCTCAAGGAAGGCCAGGAGCTCATCGTCCAGATCGAAAAGGACGAGCGCGGCAACAAGGGCGCGGCCCTCACCACCTTCATCAGCCTCGCCGGACGCTACCTCGTCCTGATGCCGAACAATCCCCGCGGCGGCGGCGTATCGCGCCGCGTCGAAGGCGAGGACCGCGACGAGCTGAGGGCGCTCATCGACCAGCTCGAAGTTCCCCACGGCATGAGCGTCATCGCCCGCACGGCCGGCATCGGCCGCACGATCGAGGAGCTCAAGTGGGACATGGGCTACCTCATGCAGCTCTGGGGCGCCATCGAGATCGCGGCCAACGACCGCACCCCGGGCGAAGACGGCCGCTACAAGCCGAAGCCCTTCCTGATCTACCTGGAATCGAGCCTCGTGATCCGCGCGATCCGCGACTACTTCCAGCCTGACATCGGCGAGATCCTCATCGACACCGAGGAAATCTACGAGCAGGCGCAGGCCTTCATGCAGACCGTGATGCCCGGCAACGTGCAGAAGGTCAAGCTCTACCGCGACGACGTGCCCCTCTTCTCGCGCTTCCAGATCGAGCACCAGATCGAGTCGGCTTTCTCGCGGCAGGTCAGCCTGCCCTCGGGCGGCGCGGTCGTCATCGACCATACCGAAGCGCTCGTCTCCATCGACGTGAACTCCGCGCGCGCCACCAAAGGCCACGACATCGAGGAAACCGCTACTCGCACCAACCTGGAGGCGGCCGATGAAGTCGCCCGCCAGCTGCGGCTGCGCGACCTCGGCGGACTGATCGTCATCGACTTCATCGACATGGAGTCGCAAAAGAACCAGCGCGAGGTCGAAAACCGCCTGCGCGAAGCCCTCCACCACGACCGCGCCCGCGTCCAGACCGGCAAGATCTCGCGCTTCGGCCTGCTGGAGCTCTCGCGCCAGCGCCTGCAACCGTCGCTCGGCGAGTCGAGCCATATCACCTGCCCGCGCTGCAGCGGCACCGGTCATATCCGCGGCATCGAGTCCACGGCGCTTCACGTCCTGCGTATCCTGCAGGAAGAGGCCATGAAGGAAAACACCGGCGCGGTCCACGTGCAGGTGCCCGTCGACGTCGCCACCTTCCTCCTGAACGAGAAGCGCAGCGAGATCCAGAAACTCGAGACGCGCCTCAAGGTCAACATCCTGCTGATCCCGAACATCCACCTCGAGACGCCGCACTACTCGGTCAACCGCCTGCGTCACGACGAGCTGAACGAGATGGACCATGTGCCGGCCAGCTTCGAGATGGTCAAGGAGCCCGACGAGCAGAGCGAAGCGGACGCATTGAACGAGCCGCCCAAGCCGAGGCAGGAAGCTGCAGTCAAGGCGATCGTGCCCGACCAGCCTGCCCCGAACATCGCCGAGCGCCCGGTCGAAGAACGCGCTCCGCGCCCGCCGCGCGAATCCCGCGAGTCGCGTGAGCCTCGCGGCCCGCGACGGCATGAGGCGCAGGCGAGCCCAGCGCCCCAGGCGCAGATGCAAGCCGAAGGCGAGCGTCCGAGCATCATTGGCCGCATTTTTGGCTGGTTCAAGCGCGAAGACGAGCAACCGGCGCAAGCCGTTGCCGCTTCGGCACCTGCAGCGCAACCGGCCGCCCAGCCGTCGTCGTCACCCCGCCGCGAGCAACAGCGTGGCGAACGTTCGGGCGGCCGCGGTGGCCGCGAGCGCGATGGGCGCCAGCGCCAGGGCCGTGAAGATCGTCCCCATGGCCAGGAACCGCGCCGTGGCGACCAGCAGCGCGGTCCGCGAGGCGATCGTCCCCCGCGTGAGCCGCGTCCCGAAGGCCAGGGCGGCGAACGTCAGGGTGGTGAGCGCCAAGGCGGTGATCGCCAAGGGGCGCGCCGCGACATGGACCAGCAACGCCGCGACCAGCAGCAAGGCCGTCCGCCGCGCGAGCCGCGGGAGCCTCGCGAACCGCGCGAAGCCCGTCCGGACCAACCGCCGCGTGAACCGCGTGAGCCGAGAGCTGACCAGCCGCCGCGCGAGCCGCGTCCTCCGAGGCCCGAGGGCGAGGAAGGCGAAAACCGTGGTCGCCGTCACCGTCGTGGCGGGCGAGACCGCGGTCCGCGCGAAGGCGCCCCGGCCGGAGAGCATCTCGAGACGACAGCGGCAGCTCCGGTTTCCACTGCCTCAATGGCCTCAGACCAGCAGCCTGTCGTGACCGCAGTCAGCGAGTCGCCGTCACCGGCAACCGTCGAGGTGTCTTCGCCGCAACCGCAGGTGACCATGGCCGCGCCGCAGGCGATCGAAGCGCCGACGCCGCAAGCACAGGCGTATGTGGCCGAGCCTCCTGCTCCGGCGCCTTCGCCCGCTTACGATCCGAGCCCGGTCGTGCAGCAGGCTGCCCCCGTGGTCGAACAGGCGCCCGCGCCTGTTGTCGAGCAGGCGCCCGCGCCTGCACCAGCGCCGCGTGCGCCGCAGGCCGATCCGAAAGAGGTCCTTTCGACCGCCGGGCTGGTGATG
>JANMDK010000281.1:0-2815 GCA_031376265.1 Pseudomonadota bacterium
AGAGCAACTACGCCAAGGTGCTCGAGCGGCTTAGGCCCTACAAGGACACGGTAGAGGTCCACCAGAAGAACGTCGAAGCCCTGAAGCGCGAGCTCATCATCCTGTCGCGCTGACATCGCGCCAAGCATGGCCCATGGCCGAAGCGAATCCCGCCAGGTTTCCCGGATTAGAACTGCTCGCGACCGCCGTTGCCATCCTGGATGGCCAGTACGTCGTGCGCTATACCAATCCCGCCGCGGAGAACCTTCTCGGCGCAGGTGCCAAGACACTCGTCGGCCAGCCGTTTCCCGCACTCTTTTCCGAAAGCGCAGCACTGGAAGCCATGCTTGCGGAGGCGCTGGCAGTGCACTGGAGCTATCGCGCGCAGATGGCGAACTACGAACGTGCCGGGCGCGAGCCTCTGCCGCTTTCCTGCCTCGTAGCTCCGATCGACCTTCCCGGGATGCCGCTTCTGGTCGAATTGCGGCCGATCCAGGAGCAATTGCGCCAGGAACGCGAAGAGCGCCTGCTCGACCAGCAGGAAACCACGCGCGAACTGTTGCGCAATCTTGCGCACGAAATCAAGAATCCGCTCGGCGGCCTGCGCGGTTCGGCGCAACTGCTCGAGCGCGAGCTCGACCGGCCCGAATTGCGGGAATACACGCAGGTCATCATCAAGGAGGCCGACCGGCTGCAGGTGCTGCTTGACCGGCTGCTCACGCCGCGGCGCACGGTCCAGCTTGCGGCGGTGAACATTCACGAGGTGCTGGAACGGGTGCGCAGCCTGGTGCAAGCCGAGTTTCCGAGCGGCATATCGGTATTGCGCAACTACGATCCGAGCGTCCCTGACCTGGCCGGCGACATCGAGCAGCTCATCCAGGCGGTGCTGAACGTGGTCCGGAATGCCGCCCAGGCGCTCCTTTCGGAGGCGAACGCAGGCGGCGGCGGGACCATCGTCCTGCGCACCCGGTCGGCCCGCCAGGTGACCATTGCCCGGCAACGCCACAAGCTGGCATTGGAATTGCAAGTGATAGACGACGGGCCGGGTGTGCCCGAGGAAATACGCGACCGCGCCTTCAATCCGCTCGTTTCCGGGCGGGAGGGGGGTAGCGGCATAGGTCTCGCGTTGGTGCAGGCTTACGTACAAAATCATGGTGGTGTCGTCGAGTTCGACAGCCGCCCGGGAAGAACCGTATTCACACTATTGCTGCCGTTGGCATGAAGCCGGTCTGGATCGTTGACGACGATCGCTCGATCCGTTGGGTATTCGAGAAGGCGCTCAGCCGCGAGGGGATTTCTTACCATTCGTTCGCTTCGGCGCGCGAAGCCCTGGATGCGCTCGCGGGCGGGCCGCCGCAGGTGCTCATCTCCGACATCCGCATGCCCGGGCAATCGGGCATTGAGCTTCTGCAGGAAGTGAAGGAGCGGCACCCAGCGGTGCCGGTGATCGTCATGACCGCCTACTCCGACCTGGAATCCGCGGTCGCGGCGTTTCAGGGAGGGGCGTACGAGTACCTGCCGAAACCGTTCGACGTCGATCAGGCAGTGGAACTCATCCGCCGTGCGCTCGACGAAAGCCAGCGCGAGCAGGCGGCGCTCGAGCCGATTGGCGAGGTGCCCGAGATCCTCGGCCAGGCCCCCGCAATGCAGGAAGTGTTTCGCGCCATCGGGCGCCTCTCGCAATCGAATGCGACGGTACTGATTACCGGCGATTCAGGCAGCGGCAAGGAACTGGTTGCGCGCGCGTTGCACAGGCACAGCACGCGCGTGGCAAAGCCGTTCGTTGCGATCAATACGGCAGCGATGCCGAAGGATCTGCTCGAATCGGAACTCTTCGGCCACGAACGCGGCGCATTCACCGGCGCCCAGGCCCTGCGGCGCGGCCGCTTCGAACAGGCCGAAGGCGGCACGCTGTTTCTCGACGAGATTGGCGACATGCCCTCCGAACTCCAGACGCGCCTGCTGCGCGTGCTATCGGATGGCACCTTCTACCGGGTCGGCGGACACCAGCAGCTGAAGGCCAACGTGCGAGTCATTGCCGCCACGCACCAGGACCTCGAAAGCCGCGTGCGCGACGGCGCGTTCCGCGAAGACCTTTATCACCGCCTGAACGTAATCCGGGTTCGCATCCCATCCTTGCGCGAGCGGCGCGAGGACATTCCGCTGCTGGCGAAGCATTTCCTGGCCAAGAGCGCCAAGGAGCTGAGCGTAGAGCCCAAAAGGCTCTCCGACGAAGTGCTTGCTCACATCAGCCGGATGGAATTCCCCGGCAACGTGCGCCAGCTGGAAAACCTGTGCCACTGGCTCACGGTCATGGCGCCGGGGCAAGCGATCGGCATTGCAGATCTGCCGGCTGAATTCCGCGGCGAGCAAGCCAGCGCGGGGCTTGCGCCAGCCTCCGACTGGATCGCCGCGCTGGAGCAGGAAGTCGAGCGGCGCCTCGCGCGCGGCGAGACCGGCGTACTGGACCAGCTCTCGCGTCAGTTCGAGCGCTCGTTGATCTCGAAGGCGCTCGCACGCACCGGCGGGCGCCGGATCGAGGCGGCCAACCTTCTCGGCATGGGCCGCAACACCATCACGCGCAAAATCCAGGAACTCGGCATCGGCGACGCCGACGACTGAGTTACTTCTTGCCTGCCTCCCGGTTGGCTTCCAGCCGGGCATCCACGATTGCCACGATCTCGTCCACCCTTGGCGAGCGCATGCCCTTCTGCTCGCCGATGGCCTTCACCAGACGGTCGGTCCGTTCGATGTTCGGGGCCCCCGCTGCCACGGCCCTCGCGGCCGAGGACGGGGTAAGAAGCGATTGCGCCGCAGCGGCATACTTTTCGAAGGG
>JANMDK010000286.1:0-12689 GCA_031376265.1 Pseudomonadota bacterium
GTGGATGAAGGCCACCGTCGGCCGTCCCCCGGATGCGGCATGGAAGAAATCGAGGCGCTGGCGCGGCAAGCTGCCGTAAGCTTTGTCCCGGTCCACTTTCGCGCGGGCGTACAGAGCCTTGCTGCGCCGGTCCCAGTCGGCCTTGATCGATTCGAGCGAGGGCTCGGCGGCTCGATTGTTATACGCGGCGTCGAGTTGGGTCTGGCTGAAGCCGCGATAGACCGCGCCTGCCCCGCTCATGGCGCTGGGCCAAGCACCGCGACCGCCTTGATCTCGATCAGCGCGCCCGGGCGGATGAGCCCGGCGACCTGCACGCCGGTGGCGGCCGGGTAGGGCGGCCCGCCGAACACCTTGCGGCGAACCGCGGCGGTCTTCGCGTAGCCTTCGAGCGTCAGGTAGTAATCGGTCGTCTCGACCACGTTGGAGAAATCCGCGCCGGCAGCGTCGAGGATGCGGCCCATCTTCTCGAAGATGTATTCGGTCTGCCGCACGATGTCGCCCGGGCCGACAAGGTTGCCTTTCTCATCCGCGGCGGTCATGCCGGAGATGTAGAGCAGGTTGCCCGCCCTGACCCCGGGGGAAAACGTGATCTTGTCGTTCCATCCGGTGGGCGGGATTACCGCTTCATAGACCTTCTTCATTGCGGCCGCCGCTTGATCAGGTAGGTGTGGAATCCGGCCAGCACGATTTCGCCGCGCTGGTTGGTCAGGCGCACCGCGAACTTGACGATGCCGTTAGCCGGGTTGCTGGTCGTTCGCGACTCCTCGACCTCCATGACTGGCGTTACGGTGTCGCCGACCAGCACCGGCTTGAGGAACTTCCCGCCCTGTTCGAGGAAAGCCACCATCGAAGCCTCGACATGGTTGGACAACGGGGTTGCGCCCAGCGCGGTCATCGACATCAGCAGCAGCCCGTGCGCGAGCGGCTTGCCGAACGGCGTCTTCTTCGCGTATTCGGCGTCGTAGTGCAGCGGGTGCGCATCGCCGGTCATCTGCGCAAACTGGTTGAACGCCGCCTCGTCCAGTGCATGGCTCGTGCCCGGGAACTGGCGCCCCGGGGTGAAGTCCTCGAACCAGTATTGCTGGACGGCGGTCATGCTACTTGTCGCGCAGTGTGGACTTGCCGACCATGATCGTGGCCGTGCCCTTGCCTGGGACATTGTCCACGGTGGCGACTACGTTGTCGTCCGCATCCAGCACCGTGACCTGCTCGTCGCCGGGGCAGACCGGCCCGGTCCAGCGCACCGAAATCTGGCCGCGGTAAAAGTAATCCTTGCCGTACTTTTCCAGCGCCAGGTCCACCGCCGGCGCCATGTTGTGCATGCCGTGCGCGAGCGTGCCGCGAAAGCCGCGCTTGACGGCGTAGTCGTGGTCGTAATGGAGGATGTCGTCGTCGCCATTGAGCTTGCCGTAGCGGTCGATCTTCTCCTGCGTCATCTGGACCTTGTGTCGCAGTGCTTCCTTCGTCGGTTGTGACTTGTCGTGGGCCATCGCTTACTCCGGGACCGAGAAAGTGTTTTCGACCTCCGCCAGCAGCGTGCCGTCGGCGCGCTTGTAACGGCCCTTCCACTGGATGAACTTGCGCGCCTTCTTGACGAACTTCCCGGTGACTTCGCCCGAAAGGCGCACCTCGGTCGATTCGTCGCGCCAGATCGGATGGCGGTAGCCGAAAGCCACCTCGCACATGATGATGCCTTGGATCGGCGGATACTTCTGGTAGAGCGTCGAGGTCATGTAGACGCACAGCACGTCCGGGGGCGCTGCCTTGCGGCCGTCGACGACGTACAGCTTCTCGTCGCCTTCGACCGCCTTGATGTATTCGTCGATGATCTCGGGCGTAATCGTAAAGCGCACTTCGTTCATCTTCGCGCCGACCTCGAACTGGTCGAAGCGGGTGCCGGGCGTCAGGCCTTCGAGCACTTTGACTTCCGCGGGTCTGGTCATAGGGTGTTCACGGGTTGCGTCGGGAAGGCGCCATTGTAGGAAGTTCCCCCGGCGCCTGCGTTCCCGCCAGCGCCGATTTCACAGTTTGCCGCGGATGGGCCGCTAGGCGAACCCGCCGCTCGTTCTGGTATAAAAGGCATTCGTCACCCCGAAAGAACGCCAATGCTGCGCAGTACCAAGATCGTCGCCACCCTCGGCCCCTCGTCCTCCGAACCGACGGTGCTCGAAAGGATGTTCCGCGCCGGCGTGGACGTCGTCCGCCTCAACTTCTCCCACGGCACGGCCGAGGACCACCTCAAGCGCGCCGCGTTGGTCAAGGACATCGGCCGCAAGGTCGGACGCACGGTCGGCATCATGGCCGACCTGCAGGGGCCCAAGATCCGCGTCGGCAAGTTCGTCGATGGCAAGATCATGCTCGAGACCGGGCAGAAGTTCGTGCTCGATGCCGAGATCGAGATGGGCAACGGCGAGCGTGCCGGTCTCGACTACAAGGAATTGCCGCGCGATGTCTCGGCCGGCGCCGTGCTGCTGCTCGACGACGGCAAGATCGTGCTCGACGTGACCGCGGTGCGCGGCACCGAAGTCCACACGGTCGTCCGGCATGGCGGCGTGCTCTCGAACAACAAGGGCATCAACCGGCAGGGCGGCGGGCTGACCGCGCCGGCGCTCACGGCCAAGGACATGGAGGACATCAAGACCGCGGCAAAGCTGGAAGCCGACTATCTTGCAGTGTCGTTTCCCAAGACCGGCGCCGACATGTACATGGCGCGCGAGCTCATGCGCGCGGCCGGCGGCAAGGCCCTCCTGATCGCAAAGATCGAGCGCGCCGAGGCGATTCCCGCGCTGGAGGACATCATGCGGGCCTGCGACGGCATCATGGTCGCGCGCGGCGACCTCGCGGTCGAGGTGGGCGACGCCTCGGTACCGGCGCTGCAAAAACGCATGATCCGCATGGCGCGCGAGCACAACAAGCTCACGATCACCGCCACCCAAATGATGGAGTCGATGATCTCGAGCCCGATCCCGACGCGTGCCGAGGTGTCGGACGTAGCCAACGCGGTGCTCGACGGCACGGATGCGGTGATGCTCTCGGCCGAATCGGCGAGCGGCAAGTATCCGGTAGAGGCGATCGAGGCGATGCACCGCATCTGCGTCGAGGCGGAGGCCTCGCAGCCGGTCACCCTCGACCAGGATTTCCTCAACCGCACCTTCACGCGGGTCGACCAGTCGATCGCGATGGCGGCGCTCTTTACCGCATTCCACCTGAAAGTGAAGGCAATTGCCTCGCTGACGGAATCCGGCTCGACGGCCCTGTGGATGAGCCGCCTCAACTGCGGTGTGCCAATCTACGCGCTGACCGCGCAGACCTCTACGCGCTACCGGGTGTCGCTTTTTCGCGATACCTATCCGCTGGTGGTGAAGTACGTCGGCCACGACCGCGAAGAACTGTTGCGCGAGGCCGAGAACGTGCTGATCGCGAACGGCGTGGTCAAGGACGGCGATCTCATCGTGCTCACGATCGGCGAGCCGATCGGCAAGGCCGGCGGCACCAATACGATGAAAATCGTCAAGGTCGGCGAAAACAAACGCTAATCAGGGACAGACCACGTTTCCTAAGGGCGCTCGCTCTCAGGAAAACGTGGTCTGTCCCTGATTAGCGGCCCTCGTAGAGGTCGCGGCCGGCGACAAGCGCGCGGATCTTGCCGTCGGCCATGTTGCGCTTGAGCATCCAGAAGCCGCAGTCCGGGTGGATGTACTTGATGCGGCCGGCTCCGATCACCTTCTCGGCGCGCTCGATCGAACGCGCGATCTCGTCGGCCGACTCGACCTCGGTTTTCTTGATGTCGACCACACCCAGGCCCATGCCGATCTCCTTGCGCAGATCCTTGAATACCGCGAGTTCTTCGGCCGGGCGGTGCGCGTTCTCCATCACGATGTGATCCACATGGAGTGCATTCAGGTACTTCATGAGCTTGCCCCAGCCGCCGTGCTGGATGCTCTGCCCGCCGTAATTGCCGAAGCACAGGTGCACTGCGCCCTTGGCCTTTTTGGGGACCGCGTCGAGCACACGGTTGATCGCTCTCGCCGCCCACTCCCATTCGTCCGGGTGGCCCGGCAGGTTGGCTTCGTCCAGCTGGATCACGTCCGCATCCAGGTGCCTGACCTGCTTGGCCAGCGCATCCGCGATCGCCATCGCCAGCTTTTCGGGGTTCTTGTAGTGCTTGTCGAGCAACGTCTTGGCCAGCATGTGCGGGCCGGTGATCGTGAACTTGAGCGGCTTCGCTGCAAGCGCCTTGGCGCGCGCGCAGGCGAGTGGCAGGTCGAGCGTGCCGCCGCCGACCTTGCCGTCGACGAGGCCCGGCGGCCGGGTGCGGAATTTCATGCCTGAGTCCTTGCGGTACAGGAAAAGCTCGTCGAAGCTGAGCTCGGTGCGCACGCCGTCCATCGGGCGCACGAAGTACTCGATCATGCCGTTGGTCTCGGGATGGTTCACGTCGAAGCGGTACAGCTCGCCGTCGCAGACCACGTCGATGCCGGCCTGCTGCTGCGTGTCGATGACGACGCGCGTCGCGTCGATGAGCGCCTGCTCCGAAGGCGCGGCCACCAGCCACTCGGGAATCGGGTAGGAGCCCACCACAGTAGTCTGGATACGCGGAGATTTGGTTTTCATGCTGCCGATTATAATCAGGCCCATTCGCCGTATTCGCTATTCGACCGAGGATCTGCCTTGAAGCCTTCATTGCCCAGCGGTTTTGCCGACATTGATGCGCTAGAAGACTTCATGACCGCGCCGACCCCGGCGCTCGAGCGCGATCTCGCGGGCCTCGAAGGCGACCTCATGGTGCTCGGCGTCGGCGGCAAGATGGGGCCCACGCTCGCGCGCCTGGCCAAGCGCGCGGCGCCGGGCAAACGCGTCGTCGGAGTGGCGCGCTTCTCCGAGAAAGGCCTGCGGGAAAAGCTCGAGTCGCAGGGCATCGAATGCATCCCTTGCGATCTGCTCGATCGCGCGGCGCTCGAAAAGCTCCCCGCGATCGGCAACATCGTCTTCATGGCCGGCCACAAATTCGGCGCTGCCGGCAACCCGGATTTCACCTGGGCGATGAATGCGGCCGTGCCTTTCATGGTTGCCGAAACATTCCGGTCCGCGCGTTTCTCGGTGTTTTCGACGGCATGCGTTTACCCGTTCGCGCAAGTCGACGGCCGCGGGGCCCCCGAGTCGACGCCGCGCCTGCCGCCGCCGGGAGACTACGCGGCCTCCTGCGTCGGGCGGGAGATGATGTTCGAATACGCCTCGCGCAAGTACGGGAGCAAGGCAGCCCTTGTCCGCCTCGAATACGCGATCGACATGCGCTACGGCGTGCTGCACGACATCGCGACCAAGGTGTTCGCCGGCCGGCCGGTCGATGTGACGATGGGCCACGTGAACGTGATCTGGCAGGGCGAGGCCAACGAGCAGGCCCTGCGACTGCTTGCGCGCGCGACCTCGCCCGCGACCGCTTACAACGTCTCCGGCGACGAGGTGATCAGCGTGCGCGGGCTTGCGACCGAGTTCGCCAAGCGCTTCGGCAAGCCCGCCGAGATCACCGGCAAGGAAGCGCCGACCGCCTGGCTGGTCGATACCGCGGCGACGCAGAAGCTGCTCGGCCCGCAACAAGTCCCCTTGGCGAAGATGATCGACTGGGTCGCCGACTGGGTGAAGCGCGACATGCCGAGCCTGGGCAAGGAAACCCATTTTTCCGCGCGCGATGGGAAGTACTGAGGGTCGTCCCAGGGCAAGCGAGGGACTCGCCGAGATCAGGCTAACGGCGGCCGATATCCCCGGCTGCGTCGCGCTCAGCGCGGAGGCGCGCTGGAACCAGACCGCCGATGACTGGCAAATGATGCTTTCGCTCGGCGAAGGGTTCGGCCTCGTGGACCCAGCGGGAACGATTGTCGCAACGTCGCTTGCACTTCCTTTCCCGAGCGGCGGGTTCGGCTGGATCAGCATGGTGCTGGTGACCGAGTCGCAGCGCCGCCGCGGCCTGGCGACGCGCCTCATGGCCTCCGCAATGGCAGCCCTCGAAGCGCGCAAGCTCGTGGCCATCCTCGATGCAACGCCCGCCGGACGGGAGGTCTACCGGCTGCTCGGATTCCGGGACACCTGGGGCATCGAGCGCATGCAATGCCTCGAAAAGCCGGGACGCCCCGCTGTCCCGCCGATTGGAATCCGGCGCATGACCGATGCCGACTGGCCGGCGGTCTGCGCAATGGATGCGAAGGCTTTTTGCGCGGACCGGCGCGAGCTGATCGGCGCCCTGCGTCGCCGGTTGCCGCCGGCAGCGCTGGTCGCGGAAGAGGGCGGCAGGATGAGAGGCTTCCTGCTCGGCCGGGACGGCCGCATCGCCAACGACCTCGGGCCCTGCGTCGCAGACTCCGAAGACACGGCTATCGCGCTTCTTGCCGCCGCGCTGGACGCGGTCTCCGCGCCGGTGTTCCTCGACCTCCCGGTGCAGCATGCAAAGGTGGGGGCCTGGCTGCGTGCCGCGGGCTTCACGCTGCAGCGCCCCTATACGCGCATGCTCCTCAATCGCAGCGAGCCCTTCAACGATGTGCGGCAGCTCTTCGCGATCGCCGGGCCCGAGCTGGGATAGCGGCGGGCGGCCTCGGCGCGGGCTCAGATGATGCGGTTGAACCACGAGAGGGACAGCAGCGCCGCGCAGAGCGCCAGCAGGGCGCCGAGGCCCGCGAACAGCGCGGTGATCTCCATCGTCTGGCGCTTCTCGAGCACCAGCCGCGAGCTGAGCTTGCTGTAGATCTTTTTCAGCGCGGCGGCGTCGCTCGCGCGGTAGTAATCGGCGCGCGTGGTCGCCGCAATCTTCTTGAGCGTTTCCTCGTCAAGCCGCACGCGCATCGACCAGCCATTGGCGCTCAGCGTCGTGCCTTCGGGCGTGCCGATGCCCACCGTATAGACCCGCACGCCATGCTCTGCGGCGATCGTGGCCATCGCCTGCGGATCGGGCCCCATGTTGCTTTGCCCGTCCGACAGCAGCACGATCACCGCCGAGCCGTGCGCGCCGGGTGCCACCGGCTTGAATTCTGCCGCGCCATAGCTCGGGAACACGCCGCCGGGCGGGAAGGGCGGCTTGCCGTTGATGATCTGCTCGGGATTGATGCGCGCCTCCGGCACCAGCGTCGCGAGCGAAATGATGATGCCGCTCCCCAGTGCCGTGCCGCGCTGCAGCTGGAAGCGGTCCATCGCCTGCAGGACGTTCTCGCGGTCTTCCGTCGGCGATTGCGCGACGGCGGCCGAAGCCGCGATCGACACCAGCCCGACGCGGACCCGGCGCGGCTGCTCGTCGAGGAAGGCCTTGGCCGCGGCCCGCGCTGCCGTGATCCGGTCGGGCGCGATGTCGGTCGCCTTCATGCTGCCGGACACGTCCATGGCGAGGATGATGTTCTCGACGCGCGCCGGCATGACCAGCGAAGCCTGCGGGCGCGTGATCGCGAAAAGGAGCGCGGCGAGTCCTAGGAACATGAGCACCGGCGGGATCGCGCGCCGCACGCGCGCCATGCGGCCGCCGGAAGCCTCGATCGAGCCGAGACCGGCGTAGTGCAGCGTGCCGCGCTTGCTGCGCACGTTCTGCCACACGTGGAAGGCCACGATCAACGGCAGCGCAGCGAGCGCCCAGAGCAGCGTGGGCCATTGCAGCGTGAGCGAGGTCGGATCGATCATAACTAGCTCGGGACGACCCGTGCGGTTGCGCCGCCAAGGCTCGCACCGCCGGACAACTGGCTGCGCTGCTTGCGCATGCGGGAGAACCGCAGCAGCGCGTCGTCGATCGGCTCGTGCGTCGAGAGCTCGAGGCAGTCCACGCCGGCCGAGGAAAGCGCGTCACGCAGCGCCGCCTCCCGCTCGGCCGCGACCTTGGCGAAACGCTTGCGGAATCCCTTGTCGTGCGTGTCGACGAAAAGCTGCTCGCCGCTTTCCGCGTCCTGCATGACCACCATGCCGAGGTCCGGCAGCTCGCGTTCCAGCGGATCGCACAGGCGCACCGCGATGATCTCGTGCTTGCGCGCGAGCAGGCCAAGGGCGCGCTCCCAACCGGGACGGCTCACGAAATCCGAGACGAGGAAGATCACCGAGCGGCGCTTGATCGCGTGCTGCGCTCGCCCGAGCAATTCGCCCAAGTCGGTGTAGTGGTTGCGCGCCCCACCCTTGACCTCTTTGGGGCGCAGCATCTTGTCCAGCAGGTGCAGCACATGCAGCCGGCCGGCGCGCGCCGGCAGCGCGCCTTCGTCGGGCAGGCCGGTGCCGCGATAGAACACGGCGCCGACGCGGTTGCCTCTACGCGTCAGCAATCGCGCAAGCACTGCGACGAGCTCTGCGGCCAGCATGCGCTTGCGAACCGTCTGGGAGCCGAATTCGAGCGACCCGCTGAGGTCGACGAGGAACCAGGCGGCCACCTCGCGATCCTCCTGGAATTCGCGCACGTGTGGCACCTGCAGGCGCGCGGTCACGTTCCAGTCGATGTAGCGCACGTCGTCTTCGGCCTGGTACTCGTGCAGGTCGGCGAAGTCCATGCCGAAGCCGCGGAAGAGCGTGCGGTAGTCGCCTTGCAGCACGCCTTCGAGCCGACGGATCACCGTCCACTCGAGGCGGCGCAGCAGCCTTTCGGCGTCGTTGGCTGCCCGGGCGCCTTCGCCCGCGATCCCTGTGGCTTCGTTGGCCATTGCGGCTTACGCCGTGGCCACCTGCACGTGGCTCTGCAGCGGCTTCTCGGGCTTGGGCACGGTCTTCAGCACCTGCATGACGATCGCATCCGGCGTGAGCGCATCCGAAAGCGCCTCGTACGAAAGCACCAGGCGATGGCGGAACACGTCCGGCACGAGGTCGATGACGTCTTCGGGCAGCGCATAGTTGCGGCCGCGCAGGAAAGCCATGGCGCGCGCGCCTTCGATGAGGTTGATCGTCGCACGCGGGCTGGCGCCGAAGGTGATGTACTTGGCGAGATCCTTGAGGCCGTAGCGCGCCGGGTCACGCGTGGCCGCGACGAGCTTGACCGCGTAGCTCACCAGGCCGGGGTCGACGTAGCACTTGCGGCATTCCTGCTGCAGCTGGCCGAGCTGCTCGGTCGTTGCAGCGGCGGCGACTTCGGCCGGAACCCCGGTCACGCGCTGCACGATCGCGAATTCCTCTTCCTCGCTCGGGTAGCCGTCGAGGACTTTCATCATGAAGCGGTCGACCTGGGCCTCGGGCAGGGGGTACGTGCCTTCGGTCTCGATCGGGTTCTGCGTCGCCATGACGAGGAACGGCTCGGGCACTTTGTAGGTCTCGCCCGCGATGGTGACCTGCCTTTCCTGCATCACTTCGAGCAGTGCGCTTTGCACCTTGGCCGGCGCGCGGTTGATCTCATCCGCGAGCAGCAGATTGGTGAAGACCGGCCCGAGCGAAGTGCCGAATTCGCCCGACTTCTGGTTGTAGATGCGCGTGCCGATCAGGTCGGCCGGCAGCAGGTCGGGCGTGAACTGGATGCGCTTGAACTGGCCGTGGACCGCGCGGGCGAGCGTTTTCACCGTGAGCGTCTTGGCGAGGCCGGGAACGCCCTCGACCAGCAGGTGGCCCTGCGCGAGGATTGCCACCATGACCCGTTCGAGGAAGTGGTCCTGCCCGACGACCACGCGCTTGACTTCGTAAAGCACGCTCTCCATGAGCGATGCGGCCCCGCCTGCATTGCGATCTTTTCCGTCCATGACGCCGTTTTCTCCTAGAAGGGCGGTATGCCGACCGCCGCGCCTGCGCTTTCGATGGTGGCTGCAAAGCCGATGCCGATGAAGGTGCCGGCCTTGTTGGGATTGAGGATTGCGGTGACGATGCCGACGACTTCGCCGCCCATCGTGACCAGCGGCCCGCCGGAGTTGCCCGGGTTCGCGGCCGCGTCGAACTGGATCAGGCCCTTGAGCGAGCGCTGGCCCTGCTCGGAGCGGAACTCGCGATTGAGCCCGGACACCACGCCCGCGGAAACCGAGGGCCCGATGCCGAAGGGAAACCCGACGGCGACCACCTCGTCGCCCGGCTGCAGGCGCGCCGTGGAGCCGAGCGTCGCCGCCGGCAGGTCGTCGGGAATCGTTTTGGCGCGGATCACGGCGAGGTCGTTTTCCGGCTGCGCACCGACGATTTCGGCTTCCGACTCGTGCCCGTCATAGAACGTGACCGTGACGCGCTTTGCCCCCTGTACGACGTGGAGGTTGGTGAGGATCGTGCCGTTGTCTACGATCACCACCCCCGAGCCGACGCCGCGCGGCGCTTCCTCGCTCTTCGGGTCGTTCGGGTCCTCGTAATAGCCCCGTACGCGCACCACCGCTTCGCGCACCGATTCGGCGGCCTTGGCCGCGCGCGAGGGCAGGGTCTTGTTTTCCAGCGTGTGGAGGACGGCGGCGTCGATGTTTTCCTGGGTCAGTTCGCCCTGGGAGGGCTGCAGCGCAAGGGTGGCCAGCACCGAGCCGGCCGAAACCGCGACGACGGCCAGCAGCATCAGCGAGCGCTCGAAGCGCTTGGCGAAAGCGCCCGTGCGCTGCCGGAAAGTGCGTTTTGGCGGGGGGGCTTGCACCACCACCTCCGGCGCGGCCTGCTCCACCCTGGTGCGCGGAGTGCTGCTGTAGAGCGCTGCTCGTTTCATCACCGTGAAAGCTAACACGACTTGGTGCGGAGAGCAGGGTTGTAAACGCGTTGTATCGCCGGATGGATCCCATGAAGTTCCGCCGCGCGGCAGTGATAGAGTTCCACACGCAGGTTGTACTGCGCCCGTAAGGAGTGTCGATGCGTTTCCTCTGGCCGGACCTGCTCTGGCTGCTGCTGGTGCTGCCGCTGCTCGCCGGCGCGTACGTGCATGTCCTGCGCAAGCGCAAGAAGGACGCGATCCAGTACACGAACCTGGGGCTGGTGCGCGCCGCAATGGGCCCGGGGCAGAAAATCCGCCGGCACCTGCCGCCCGCCCTGATGCTCGCGGCGATTGCCGCCGCCATCCTCGCGACCGCGCGGCCCACCGCGGTGGTGACGCTGCCGGCGCAATTCCTCACAATCGTGCTGGCGATGGATGTCTCGCGCAGCATGCTCGCCTCCGACGTGGAGCCGACGCGCATCAGCGCAGCGCAGGCCGCCGCCCGCGATTTCATCAACGACCTGCCTAGGAACGTTCGCCTCGGCATCGTCACGTTCGCCGGCACCGCCTCGATCGTCCAGACGCCGACCGAGAACCGCGAGGAGATGCTCGCCGCAATCAACCGCTTCCAGCTCCAGCGCGCGACCGCGACCGGCAGCGGGCTCCTGCTGTCGATGGCCACGCTGTTCCCCGAGGAAGGCTTCGACCTGCAGTCGGCGATCTACGGCAACAATTTCTCCAGCGGCGGCGCGTCGCCGCTCGAGAAATCGGCCAAGAAGGGCGCAGCCAAGAAGGAGCACAAGCCGGTGGCGCCGGGCTCGTACTCGGGCGGTGCGATCATCCTCATCAGCGACGGAAGGCGCACCACCGGCCCGGACCCGGTGGAGATTGCAAAGATCGCCGCGGACTATGGCGTGCGCGTGTTCACTGTCGGCTTCGGCACCATCGGCGGCGCGATGGTGGGCTCGGAAGACTTCTCGTTCTATGCGCGGCTCGACGAGCCGACGCTCAAGGCCGTGGCAGCGATCACCGGCGCCGAATACTTCCACGCCGGCACCGCCGCCGACATGCGCAAGGTGTATTCGACGCTGAACACCAAGTTCGCGCTCGAGCGCCGCGAGACCGAGGTCAGCGCGCTCTTCAGCGCGGCGGCGGCGTTGCTTGCTTTCGGCGCGATGGTGCTGAGCCTGCTCTGGTTCCGCCGGCGGGTCTGAGCCGGTCCTAATCGGGAATTTCGAGCCCCTACAGCGTCCCCGGCGCCGGTCCGGAATGGCTTCGGTTTGACGTGCATCAACTCCTTCGGCCGAAGTGCGCTCAAGCTCGTTTGCGAAGCGACCCACCCACGAAAGGAGTACGCGATGTACAAGCACATCCTCGTCGCCACCGACGGATCGAAACTTTCGCTGAAAGCGGTCAAGACGGCCGCCGCGCTTGCCGCCAATGTCGGCGCGAAACTTACGGGCCTTTTCGTCATGCCCGAATACGCTCCGCCGATTTATGGCGAGGCCGCGATGTACATCGCCTACATGCCGCCCAAGAGCTTCAAGCAGGTGGTCGAAAAGGAGGCTGCCACCGCGCTCGCGTTCGTCGCCAAGGCCGCTGACGAGGCCGATCTCGCCTATGGCTCGGTGAAGGCCACCGACCCGCAGCCCTGGAACGCCATCATCAAGACCGCGCGCAGCAAGAAATGCGACCTCATCGTGATGGCTTCGCATGGCCGCCGTGGCCTGGCCGGCCTGCTGCTCGGGAGCGAAACCACCAAGGTGCTGACGCATTCCAAAGTGCCCGTGCTGGTCGTCCGCTAAGGCGTGATCCCATGCCTTCGTCAATCGGCTTTTGGCGCACCGAGCATGCCTCGTTCGCCAACCTGCTAACGTTATTCGAGCACAAGCTCGCCGCCCTGCAGTCTGGCGGGCAGCCTGACTACGAGGCGATGCTCGACATCGTGCAGTACCTGCGGCATTTCCCCGATCGATACCACCATCCGCGCGAGGACGTGGCTTTTGCCTGCCTGGCGCAGCACGATCCCGCGCTCGCGCCGCTGCTCGACCGGCTCAAGGGGGAGCACCATTCGATCGCGCTCTCCGGAGAAAAACTGGAGGCCTTG
>JANMDK010000350.1:0-21840 GCA_031376265.1 Pseudomonadota bacterium
AGGTCTTCGTCTTTCGCGAGCTCGGCGAGCTTCGCGTCCACATACGCGGCGTCGATCGTGATGTCGCGCGGGCCTCGCGTTCCCGCCTCGAAGGAAATTTCCTCCAGCAGCTTCTCGAGCACCGTGTAGAGCCGGCGGGCGCCGATGTTCTCCATCTGCTCGTTGACCGCGAACGCAATCTCGGCGAGCCGCCGGATCGCCTCGGGCCGGAAATCGATCTTCACCGCCTCGGTGCCGAGCAGGGCCTCGTATTGCTTGGTGAGGCAGGCATCGGTGCCGGTGAGGATCTTTTCGAAATCGCCGACCGAAAGCGAGTCGAGCTCGACGCGGATCGGGAAGCGCCCCTGCAGCTCGGGAATCAGGTCGGAGGGCTTGGCGAAATGGAACGCGCCGCTCGCGATGAAGAGGATGTGGTCGGTCTTCACCATGCCGTACTTGGTCGACACCGTGGTGCCTTCGACCAGCGGCAGCAAGTCCCGCTGCACGCCCTGCCGCGACACGTCGGCACCGGCCATCTCGGAGCGCGTGGCGATCTTGTCGAGCTCGTCGAGGAACACGATGCCGTTCTGCTCGACATTCTCGACGGCCTTCGTTTTTAGGTCCTCGTCGGACACCAGGCGCGAAGCTTCCTCTTCGGTGAGCAGCGTCATCGCGTCGCGGATTTTCATCTTGCGCGTCTTGCGGCGGCCGGCGCCGAGGTTCTGGAACATGCCCTGCAGCTGCGTGGTGAGCTCTTCCATCCCGGGCGGCGCCATGATCTCCATGTGCGGCTGGGACGCGGCCACCTCGATTTCGATCTCGCGCTCGTCCAGCTCGCCCTCGCGCAGCTTCTTCCTGAATTTCTGCCGCGTCGGATTGTCTTCGGCGCTTTCGGTGCCTGCGGTAAACCCCACCTCGCGCGCCTGCGGCAGCAGAGCATCGAGCACGCGCTCCTCGGCGGCGTCCTGCGCAAGCGCTCGCACGCGGCGCGTCGCCTGCTCGCGCGCGCCCTTGACCGAAATGTCGACGAGGTCGCGGATGATGGTGTCGACGTCACGGCCGACGTAGCCCACCTCGGTGAACTTGGTGGCTTCGACCTTGATGAACGGCGCATCCGCGAGGCGCGCGAGGCGCCTTGCGATCTCCGTCTTGCCGACGCCGGTGGGCCCGATCATGAGGATGTTCTTAGGAGTGATCTCCTGGCGAAGCGGATCGGCCACCTGCTGGCGCCGCCAGCGGTTGCGCAGCGCTATTGCCACCGCCCGCTTGGCCTTGCCCTGCCCGACGATGTGCTTGTCGAGCTCATGCACGATTTCCTGCGGGGTCATGCCGCTCATCCTTATTCCAATACCTCGATCACGCGCTGGTGGTTCGTATAGATGCAAAGGTCCGCGGCGATCGAAAGCGATTTCTCCACCACGTCGCGCGCGCCGAGCTCGGTGTTCTCGATCAGCGCCTTTGCGGCGGCCTGGGCGTAGGCGCCGCCCGATCCGATCGCGACGATGCCGAGCTCGGGCTCGAGCACGTCGCCCTGCCCGGTGATGACCAGCGAGTGGTCGCGGTCGGCCACCGCGAGCATTGCCTCGAGCCGGCGAAGCGCGCGGTCTGTCCGCCAGTCCTTGGCAAGCTCCACTGCGGAGCGCATGAGGTTGCCCTGGTGCTTTTCGAGCTTGGCCTCGAACCGCTCGAACAACGTGAAGGCGTCGGCGGTGCCACCGGCAAACCCGGCCAGGATCTTGTCGTGGTACAGGCGCCGCACCTTGCGCGCGCCACCTTTGATGATGATGCTGCCCAGGGTCACCTGCCCGTCGCCGCCAAGCGCCACGCTGTTGCCCCGGCGAACGGAGAGGATGGTCGTGCCGTGAAACTGTTCCATGGGGGGTTGGGAGTGAGGAAGTGAGCGGAAAGTAGAGAGCGGCCTGCCGGCCTGGGGGCCTTGTCGGGGGCAGTTTGGGGCGCCAGTAGGCTTTACAAGACCCGGCCTTTACAAGCCCCCAGGATAATTGCGCGGCGACCTGCGGACCAGCAGCGCCGAAATGATCCCCACGGCGACCATTGCACATACGATCATCGGGCCCGACGGGAGATCGGCGACCGCGGATATTGCCAGCCCGAGGGCATAGCCGATCACCCCGATCGCATAGGCTTTTGGCAAGCGCCCGTGCTGCACGTAAAAGGTGGCAAGCGCCGGCACCACCAGGGTCGCGAAGACCAGGTACAGGCCAACGAGCTGCACCGAAACGGTGACCGCGCAGGCAAAGAGCACATAGAAGCCGACCCGCCCGATGCGCTCGCTCAGCGTGAACCAGAGCAGCGCGATCGTTGCGTAGATGAGCGCGTCGACCGGCAGGCGCCCGGGGTTGATCCAGAGGATCTGCCCGATGAGCAGGTCCTTGAGGTGCTCGCCGCCGTGCGGGTTGTGGGCCAGCAGCAGCACCGCGGCGCTCGAAGCGAGCACGAAAGTCGCGCCGATGATCGCCTCCTGCACTTCCGGCCAGCGGCGCTCGGTCCACGTGAGCAGCAGTGCCGCGAAGAGCGCCGCAGACAGTGCCGCGGCCTGCATCGCCCACCCTTGCGGCTCCCAGCCGAGCGCATCCGCAACGATCACGCCGAGCCCCGCGATCTGCGCGATCGCCAGGTCGATGAACACGATGCCGCGGCCGATGACCTGGATGCCCAGCGGCACCAGCGCGAACGTGATCAGCAGCCCGGCGATCATCGCCGGCCCGAGCAGGGCGAGGCTGGCGGCGTCGAGGTTCATTTCACCGTCGCGAGCAGCCGAGCCAGTGTGTCGTCGAAAAGTCCAAAGAGGTCCTTTGCCTTGTCGCTGCCGCCGACGGTATAGGGCAGCATTACTGCCGGCATGCCGGTGCGCGAGGCGAGGAACTCGGCCGCCTTGGCGCTGTTGTAGGCCGAGTAAAGGATGACCTTCGCGGGCTCGCGCTTCATTCGCTCGACCAGTTCCGCGAGATGCGCGGGCGTGGCGGGCAGTCCGGGCTTTGGCTCGAGGCTGCCCGCCTCGCGCATCCCCAGCCAGGCAATCAGGTAGGAGTTGTCCTTGTGGTAGACGACCACCGGCACCCCCTTGAGGCGCGCAGCGTCCTTCTCCCATCGCTCGATGGCTGCCTGCCAGCGCGTAAGAAAAGCCGCGAGCCGCGACTTGTAGGCATCGGCATTCGGTGCATCGATCTGCGCAAGCCGGGCGGCCAGCGCGTCGGCCACCTTGGCGATGTTCCTCGGGTCGAGATGGATATGCGGGTTGCCGCCCGGATGGACGTCCCCCATGGCGCGATCGACGACCTTGGGAATCTCGATGCGCACGACGAACTGTGAGGCTTCGAGGTAACCGGGCGTGCCGGGCTGGATCCGGGCATTGCCCGACTGCGTGAAAAGCAACGGCAGCCAGCCGACTTCGAGGTCCGAGCCGGTGCACAGCACGAGGTCGGCCGAGCGGGCCCGGGCAATCAGGCTGGGACGCGCCTCGATGCGATGCGGATCCTGCAGCGCCGTGGTGGCCGAGTTGACCGTGACGCGGTCGCCACCGATCTCGTTCGCAAGCGCCGCCCACTCGGGCTCGCAAGCGAGAACGTTGACCGCGGCCGCGGCCTGCAAAGGAATCAGCGCGGCGCCGAGCAATGCCAGAATCGATTTGAGGACAGTGTTCATCGCGGCCTCAGAACTTGTGCGCACCATGCGCCCCGAGGCTCATGATGTACTGGACCAGGACCTGGCTGTCGGCCGCGCCGAATTGCGAGCGGTCGCGCGCGAACTGCAGGCGCACGCGGCTGAATTCGCTCGGGCTCCAGTCGACCATGAAGGTATTCCGAGTCGGGTTGTAGCCGCCCAGGATCGGGAAGTCCGCTGCGGCGAGCGTGCCCGCGTTGACCAATCCAATGCTCGTCGTACCCGCACTAAGCCGGTCGTAGCGGTACCCCGCGCGCCAGCGCGGCATGAACTGATACACCGCCTGCGCGTAGTAGCCGGACTGGCGCGACGCATAGCTCCCGGCCTGCGTGCCGAGGGACGCTGCGGTCGTGTCGTAGGTGAGGCTGCCGTCCTCGGTGCGGCGGAAGTATTCGCCTTGCAGCTTGAAATTCGTCTGCGTCGCGTTGCCCTGCGGCGCCCACTTGAGCACGCCGTCGACCACCCAGAGGCGGCTGCGGCCGGTGAAGCTGTTGGTCACGCCAACGCCGGCCGAATCGAGGTCGGCATAAGTGCGGTCCTGCGCCGAGGTGCGCAGGTGCGAGAGCCCGAGCCGCCAGGCAGTGCTTGCGCCGATGTCGCCGCCAAGGTGCGCGAAAAGCGTCCCGGAGCCGAAGCCGTTCTTGCTGCGCCCGCCGTCGGGGCCGCCGGGAAACTTGCGCCCGCGCCCGGCCTCGAACCCCAGGTCGAAGTACAGCTCCGTCGGTGCGACCCACTTCACCTGCACCCCGTCCTCGGAAAGGTGGTTGCCGAGGAAAACCTTGTTCGCAAGCGAGGCGTCGACGAAGTCCCAGGCGTGGGCATGAGTTTCGTTCAGGTAGCCGACGCTCGAAAGGAACCGCCCCGCCTTCACGCTGAAGCCGCCGGGCAGGCCGAGCGTCTGGATGAAGCCTTCCTCGACCGCGATCGAATCGTCCGGCGCGATCGCCGCGATCAGCGTGCCGCGAAAATTCGGGTCGATGTTCGCGCTGATCACGAGTTCCGATTCGCCGAGGCTCAGGCCGCGGTTCGGCGGCGCAACTTCGCCACGCGTCGGCGCGAACCCGGTGATGCGGTAGGCCGCGGGGTCGCGCTTGAGGTTGCCGTAGGTGCCGTTGAGGATCAGCGAGATGCCCGGATTGAAGGCGCTCTCGCCGGATGGGCGCGCGCCCACGCTTGCGGCCTGGTTGGCGGAGGCCTGGGCGTTGCTTGCGGCCACCTCGGCCTTGCCGGCCGCCTGCTCGGCCTGCAGCAGGCGCTTCTCGAGCGCTTCGATGCGCTTCTCGTAATTTTCCTTGAGCTGTCGCACCTGCTCGCGCAGCTCCCGCATTTCGTCTTCGCCCGCGGCGTGTGCCTGCGGGCAGAAGGCGGCCAGCGTGACCGCAATCAACCAATGATTTTTCATGCTCCCTCCTCGAATCCATGCCAACTGACCGCGTCAACGCGGCCCGGAAATTGGACGGCTAGGAGAGGGCGGGCGGGGCGCGGGAATTGAACGCAGCGGCAGGCGTTTCGCCGCTGCGTACTTCCGCAACCGGAAGGATCCGATGGGTTGCGTCGGTGGTGAGGAGGAAAGCGCTGCTCTCTGCGGCAGTGCCGTCGAGCGCGTGAACGACCAGGCACTGGTCGGTCGAATGCTTTAGCGGCGCAGGCGCCTTGGGTGCCGGATCCGAGGCGGCCGCCACGAGGTCCGCCTGGGCATGCCCCAGCGCATGCAGCTGCGCCGCGCTGCCGGCGAACGCCAGCGCAAATGCGAGCAGCAGTCGGAGGAACAGGCGCGCCTTCATGCGGCGATCATACACTCGCCCCCCCAATTGCTACTGGACGGCTACTTCGCCCCCGCCAGGCACTGGTCGAGGCCGGCGATGAAGAGGTCCTTGGGCAGTTTCTTGCCGATGAAGACCATCACCGATTCCTTCTTCTCGCCCTTGGCCCAGGGCTTGCCGACGTCGCCGCCCATCATCATGTGCACGCCCTGGAACACGACGCGGTTCGGGTTGCCCTTCATCCAGAGCACGCCCTTGTAGCGCAAGAGGTCCGGGCCGTAGACCTGGATCATGCCGCCGAGAAATTGCTCGAGCTTGGCGCCGTCGAAAGACTTGTCGCTGCGATAGACGAAGGACTCGACCTCGTCGTGGTGCTCGTGATGCGAGTCGGTGAGGAAATCCGGCTCGAGCTCGAGGATCGCGTTGAGGTTGAAGCCGCGGATGTCGAGCACCTCGGCGATCGGCGCGTTGCCGAAGTGCACCTGCTTGATCGGCGCGCGCGGGTTCATCTTGCGGATCCGCGCCGACAGCGCTTTTACCTCTTCTTCGCTCACGAGATCTGTTTTCGACATCAGGATCCGGTCCGCGAAGCCCACCTGCGACTGCGCCTCCTGGAATTCGTCGAGCGTCTGCGTGGCGTGCTTGGCGTCCACCAGCGTGAGGATCGAGTCGAGGAGGAAGTTGTTGCCGATGTCCTCGTCGGTGAAGAAGGTCTGTGCCACGGGGCCCGGGTCGGCCATGCCGGTCGTCTCGATGATCACGCGGTCGAACTTGAGGGCACCGGAATCGCGCTTTTCCTTCAGCGTGCCGAGGATGCGGATCAGGTCGCCGCGCACCGTGCAGCAGATGCAGCCGTTGTTCATCTCGACGATCTGCTCGTCGCTGGTTTCCAGGATGTCGTTGTCGACGCCGATCTCGCCGAATTCGTTCTCGATCACCGCGATCTTCTGGCCGTGGTCCTCCTTGAGGATGCGGTTGAGCAGCGTGGTTTTTCCGCTACCGAGGAAGCCGGTGAGGATGGTGACGGGGATCATGTTGTCTTGCTGCATGGCGACTCCTGGGGTATGGCTCGCCGCGCGCATTGCGGCTTGAGGAGGCGGATTTTACTCTCCCTCAGGGGGCCCAGTCAGACAGTTGTTTTTGCTGACGTTCCTGGGGAGAGAAAGTTCAACTTTAATTTCCGTAGAGCCAATGCTGAAGCGGCTATCCGGTGAATTAGATTGCCTAAAATGAAAAGTCCTGGCTATGGAGCCTGTGGACCTTCTCTCGCACAAACAGGTACATCTGCGCGAGATAGCGCGCATGTACATGCAGCGTCATCACTTCACGCGATACAGCAATTTGCGTTGTAGATCAGGCAATGCATCAAGCGAGTCAACCATGTCATTAGCCGCGTTCATCAGGCGACTCAGGTCGCGCGGAGGAATCTCCGCCGAATTTTGAAACACGATCATCGAGTTAAATTCGATGTTAGCCCCTATCAGGTGCTGAAGGATGATCGTCGCCAGGCGCGCCTTGTCTCGATTGGGCACACCAAATAGATAAAGTGGCTGGGTTCCCCCCTCAATGTAGTAGTCCACCGGATAATCTGCCGCCTTAGGCACTCCTGCTACAACATGCCCCTCGTGTAATCGCGTCTCGTCCACGGTGGACTTCAGTGCTTCGCGAAGATCCTCGTAAAACGTGCTCTCCACTCGCAACCGATTAAGAAATGTCAGATCATGCAGCCGCGTCATTGCTTGCCCGAAGCGGAATACCCCCCCTCCTAGCCCGTCGGCAGGCGTGTCGATGAAGAATTCCCCGTCTTCCTCGCTCAACTCGGAATCGGCGAGGATTTGTGCAAAGAGCCTTCCGCGCGACCCTTCGCGAAATTTGCCGATATCGTTTTCGTAGCTAAGGTGCATCAGGGTTGAGCCCAGATCACCGACGCGCCAGCCGCCACTTGGCAATTGCTTCAAATACAGCGAGTACCCGTCCCCGTCTGGGAAAACAAACGGGGTCGTCACGCGCCACAAATCATCGCTTGCGGCATCGACCACGACGTCCGCACACATCATCTTGCACAACAGTGATTGAAGGTCTTGGCGAGTCATGGCTTGTGGAACAGATCTGTTTCGTCCGGCCCGGTGTTCAAGCCGGAGATTGACGTAAGTTGCATTAGATGGTGCAAGGCGCCTTCCAGCGTACGGTACGCGTCTGTAACTTCCGCGAACGACTCGACCTTACGTCCCGCGGCCAGATAGCGCTCGGTTGCCCGATGCACATGGCTGCTAAGTGCGAAGCGATTGCGCTCGATGAAATTGCTATGTGGATGATCCGCCCCATTGCAACGCATCAGGATGACTTCCTCACCGGTCTTAGAACGCCAGCGCAGCCCTGCCGAAAAGCTTTCGGTGATCATCGTACTCTGGCGGGTGAAAAGCACAAATTCATGACGGCCGTCCAGGCTGGCTACCTGATAATCGCGGCGGATGTGCTTGCCCTCCGTCTTGGGACGGCTACTGGGGTTCGTCACGCGTTTTGGGCAGGCGATCAACGCGTCAATTTCGGCTTGATTGAGTGCTTCGATTGACATGGATTGCTCTCCAGGATCTCTCTCTCAACGTTTTTACCGATACTCTCGTTGACTCCGGTACTCAAGTGCCGTGCATTCTTGAAGCCTCGACACCGCCGCGCTGTCCCATCGAGCCCGTCCGCAATGATCGAACGAAATGTCTCCAGCGACTCGCGTCAGTGGATTAGCCCTCGTTCTACGTCGCAGAAGGCGGTTCGCACCGCTTGCTTAACTGGATTGGCCACCAGTGGGAATGTGCCAAGGATGTGGACAAATTCATCTTCAGCCAAGCCGTACAGGTGGGCAACCAAGCCATCAAGCTCGGCGCGCAGTCGGGCACGTTCGGCGGGGTCTATGTCGCGGTCCCGATTGCCGCCTAGCCCCGCTGACTTGGCTAAGGCGTCGAATTCGATCGTTGGGCAGGACAGCATTTCACTAGATCGTCGATGGACTGCCAACCACGCAGGTTGAGATACCCAACGCAGAAGTCTGACCGCTTGGATACTTGAAGCGTCGCGCGCAACGCCGTAAGCAGGTCCTGGTCAAGGTTGTCGAAAATTCGCGCCATGATCACTTTTCTTGGTCTTGTTGAGTCAAAACTGCGGGCCGCCTTTGGAAGACGCCTCGCACACAGCGGCTGTAAGGATTGGGGGCGCGCTGCGACCAAAGTGTACTGGAGGAACCGCAATGAACGAACACGCCCCTTATCTAAAGGCCCGCCTGAATCGACGCGATTTCCTTGCCGGATCGGCGGCGGCGGTCGCCGGACTTTTGCTGCCGCTTTCGTCCGAAGCCCAAGCCACCAGCATCCACGATCTGCGCGGCGAAGTCCTTGTCAACGGGAGCAAGATCAGCAAAAGCGCGGTCATCCGCGCCGGCGACACGGTGGCCACGACGTCGAACGGCTACGTGGTGTTCGTCGTCGGCGCGGACGCCTTCATGCTGCGCGAGCGAAGCGAGATGCGATTGGAGCCGAACCCGGCCTCGGCCGCGCTGATCGCCGGCCTGCGCCTGGTCACCGGCGCGCTCGGCGCGGTATTCGGCCGGCGACAGGCCGGCAGGGTCAGCATCGTCGCGTCCACCGTGACGGCCGGAATCCGCGGCACTGGCGTGTACATGGAGACGCGCGGCGAGGGGACCTACTTCTGCAGTTGCTACGGCACGGTGGACCTGCAGGCCAACGCCAACATGAACGACCGCGAAAGCATCGAGGCCACCCGCCACAACAATCCGCGCATGATCCTCGCGCAGCCGAAAGACGGGCAGCTCTTCCTGCCGGCGTCCTTCCAGACGCATACGGACGCCGAGATGGACATGCTGGAGAAATGTGTCGGCCGGCGCGCGCCCTGGGTTGCCGTGCGCTGAGAAAGTCAAACAAACGATCCGCCGGAACTAATATCGGCGCGGGTATCGTGGCAGTTGGATTGCCTAAAACGGAAACTACGATTTGTAGACCAGCAAACCCTTGAGATAGTCGCCCTCGGGAAACTCCAGCGCCACCGGGTGGTCCGCGTCCGGGCCGAAGCGCTCGATGATGCGCGCATCGCCGCCGGCATCCAGCGCAGCGCCGGCGACGATCTTCTGGAAGAGGTCCGGCGAGATCCCGCCCGAGCAGGAGAAAGTCGCGAGCAGCCCGCCCGGCGCGAGCAGCTTGAGCGCCAGCAGGTTGATGTCCTTGTAGGCGCGCGATGCGTTCTCGACCTGCGCGGCGGTCGGGGCGAATTTCGGCGGGTCGAGGATGATCAGGTCGAATTTCTCGCTGCGGTTGCGCAGCTCGCGCAGGTAGGTGAAGACATCCGCTTCCTTGAATTCCAGGCGGGCGGCGTCGAGCGCGTTGGCCGCGAGGTTTTCGCGCGCCACTTCGATTGCGGTGCCCGAGCTGTCAATCGCGCTCACTTCGCGCGCGCCGCCCGCAAGCGATGCGATCGCGAAGCCCCCCGTGTAGCAAAAGCAGTCGAGCACGTCGCGCCCGGTCGAGAGCTCACGGACCCGCTGGCGGTTGGCGCGCTGGTCGAGGAAGAAACCGGTCTTCTGCCCGCCGGCGACATCGACGTGGAAGACCAGGCCGTGCTCGCTGATTGCGCACCGCGAAGCTTCGCTGTTGCCTCGCACGAAACCGGCGCGCCCCGGCAGGCCCTCGAGCGTGCGGACCTCGGCATCGGACCGCTCGAACACTGCTTCGCATCGCGAAAGTTCCACGAGCGCGTCGAGGATCTCTTCGCGCCAGCGCTCCATGCCGGCGGAGAGGAATTGCGCGACCAGCACGTCGGCGTAGCGGTCGACGATCAGGCCCGGCAGGCCGTCGGATTCTCCGTGCACCAAGCGCATCGCATTCGTATGCCGCCCCAGCGGCAGGTGCGCGCGCAGGTCCAGCGCTGCCTTGACGCGCGCGCGCAGGAAAGCCGCGTCGACAGTGGCGGCAACATCGAACGTCCACATCCTTCCGCGGATCTGCGAAGTGGCGCTGTAGGCCGCGAGGCCCAGCGGCGTGCCCTCGGCGGTGCGCACCAGCACCGTTTCACCGCTTTGCGGATCGCCGACGACTTTTTCGATCGCGCCCGAGAACACCCAGGGATGGCGGCGCTTGAGCGATTTCTCGCGTCCGGTCTTGAGCACGAGGACGGGGACGGAAGAAACGGCTTTGCGCGCACTCATACGATCCCCGCGATGCCGGCCGCCGCGCCGATGGCGATCATCCACAGCGGATGGAACTTGGTGCGCCAGCTGATGAGCGCGCAGGCAACCGTCAACACCGGCGCCAGCACATGGCTCAGGTTGGCGCTGGCCACGAGCACGCCCGACGCGGCGATCAACCCGACCGTCACCGGCGCGAGCGCATTGTCGAGGATGTCGCGCCACACTTTGGCGCCCGCAGCCTGCCAAAGCATCCGGTCGGCGTAGAACGTCAGCACGCTCGAAGGCACCACCATCGCCAGGGTGGCGACGATTGCACCGGCGATGCCGGCGCTCTGCCAGCCGAACAGGCTGACCACGAGCACATTCGGCCCGGGCGAAGCCTGCGCGAGCGAGTAGAGGTCGGCAAATTCGCGGCTGGTCATCCAGCCGTGCACTTCGACCAGGCTGCGGTGCATTTCCGGCAGCACCGAGCTCGCGCCGCCCACCGAGAGCAGCGACAGGACCGCAAAATCGAGCGAAAGGATGCTGAGGCGGTCCATCATGACTGCGCGGCCTCGCGAGGCCGCTGGTACCAGGCCGCGCCGATCGAGAGCGGCAGGATGACCGCGAGCACCAGCGCGAGCGGCAGGCGCAGCCACGAAACCGCCGCGAAAGCCGCCACGCCGAACAATGCGCGCCAGGTGCGCAGGCGTGGCGAGGCCGCCATGCGCATCACGGTGCCGAGGATCAGGCCGGCTGCAACAGCCGAGACGCCTCGCAAGGCATTGGTGACCGCGGGCACCTGCGAATAGCCCGAATACAACACGGCCAACAGGAGAAGCAGCACGAACGGCGCGAAAAGCAGGCCGGCGCTGGCCGCGATCGCCCCGCGCGCGCCGAAGTGCCGCCCGCCGATGCAGATCGAGACATTGACGATGTTCGGCCCCGGCAGCGCCTGGCAGCGCGAGACGATGTCGGTGAATTCGGCCATCGTGAGCCAGCGGTAGTTTTCCACCAGTGCATGCCGCGCGACGGGCAGCACGCCGCCGAAGCCCTGCAGGCCGAGCTTCATGAAGGCGAGAAAGAGCTCGCTCGCCGAGCGCGGCGCAACGGTGCCGCGGGTCGTGCTGTCGGGATTCATGCTCATCCGGCGCTCACTTCTTCCTAGCGCGCGGATGTGCCGCGTCGTACACCTTGGCCAGCGCCTGGAAGTCGAGATGCGTGTAGATCTGCGTGGTGGAAATGCTCGCGTGGCCAAGGAGCTCCTGCACCGCGCGCAGGTCCTGGGAGGACTGCAACACATGGCTCGCGAACGAGTGCCGCAGCATGTGCGGGTGTACGCGCCCATCGGCGCCGCTCGCGCGCGCCCAGGCATGTAACCGCTCCGCGAGCACCGATGCCGAAAGGCGGCGCCCGCGAGCCCCGACGAAAAGCGCCTTTTCTTCGGGCCGCGCGAGCTGCGAGCGCACCGCCAGCCACGCGGCGAGCGCCTCGCGCGCCTTGGATCCCACCGGCACGGTGCGCGTCTTGCTGCCTTTGCCGGTTACCGTCACCAGGCCATCACGAAGATCCAGGCGACCGTCACCCACGTCGAGCGAGAGGACTTCGGCGCGCCGCAGGCCGGACGAATACATGAGCTCGAACATCGCATGGTCGCGGACGAAGTCGATCGTCCCGCCCGGCACGGTGTCGAGCAGCCGCTGCGCCGCCTCGACCGAGAGCGCCTTCGGCAGTGTCCTGGCCGCCTTTGGCGCTCGCACGCCCTGGCAGGGATTGGCGGAAAAGTCCCGGTACCGCACCAGCCAACGGTACAGCCCGCGCCAACCCGAAAGCACGCTCGCCAGTGCGCGCGGTGAAAGCCCGCCGGCATTCATCCGCGCAATCAGCCGGCGAACCTGGGCGCTGTCGAGGTCGTGCAGGCGCGCATTGCCCAGCAACTGCAGCAAGCGCTCGAGGCTGCGCGTGTAGTTCGTGAGCGTCGCGCCCGCGAGTTGCCGTTGGTGCCTGAGCGCATGCAGGTAATCGCGGACCAGCGTGTAATCCGGATGGTGCCTGGCGTCGCTTTTCGCCGCCGCAGGCTCGGCGCCGGAAGATTTCGGGGGCCGCGCTGTAGGCAAGCCGCCCGCCGTCACAAGCGTGAGTTCAACGCCGCGGCTACAAGTTCGCCGATGCGGCGCAGGTAGAGCGTGCCCATGTCCGGGTAGAAGCGATGCGGGTCTTCGCTGCCGAGCGCGAGCAACCCGAACGGCTTGGTGGTGCCCAGCGGGATCAGCGCGATCGAGCGCACGTGCCCGGTGGACTCGCCGAACCAGGGCAGGAAAGCGCTTCCCTCGGCGGGGCCGCACTGCGGCGCGCCCATCGTGTCGACCTTGGCGCGTTGCTCGTCGCTGACCGCGGAGCCCTCGACGGTGCCGTCGAGCAGCGTATTGCCCCACACCCGGAGCGCCACGTGCGGAACAGCGAAATCCTCGCGGAGGTGGAAGTAGAGCGCATGCACCACCGCGGCAAAATTCTTGGCGCCCAGCAGCGCCGAGGATATGCGATGCACCTTTTCGCTGATCGCGTCGTTCTCCTCGCCGAACTGGATCAGCTCGGCCAGCTTGCCCTCCAGAAGCCTGACCTTCTCCCGCAGGCTGAGCGTCTGCCGCTCGGACAACGGGATCGCATGCCCGCCGTAGGGATGCGGGACGTTGATCGATTCGAGGAGCTCGGGATGCGCAACGGCCAGCTGCGTGAACACCTGCACGAGAATCTTGGGGTTGTCTTTAAGGTATTGCCCTACTTCGTCAGAGTTCAATGGTTCCCTCGAATACGCAGGTTGCAGGGCCTTTCATCCAGACCGGATTGTCGCCGCCCGCCCAAGCGATGGTCAATCGCCCGCCGTGTGTTTCGACGTCGACCGGCGAGTCGATCAGGCCGCGTTCGATGCCCGAAACCACTGCGGCGCAGGCGCCGGTACCGCAGGCCAGCGTTTCGCCGGCCCCTCGCTCGAACACGCGCAGCCGGAACTAATGCCGGTCGACGACCTGCATGTAGCCGGCGTTGACGCGATTCGGGAACTGCGGATGGCGCTCGATGAGCGGTCCCTGCGTGCCGACGGGCGCCGCCTCGACATCGGCGACCACTTGCACCGCATGGGGATTGCCCATCGAAAGCACGGCCACTTCCACTGGCGCACCGGAGAGGCCGATCGATTGCACGAGGCCGGGCTTTGACGCGGTGAATGGGACTTCGGCGAGCGCAAAGACCGGCGCGCCCATGTTGACGCTGACTTCGCCGTCGGCCTCGAGCCGAGGCTCGATCACGCCGCTCATGGTTTCGACGCGGAGCGCGGTTTTCCTGGTCAGGCCTCGCAGGTGCACGAACTTCACGAAACAGCGCGCGCCGTTGCCGCATTGCTCGACCTCGCCGCCATCGGCGTTGAAGATGCGATATCGGAAGTCGGCCTGCGCGCTGGTCGGTTTCTCAACGACGAGCACCTGGTCGCAGCCGACGCCGAAATGCCGGTCCGCAAGCCGCTTGATCTGCGCCGCGCTCAAGTCGAAGGTGCGCGCGGTGGCATCGAGCACGACAAAGTCGTTGCCGGCGCCTTCCATTTTCGAGAACTCAAGCTGCATGGGCCGATTCTATGAGTAAAACCGGGCTTCGCCTTCTGGCCGCGTCTTGAAGCGCTTGTGCACCCAGTAGTACTGCGCGGGCATCGTCAGGACATGCGCCTCGATGAAGCTGTTGATCCGCCTCGTGTCCGCGACAGGGTCATCGGTCGGGAAGTTCTCGATCGCGGGAAGGATCGTGGTCACATAGCCAGCGCCCCCGGGCAGCATGTGCGTCACGACCGGCACGACGGCAGCACCGCTCGCCCGCGCGAGGCGCGAAACGCTGGTCACTGTCGCGGCCGGGACATCGAAGAAAGGCACGAAGACTGCGTCCTTTCGCCCGAAATCGAGGTCCGGAGCGAAATAGACAGGAATTCGCGCCTTGAGCGCGGCGAGGACCTGCCGAACGCCACCCTGGCGCGAGATCGCCAGCCCCGCCGGCTGGAAGCGGGTGCGCCCGCGCAAGAGAAGCGCGTCGAACACCGGATCCTTTTGATGCTGGTACATGCCGGCCAGCGGGAAATCGCACGACACGCGCGTGCACGCCGCGTCTACGCCCACGAAATGCGGCGCGAGCAGGATGACCGGCTTTCCTTCGAGCACGCGCAGGTGCTCGCCGCCTTCGAGCCTGAACAACCGCAGGAACCGCTCGCGCGAGGCCCACCACACCAGCCCGCGCTCGATGAAGCTGCGCATGAAATAGCGGAAATGCTCGCGCCCGAGTTGCTCGCGCTCGTCCGTGGGCATCAGCGGGAAGCATTTGGCGAGGTTCACGCGAATGACCTTGCGCCGACCCGGGATCAGCCAGAACGCTAGCGTCCCGGCGAGATTCCCGAGGGCTGCCTGCGCGCCGAGCGGCAGCCAATGCACCAGCCACATGAGGGCGAACGCGATGCGGCTCATGCCGAGCCGGAGGGCTTCGCTGCGCCTGCCGGCGTCTTGTACCGGTTGTAGCCCCACAGGTACTGGCCCGGACATTCGCGGATGACGTCCTCAAGGCAGCGGTTGAGCCGCCGCGCTTCGGACTCGCCCGGCAGCGCGGCGCCGAGCTTACGCAGCGACAACGCATATCCCCGACCGCGCGGAAGCCTGCGCGCGAAAGCTATGAGGCACGTCACGTCATCGCGGGCCGCAAGGCGCGGAGCGAGCGTCATCGTGTAAGCCGGCTTGCCGAAGAACCCGGCCCACTCGCCTTCGCCGATGCCGGGCACCTGGTCGGGCAGGATGCCGATCGCTTCGCGCCGCTTGAGGGCCGAGAGCAGGTCACGCACGCCGCGACGATCGGCCGTGGCGAGCTTTACGCCGGGCCGCTCCCGGCCGGCGAGCATGAATTCGCCCAGCCATTCGAGTCGCGGCGGCCGGTACATGATCGTCATCGGGAAGTGGAAAGCCCCGTACTGCGCGCTGATCTCGAAACAACCATGGTGCGGTGTAAGGAACACGATGCCGCGCCCCGCGCCTTGCGCTTCGACGATCAGGTCCCAGCCGCTGACCTCGCGCACCATCGCCGCGACTTCGGCATGCGAGCGAAGCCAGAGCGCCGGAAGTTCGGAAAGCAGGCGGCCGGCAGAGGCAATGGCCTCATGACGGATCCGGGTATTACCGGCATAGCCTGCGATTGCCAGGTTCTCGTTGAGGTGTTTTCGGTACCGCGGGGAGACCGCGTACATCAGCCAGCCGAGCAGCCAGCCGGCGGCATGCGCAAACGCCAGGGGCAGGCTGCTCGCGAGGTGCATGAGGATGCGAGCCATCGCTTCAGGCAAGCCCCGGAAACGTTTGGGGAATCGACAAAGGTTTGGTATCCTTGCCGCCTCTTTTTTTGCCCATTCTCCCTACTACTCCAGGCGGTGCGCGACATGAGCGATTTTCTTTTCACTTCCGAGTCGGTCTCGGAAGGACACCCGGACAAGGTTGCAGACCAGATTTCCGACGCGGTACTCGACGCGATTCTAGCCCAGGACCCGCGCTCCCGCGTCGCGGCCGAGACGCTCGTGAAGGACAACCTCGTGGTCCTCGCAGGCGAGATCACCACGCACGCAAAGGTGGACTACGACAAGGTCGCGCGCGCCACCATCAAGCGCATCGGCTACAACGATCCGGCGCTTGGTTTCGATGCCGAGACTTGCAAGGTGCAAATCGCCTACGGCCAGCAATCGCCGAACATCGCGCAGGGCGTCGATGAGGGCAAGGGCCTCGACCTCGACCAGGGCGCCGGCGACCAAGGCCTAATGTTCGGCTATGCGTGTGACGAAACCGCCGGCCTCATGCCGATGGCGATTTACTTGTCGCACCGCCTCGTCGAGCGACAGGCAGAAGTGCGTCGCGACGGGCGCCTCGCCTGGCTGCGGCCGGATGCGAAGTCGCAAGTCACGATCCGCTACGAGAAAGGCAAGCCGCATTCGATCGAAACGGTCGTCCTGTCAACCCAGCACGCGCCGGGCATGACGCACAAGCAGATCGAAGAGGCGGTGATCGAGCAGATCATCAAGCCGGTGCTCCCCAAGAACCTCGTCAAGCACGAGATCAAGTACCTCGTGAACCCCACGGGCAACTTCGAGATCGGCGGGCCCAAGGGCGACTGCGGCCTCACGGGACGCAAGATCATCGTCGACACGTACGGCGGCTCGGCCCCGCACGGCGGCGGCGCGTTCTCCGGCAAGGATCCCTCCAAGGTGGACCGGTCGGCCGCCTATGCCGCGCGCTACGTGGCCAAGAACATCGTGGCCGCCGGCCTCGCGACGCAGTGCCTGGTGCAGGTGTCCTACGCGATCGGCGTTGCGCAACCCACCAGCGTGATGGTGACGACGCAGGGCACCGGCAAGATTTCGGACGAGGCGCTCTCCAAGCTCGTGCTGGCCAACTTCGACCTGCGGCCGAAAGGCATCATCCAGATGCTCGACTTGCTGCGCCCGATCTACGAGAAGACCGCCTCCTACGGCCACTTCGGCCGCGACGAGCCGGAATTCACGTGGGAAGCGACGGACAAGGCGCTAGCGCTGAAGGCTGCAGCTTAGAAAGACCGGCGCTTCAGTGCAAAGGGCCGCGCCGCGGCCCTTTTTTTTTGCTTTCCTGAACGTCAATCCAACTTGATGCCGCGCTCCCGGGTGAGCGGATGCCAGCGCCTGGTCTCCGACTGCAGGGCCGATGCGGCGAGCGCGATGCCTCGAATCATGGGTCTATCCATGGTCTCCTCCGGTCGGTTTCCATCCAGCGCAATTGTTTGCGCAGGGTGGAAACAAACTTTATCATGGCCCCGACCAAACGCAAGGGAGGCCAATTCAATGCAGGCGTTCACCTACCGTACATTCAATCCTTCCCCCTCCGACTACGAACGTGGCCTGGCAGACGCGCTTTTTTCCATCATGGGAAAACGCATCTATGAACCCTCCGAGATCGCCGACGAACTGAACAAGACCGGGTTCAAGCCGTCGAACGGCGGCGCCTGGTCCGACGAACTCCTGAAAACCGAAATGCGGCGATTGGGAACCTGGACCAACTGCGTCGGCGGGCCCGTGGGCACACATGCCATGCCTGGCTCGAGCACGAGGACGCCGGCATGACGGCCGAAACCGAGGCACGGGTGGAACAGCGGGCTGCACTCGGCGTTCGCAACAGGTGGTGGTGCATCGGCCCGTCCAGCCTGGTCGGCGAACAAGTCGTGGGACTGACCCGCCTCGGAATCAAGCTTGCCGCATGGCGCGACAAGACAGGCAGAGTCAACATGGTCGAAGACTACTGCCCGCATCGCGGCGCGCCGCTGTCGATGGGGCGCCTCAGCGAAGGACGCCTGGGCTGCAGGTATCACGGCGTGGAAGTCGCCGGAGACGGGTCCGTAACCGCGGTTCCCGGATTCCCGGAATGCAGTTACGTCGGCAGGAAGATGGTGCGTTCCTACCCGATCGTCGAACACTTCCAGGGCCTTTGGGCATGGTTCGGCGCAGACGACCGGATCGACGCTGCGGCCGAGCCCCCGCCGCTGGTCTTCCCCTCGGAGTTCATCTCGCCTGAATGGACAGGCTTCCCGATTTCGCAGACTTGGCAAACGAACTACCAATATGTCTGGGACAACGTCATCGACATCATGCATCCGGAGTACCTGCACAAGGACACGCAGTACTTCGAGACCGGCGTGGCCAACACTGTGGTCGCCACGCCCACCGATACCGGATTCATGGTCAAGCGCAAGATCTATGAAGGCGACAATGTCGAAATCATGGAGTTCATCGACAATGGATCTTTCTGGTTCCGCGTCGGTTTCTATGCGCCGCCCGGCTGCGGTCCCGGCGGCAACTGGCGCGTATTCCCGCTCGCGACACCGATCGACGAGCACCACTGCCAGATGACGGTATGGCGCATGCGCAATGTCAGCGGGTGGGAAGGCGACCTTTTCCGCTTCATGTTCAATACCAAGCTCGAGCAGTACAACTGGGCGATCGTGCAGGAGGACAAGGAAATGCTGGAAGCCATGCCCCCGTGGCCCGCCAGGGAGAATCTATACCAGCACGACATCGGCCCGGCCCGGCTGCGTAAGCACGTCCGGGACGAAGCGCGCAAGCAGTGCGCCTGAAAAAAGAAAGGCCGCAGCCCCAAGGCGTCCAATCCCTCGACACAGGCCTGGCAGTCGCGTTCATGGTGGCGCGCGCCGGGAGACCCGTCGCGCTGACCGACGTCGCGAAAAACCTAGAAATGCTCCCGAGCACCGCCCACCGGCACCTCGCGTCGCTGTGTCGCGCGGGCTTGGTCGAGCAGGTTGGCCCGTCGGGACATTACGATCTCGGGCCCTCAGCTTTCGAATTCGGCTTCGCGGCCTTGCGCCGGCTGGACACCCAGAAACTCTGGAACGAGGCGATCTCGCAATTGCGTGACGAGACGGACCTGACTTCCATGGCGATAGCCTGGGGAACCTTCGGGCCGACGGTGGTCCAGTGGAAAGAGTCCCGCCAGCCTGTGTGGCTCAATGCGCACGTGGGCACGGTTCTGCCGCTGCTGCGATCGGCAGGCGGACTCGTCTTCTGCGCGTATTCGGCCAATGCTGAAATCAGTGCGGCGATTGCGCGCGAATTCAAGGCCACTCCGGCGCCTACCAACCATCGCCGCCGCCTCACGACGCGCGCGCTCGAAACCCTGCTTCGGAAAATCCACCGGACAGGTTATGCCGACATAGACGGTGACGTCATCGAGGGTGTTGCCGCAGCCAGCGCGCCGGTTTTCGACAGCAATGGAACCGTCAGGCTTGCCCTCTCGTTGCTTGGACCTTCCAGTCAGGTAAACCTCGACCGCGGAGGAGGGCACGTCCTGGCCCTGCTCAAGGCAGCGCGAGGGCTGTCACAGCGCCTCGGATGCGCGATCGAATCCCAAACGCACGCGGCGAAGTCGTGAGCACAACGTCAGCCGAGCGCGGCTACCGCTGCCCCGAACACCTGCGCCGGCATCGCGCACAGTCCGCGCCCGAGTAAACCACGACCATCGGCGCAGACCATGCCGGTCGACAACAACGGCGACTTGCCGCTCGTGACTACGGCAGCCGCATCGAGGCCCACCGGCACGCCGAGCACCGGATGCATGCCGGCCACCTGCGCCAGTGCTCGCTTCTCGTCATCCTTCGCAAGCCACGGATCGAACGCGGCCAGCAGGCTCGGCGCGCGGCGCAGGACTTGCCCGCCAAGGCCGAACGCATCGATGATTCCGCTATCGCCCGTGGCCGGCGGGAACTGGGGATTCTCCGGCGCGCCCTTCATGAAGGGACCCTGGACCGGCGCCGCCGGCGCAGTAAACCAGTGGCCCGGCAGGCCGGCCAGCTGGATGCCCGTCGATTCGCCGTTGGCGGAAAGGCGCATCACCAGCGACGAGCCCTCGACGCCCGCTGCCGCACTCAACATCAGTGCGCAGGCCGGCATCCAGAAGTTGAGGAAGTAGAGCGGCGCTTCGGTGATCGTACGTAGCGCAGCTTGAGCGGCCGGCGAATCGGCCTTGCGCGTGCTCAAGACCGCATGAAGCACGGCGGTCGCGCTGGAGAGCCGGTTATGCAAGTCGTCGCCTTCGGTGAGCGCCGAACGCGCAATCGAGAGCAGGTCGACTGGCTCCGACAGCAGTTCGGTGAACCCGGGCAGCAATTCCTTTTCGCGAAACGCGAGTCGATCGATGATGGCGCGGTCGCGCGCACCAAAACGCATCTGCGCGCCGCCCCCGGTACCGAGGAAAGAGAACCAGGTCGCTTTCGAGACCGCATCCTCGATCACAGCCAGAGTCGTGCTCGCCGAAACCATCGAAACCAGCGGCGACGAAACCCGGCGCGTGAAAGTGGGCTCGAGCCTGACCCCGCCGCCTGCGACCAGCTTTTCGGCTTCCGCCTCGTCTTCGGCCCAGCCCTCGTACAGGCAAGCGAGCACGGCCGAATTGAGCATCGGCGGCGGGGGGCGGGTCGGGTCGCGCAATGGTGGACCCGCGTGCAGCAGCGTGCGATCCGGCAGGCCGATGGCTTCCCGCGCGGGGCGCACCGCGGTCCAGCGGGGCACGACGTCAAGGATGCGTTCTAGCGCGCGTGCATTGGCGGCGCTGCGGTCAGTCTTCATAGGTGATTGGGTCTTCAGAAAGCGGGCGGAATCGCGTAGAATACCGGCCTCCCGAGGAGCGTTGCAACGACAGGATTCCAATCCGTCGCTAGGCTCGGGACATTCCTACCGCAACGGCGCTCACGAACTTTTTTCCTAACCGAAAGGAGCGCGTGATGAGCGCAGTTCTACGATCGAATAAACCCAGCGTCAAAAAAGCCCCCGCGGGCTTCACCGATTTCAAAGTAGCCGACCTAACGCTGGCCGACTGGGGCCGCAAGGAAATCGCCATTGCCGAGACCGAGATGCCCGGCCTCATGGCGATCCGCGACGAATACGCGGCCGTCCAGCCGTTGCGCGGCGCCCGGATCACCGGCTCGCTGCACATGACCATCCAGACCGCCGTGCTGATCGAGACCCTCGAAGCGCTCGGCGCGGATGTCCGCTGGGCTTCGTGCAACATCTATTCAACGCAGGACCACGCTGCCGCCGCAATCGCTGACGGCGGCACGCCGGTGTTTGCGGTCAAAGGCGAGAATCTCACGGACTACTGGGATTACACGCACCGGATTTTCGAGTGGCCGGACAACCAACTCTCGAACATGATCCTCGACGACGGCGGTGACGCCACGCTGCTCCTGCACCTGGGCGCCAAGGCCGAGAAAGACCTGTCGGTCGTCGCCAAGCCCGGCAGCGAGGAAGAGGAATGCCTCTTCGCCTCGATCAAGGCCAAGCTCAAGAAAGACGGCAAGTGGTACTCGACGCGCCTGGCCGCAATCAAGGGCGTGACCGAAGAAACCACCACCGGCGTGCATCGCCTCTACCAGATGCACAAGGAAGGGCGCCTTGCATTCCCGGCGATCAACGTCAACGACTCGGTCACCAAATCCAAGTTCGACAACCTCTACGGCTGCCGCGAGTCGCTGGTCGACGGCATCAAGCGGGCCACCGACGTCATGATCGCCGGCAAGGTCGCGCTGGTCTGCGGCTACGGCGACGTGGGCAAGGGCTCGGCGCAAGCACTGCGCGCGCTTTCGGCGCAGGTGTGGGTCACGGAAATCGACCCGATCTGCGCGTTGCAGGCGGCGATGGAAGGC
>JANMDK010000384.1:0-11201 GCA_031376265.1 Pseudomonadota bacterium
GCTTCATTAGGCCCAGGGCGCGAGTGGGTTGCGTGGCGAGGTGCTTGCACAGGGCAGTCGCATCCGCCATGAGCTTGTCGTCGTCGATCGCTTTCCAGATCAGGCCCATGCGCTCGGCATCCGCGGCCGGAAGCTTTTCCGCAAGCATCGCGAGCCCCATGGCGCGCGCGGTGCCGGCAAGGCGCGGGAGAAAGTAGGTGCCGCCCGAATCGGGCACCAGGCCGATCTTCGCGAACGCCTGCAGGAACGAAGCCGATTTCGCAGCAAGCACGATGTCGCAGGCCAGCGCGATATTCGCCCCTGCGCCGGCGGCCACGCCATTGACCGCGCAGACGATGGGCTTCGGCAGCGCCTGCATGAATTTCACCAGCGGGTTGTAGTACTTCTCGATCGTCGCGCCGAGGTCCCTCGGCTGGTCGGAGTCCTTCATCTCGCGCGCGGACAGATCCTGCCCGGCGCAGAAGCCGCGCCCCGCGCCGGTAATCAGGACGCAACGGATCGATCCATTCGAAGCAGCCTCATCGAGAGCGGCCCGCAACTGGACGTGCATCTCCGGGTTGAACGAATTGAGCTTGTCGGGGCGATTGAGCGTGATGGTCTGCACGCCCGCGTCGGTGGAAACCAGGATGGGATTGGACATGGCTTTCGATCGGCTGGTGGATGAAGTGCGCGCGGTAGTCAGTACAAACTACGGGGTGAAATGCGGCTCGGAAAGCTTACACCAAGGACGCTAGAATGCGCGCATGCCCAAGGTCTATGCCATCGACGGGATCACGCCCGTGGTCGATCCGTCCGCGTACGTGCATCCGAGCGCGATCCTCGTGGGCGACGTGATTGTCGGCGCGCACGCCTACATCGGTCCCTGTGCGTGCCTGCGTGGCGATTTCGGCCGCATTGTCGTCGAGGCCGGCGCCAACGTGCAGGATACCTGCGTGATGCACGGATTTCCCGGCAAGGACACGGTCGTCGGTGCAGGCGCGAACATCGGCCATGGCGCGGTGCTGCACGGTTGCGTGATTGGCGCAGGCGCGTTGGTCGGCATGAATTGCGTGGTCAACGACAATGCGGACGTCGGCGAGGATGCAGTCGTCGCCGCGATGGCTTTCGTCAAGGCCGAGGCAACGATCCCGGCGCGTTCGCTCGCAGCGGGCATTCCGGCGCGCGTGATGCGCACTCTTTCCGAGGAAGAGATCGAGTGGAAACGCGGCAACGCCCGGCTGTACCAGGCGCTCGCAAGGCGAAGCGCGGAAACGATGCAACTGGTCGACGCACTGCCGGCCGTCGAACCGGGCAGGAAGCAGATCGAAATTCCCGGTTCCATCCCCCTTTCAGAACTCAAGGCAAGGAAAGCTTGAAATGCCCGAATTCACGGAGACCTCCATGGCATACGAATTCATCCTCGCCGAGCAGCGGGGCAAGGTGGGCTTGATCACGCTCAATCGCCCGAAGCAGTTGAACGCGCTGAATGCAAAGCTGATGCAGGAGCTGGCCGAGGCGATGTACGCGTATGACGCGGACGATGGCGTGGGCGCGATCCTGATTACCGGCAATGAGAAGGCGTTTGCCGCGGGTGCTGACATCGTCGCGATGAAAGACTGGGGGTTCATCGACGTTTACCGCGACGACTACATCACGCGCGACTGGGAGCACATCCGCAAGATCAGGAAGCCGGTGATCGCAGCGGTCGCCGGCTATGCGCTGGGCGGCGGAAACGAGCTCGCGATGGCCTGCGATATCGTCATCGCGGCGGACAACGCCAAGTTCGGCCAGCCGGAGATCAACTTGGGAATCCTTCCCGGCGCCGGCGGCACCCAGCGCCTGCCCAGGGGCGTGGGCAAGGCCAAGGCCATGGACCTCTGCCTCACCGCCCGCATGATGGATGCGGCGGAAGCCGAGCGCTCGGGCCTCGTCTCGAGGGTCGTGCCGCTGGACAAGCTCATGGAGGAAGCCATGGCCGTCGCCGACAAGGTGGCCGGCTATTCGCTGCCGGTGGTCATGATGATCAAGGAATCGGTGAATCGCGCCTACGAAAGCTCGCTCACCGAAGGCATCCTTTTCGAGCGGCGCTTGTTCCACTCCGGATTTGCGCTCGAAGACCAGAAGGAAGGGATGTCCGCGTTTGTCGAGAAACGCAAGGCTGCATTCAAAAACCGCTAGAATCTTCGCGGGAGGCCCGCTCGAGGCCGGAGGAGACAAAAATGGAAAAGATCTGGCTTAAAAGCTACCCGCCCGGCGTGCCGGCCGAAATCGACTACGGCGATTACAAGTCGGTCGGTGACCTGTTCGAAAAGTGCGTCAAGCAATACGCGGAGCGCCCGGCATTCCATTGCATGGGCAAGACGATCTCGTTCGCTGAACTCGACCGCCTGTCCGCGGCTTTCGGTGCATGGCTGCAGTCGAAAGGCCTGCCCAAGGGCGCGCGAGTCGCGCTGATGATGCCAAACGTGCTCCAGTACCCGGTGTGCCTCTACGGCACGCTTCGCGCCGGGTACACGGTGGTCAACGTCAATCCGCTGTATACGCCGCGCGAGCTCGAGCACCAGCTCAAGGATTCGGGCGCTGAAGTCATTGTCGTCCTCGAGAATTTCGCCACCGTCCTCCAGGAAGTCGTCGGGCGCACGCCGGTCAAGCATGTCGTGGTCGCCTCGCTGGGCGATATGCTCGGCGCCAAGGGCCTGATAGTGAATTTCGTCGTGCGCAACGTGAAGAAAATGGTGCCGGCCTTCGAGCTGCCCACGGCGGTGCGTTTCAATTCGATGATTTCGTCAAGCCAGAGCCTGAAGCTCACGCCGGTGGAAACCGGACATGAGGACATCGCGTTCCTCCAGTACACAGGCGGGACGACCGGGGTCTCCAAAGGCGCGATGCTGCTTCACCGGAACATCCTCGCCAACATTGCGCAGTCGGCGGCCTGGCTGATTCCGGGCCTCAAGGGCGAAACGCCGGTCATCATCACCGCGCTGCCGCTGTATCACATCTTCTCGCTCACCGTGAATTGCCTGCTGATGATGAAAGTCGGCGGGTTCAACATCCTCATCACGAATCCGCGAGACATCCCGGGCTTCGTGAAGGAACTCGCCAAGCACGACTACAACGTGATTACCGGCGTCAACACGCTTTTCAATGCGCTGCTGAACAATGCAGAGTTCAACCAGCTCGATTTCTCCAAGGTCAAAGTGTGCGTCGGTGGCGGCATGGCGGTGCAGAAGGCGGTGGCCGACAAGTGGAAGCAGGTGACCGGCAAGGTGCTGCTCGAGGGCTACGGCCTCACAGAGACGAGCCCGTCGGCGACCATGAACCCTTTGACCCTGACCGATTACAGCGGGGCGATCGGACTGCCGCTGCCTTCCACCCTCGTGTCGATCCGGGACGACGACAAGAAGGAAGTCGCGCAGGGCCAGCCCGGCGAGATCTGCATCAGCGGCCCGCAGGTCATGAAAGGCTATTGGCAGCGACCGGAGGAAACGGCCAATGTGATCGGGCCGGACGGCTTCCTCTACACCGGCGACGTCGGCGTGATGGACGCGACCGGGTTCGTGCGCATCGTCGACCGCAAGAAGGACATGATCCTCGTCTCGGGATTCAACGTTTACCCGAACGAGATCGAGCAGGTGGTCGCAATGCACCCGGGAGTGCTCGAGGTGGCTGCCATCGGCGTGAACGACGAGCACTCGGGCGAGGTGCCCAAGGTCTTCATCGTGAAGAAGGATCCTTCGCTCACCGAAGAAGCCGTGCTCGCCTTCTGCAAGGAGCAGCTGACCGGCTACAAGCGGCCGAAGTACGTCGAGTTCCGCTCGGAATTGCCGAAAACGAACGTCGGCAAGATCCTCCGCCGGGCCCTGCGCGACGAAGGCGCGCCCAAGCACTCCTAGGACGAAGTGCCGCTAAAGAAGCAGGCCTGATATTCCGCCAAGCAACCTGCTGAAGGGCCTCGCCTGGAGCGGGGTCTGCATCCTTTGCTGGGCGCCGATGTTCCCGATCGCGAAGCGCAGCCTCGCGACGATCGATGCGTTCTCGCTCGGCACGCTGCGCTACGTGCTGGGCCTTACGATCTTTGCGGTCCTGCTGTGGGCGATCGAAGGGCGCCAGGCCTTCCGATACGGCACGCGCTTGTGGCCCGCCATCGGCTTCGGCTTGATCGGCATCACCGGATTCAACACGCTGGTTTGGTACGGCCTCAATTTCACCCGACCGGAGCATGCGGGGATCCTGATGGCGCTGCAGACGCCGCTTACCGCGCTTGCGCTGTGGCTGATTCGCGGCCAGCGGCCGGCGACCTTCACGCTGAGTTGCGTCGCGGTGGCGATCGTCGGCGTGATTCTCGTGGTTACCAAAGGCGACCCTGCGAGGGGACTCGAAGGCGGATCGCTTCTGGGCGACGTCCTGGTATTGCTGGGGGCGATCTGCTGGGTGATCTATACGCTTGCCGGCGGCCGCTTCACGGGCTGGTCGGCCTTGCGCATGACCACGCTGACCTGCATCCCGGGCGGCATCGGCTTGCTTGTGGCCAATGCTGTGGCGGTCAGCGTGGGATTCGTCGAGATCCCTTCAGCAGAGGCGATTTTCTCGGTGTGGTGGCAGTTGATCTATTTCGCCGTGGGGAGTGTGGTCCTGGGCGTCATGGGCTTCAACGCTTCCGTCAAGTACCTGGGGGCGCTCAACACCATGCTGATGGTGAACCTGGTGCCGGTCGGCGTTTTCGCGATCGAGGCGGCGTTAGGACGGCGCTACGAGATGGTCGAACTGGCGGGCGCTGCGCTGGTGGTCGGCGCGCTTGCGGCGAATAATTTTTACTTGCGGCGCAAAGGCTAGTTCGGCGGCAGCAACCGAAGAGTCTTGTGGCGCCCAGCCTCGATCCGCTTGCGATCGGTGATCATCGGGATATAGCCGCCGTTCGCCCAGGCTTCGGTAAACGACTTGTAGTGCGGCGACAGGCGATTGCCCGACTGCCCGCCCGAGTGGATGAACAGGGATTTTTCGGGATCGGAGAGGTCGTAGATGGCGCGCAGGCTGGGGGCGTGGCGATTGGCGAACGGCATGGTTTCATCGTTGATGTAGTGCTGGCCCACATTGACCGTGTAGGTGTCGCCTCCCGAGGGCGTTGTGATGTCGAACAATCGCGCGAGAAGCGGCTGGCGACCGAATGGACGGTGCTCGTGGCGGGCCTTATGCGCTTCGCCCCACTTCCAGGCCCGCATGTCCGGGCCGTAGCGTTTCTGCAGGTCGAGGAGCGCGGACTCAAGCGAAAGCGCGAGCGCGTCCGCACACGATTCGACGGCCGGCGTGCGAGCGTCGTCGCACCAGCGGGACTGTCCGCCCCGGTCGGCGAGCACATTGATGACGAATTGCGCCCTCGGGGACCAGTTCGGCTGGAACGCCTCGCCGAGCTCGTCTGCGTAAAGACGCATGGTCAACTCGCGCCACCATGCGGCGAAGATCAGCGGCTCTGGCAGCTCCTTGCGCATTTCCCCATTCCATCGCGAAAGCATGTCGAGCGCGCGGCGCGAGTTCTCGCTGCGGGGCGAGGTGGCCAGCAGGTACGGCATGGCTTCGCGCGCGGCGAGAGAAAGCACATCTCCGTGCATGCGCGCAAAGCTCGTCACGTCATGCTTGGGTGTCGCGTCGATGAGCTGGCCGATGCGCTCGGAGCGATAGGGGGGCTGCCATTCGCTGGTGATGAAAGGTTTGTAGCCGGGCGCCACGATCTTTTCGTTTGCAGTCCAGAGACGCTGGCTTGCCGGGTTGTAGCTTTGCGGCAGTTCCTCGAACGGGATGAAACCGGCCCAGTCGTACTTGGCCTCCCACCCGAGCGCAGGCGCCAGGCCCCTGAGGTCGTTCTCGGGTTTCCGCACCGGAACGCGGCCGGCGGCGATGTAACCGATGTTTCCATCGACGTCGGCGTAGAGCATGTTTTGTTGCGGGGCGACGAACTTCCTGGCGGCGGCAAGGAATTCCCGCCAGTTGGTCGCACGGCCAAGTTCCGCGGACCCTTGCATCGTGAGGTCGTCCTCGGCGAGAGCGGTCCAAGCGAAGGCGATTGCGTAGCCTCGCGGTGTCAGGTCAAGCGCTGCCTTCGACACGTCCGAAATGATCGGGCCATGCCGCGAGGACCGCACCTCGAGCTTCACGTCCTCGCCCCCCTTGACCTTGATGATTTCGGTCACGACCTTGAATGCGGCCGGGCCCTGGGGCGTCAAGTACCCCCCGGACGAATCCAGCCTTTCGAGATAGAGATCCTGCACGTCCGGGCCGGTGTTGGTGAAGGCCCATGCCATGCGGTCATTGCGGCCGAGCGTCACTACGGGCACCCCGGGCAGCGTCGCGCCGATGATGTTCTGTCCCGGGGTGCTCAGATGCGCGAAATACCAGACCGCCGGTGCGGTAAGTGAGAGATGGGGATCGTTTGCGAGGAGCGGCTTTCCGCTCGTGCTGCGTTCCCCCGTGACGACCCAGTTGTTCGAGCCTGCGCCTTCCGGCAGGCCAGGCGGCGCCAGCGCAAGAAGGCGCCCGATATCGGCTTCAGCGACGCGGATCGCCTCCTGCTCGAGTCCGCCGTACAACTCCTTGAGATTGGCCATGGCCACCGGGGCGTCCCCCGGGTAGGGAGGGAGAAATTCCTGGATGCGCCCCAACGGAAGCGTCTTCGACAGGCGCATTCGCAAGAGCTCGCTGCGCCAGTTGCCGCCGAGATCCCAGGCCATCATTTTTCCCCAGACCACCGAATCGACCGGCGACCAGGGCTCGGGGCGTGCGCCGGTCAGCAAAAACTCGGGGGGGAGGACGGGGTTTGTCGCAAGGAAAGCGTTCACGCCTTGCGAATAAGCCTGGAGGAGGCGGCGACTTTCGGGGTCGATCTTCGCCAGGTTGGCCTCGGCTACGCGCCGCACGCCCAGGGTGCGGAGGAAGCGGTCGGTGTCCAGCGCCGCGGGTCCGAGGATCTCGGCCAAGCGACCGGACCCGATGCGGCGGTTGACCTCCATTTGCCAAAGGCGGTCCTGGGCGTGGACGAAGCCCAGAGCGAAGGCGGCGTCTTCAGGGGTCGTGGCGTAAATATGGGGCACGCCATACCCGTCGCGCACTACGTCGATCGAGCCTCCAGGCCCCGCAACCTTGATCGTCCCGTCGAGCTGAGGCAAGGACTGCCACAGGTAGATAGCCCCGCCACCTGCCGCAATGACCAGCAGCAGGGTGAGAACCCCGAGAGTGCGCGCTAACCATCGCATGGTGGGGCAGGATACCTGCGTAGGGTATGTCTGACAGAAAGTTGCGATTCCGGCCGATGCGGCGCCGCGTCAAAACTGGTATAAAGCAGGGTCGCACTTAGGGTTATCCCATTGCTCTATAGCCTGTTCGAAGCGCAACACGATGCTCTTGCCCCCATGCGATTCATGGCTGAATGGTCGCGCGGCTGGTTCGGGCATCCGTTCAGCCCTCTCGCCCTGACTCCGCTAGCCAAGGAGATCACGGCGGGCAGCGACCTCTTTCTTCGCGTAACCAACCGGTACGAGAAGCCGGCGTGGGGCCTCGAATCCACGGTCATTGATGGCAAGACGGTGCCGGTCGAGCTCGAAGTCACCATCGACAAGCCGTTTTGCCGGCTGATGCGTTTCAAGCGGCAAGGAATCGCGCGCCGGGATCCCAAGGTGCTGGTCGTCGCTCCGTTGTCTGGACATCACTCGACGCTTCTGCGCGATACCGTGCGCACCATGCTGCCGGACAACGACGTTTATGTTACCGACTGGGTCGATGCGCGCATGGTGCCGGTCGAAGCCGGTCCTTTCCACCTCGACGATTACGTCGACTACGTCCGCGAATTCATCCGTCACCTGTCGCCGGACCTGAACGTGGTGTCGGTTTGCCAGCCGACGGTGCCGGTACTCGCGGCGATTTCGTTGATGGCAGCCGACCGCGAGCCCGCGGTCCCGAAGACGATGATCATGATGGGCGGGCCGATCGACGCGCGCAAAAGTCCCACGTCCGTCAACAACCTCGCGACCAAGCGACCCTATTCGTGGTTCGAGCAGACGCTGATCCAACGCGTGCCGATGAAGTATCCCGGAGCGATGCGGCGCGTCTATCCCGGTTTCCTGCAGCACCTCGGGTTTGTGGCGATGAATCCGGATCGGCACATGTCCGCACATTGGGATTACTACAACCACCTCGTCCAGCATGACGGCGACTCGGCCGATGCGCACAGGCGGTTCTATAACGAGTACAACGCCGTGCTCGACATGCCCGCCGAGTACTACCTCGACACGATTCGCCGCGTGTTCCAGGAGTTCCAGCTGCCCAAGGGGCGCATGTTCGTGCGCGAGCAGTGGGTGCGGCCGGAAAAGATCACCAAGACCGCCCTCTTTACCATCGAGGGCGAGCACGACGACATTTCAGGCAACGGGCAGACGGAAGCCGCGCACGCGTTATGCACCGGCATCCCGGAGTCGAAACGCGAGCATTTCCTGGTGCCGGACGTAGGCCACTACGGAATTTTCTCCGGACGGCGCTACCGCGAGATCATCTACCCGCGCATGCGCGAGTTCATGCGCAAGCACGCCTGACAGCGTAAGGCTCAGGGGAACCGAGGTTCCCCCGAACCCCTTCCTAGCCCTTCGACTGCGCGACGATCGCCTGGTCGATCGCGCCGAAGACCGAGCGGCCCTCGGCATCCAGCATCTCGATTTTCACGCGATCGCCAAAGCGCAGGAAAGGCGTTTTCGCTTCACCATCCGCGATCGTTTCCTCGGCGCGCCTCTCGAACAGGCAGCCCGCGCCGGTCGAGCGGTCGCGATTCGAAACCGTCCCCGAACCGATCAGCGTGCCGGCGCTCAGCGGGCGGGTACGGGCGGCATGGGCAATGAGGCGCGGAAAGTCGAACTGCATGTCCTTGCCCGCATTCGGGCGGCCGAGCTGCTCGCCGTTGACCCAGGCGCCGCATTCGAGATGCACCCGGCGGCCGTCCCAGGCTTCTCCCAGCTCGTCAGGCGTTACCGCAACGGGCGAGAGCGAGGAAGGCGGCTTCGACTGGAAAAACCCGAATCCCTTGCCGAGTTCTCCGGCAACCAGGTTGCGCAAGCTGACGTCGTTTAGCAACACGATCAGGCGGATATGCTGCGACGCCTTGTCGCGCTCGGTCCCCATGGGCACGTCGCCCGTGATCACGGCGATTTCCATCTCGAGGTCGATGCCAAGTTCCTCGCTCGCGGCCACCACGTCGTCGCAGGGACCGAGCAGCGGGTCGGAGCAGCCCTGGTACATCAGCGGCTCTTTCTTCCACCACTCGGGCAGGTCCTGACCGCGCGATTTGCGGATGAGTTCCGCATGGATGAGGAAGCTCGAGGCGTCCGCGAATTGGTGCGCGCGCGGCAACGGGGCCATCAATTGCGCCGTATCGAGGTCGAATGCACGGGTCGAGCGCGCCTCGTTCAGCTCGTTGTAGAGCTGCTCGAGCTGCGGCGCGCAGTACTCCCAGTCGTCCAGGGCCGACTGGAGCGTCGGCGCGATGTGGTCGGCCTTGAGGGCGTGCCTGAGATTGCGCGAAACCACGGCCAGGCAGCCGTCGCGCGTTCCGTCCTTGAGGGTGGCGAGTTTCATTGGATGCGAAGTCTTTGGAAGGCGCGAATTATCGCAGACCGCGCCCCAGTCCGGCCGCTAGCCGGGCTTGAAATTCTTTGGAAAACCGTTCCAGGCACCGTCGTAATCCCGCTGGAGCTGGGGCGACTCCATCGCAAAGCGGGTCGGGCGGAAGACATGGCGGGATTCGAACATAAAGGCAAGCGACCCCTCGATCTTGTGCGGCTTGAGTTCCGCCGAGGAGGCCTTTTCGAACGTCGCGACGTCGGGGCCGTGCGCGGTCATCGAATTGTGCAGCGATATGCCGCCAGGCAAAAACCCTTCGGCCTTGCCGTCGTAGACTCCGTGAACCAGGCCCATGAGCTCGCTCATGTAATTGCGATGGAACCACGGCGGGCGAAACGTATCCTCGGCCACCATCCAGCGCGGCGGGAAAATGACGAAATCGATGTTCGCCACGCCCGCCTGGCCGGAGGGGGACGTCAAGACGGTGAAGATCGACGGGTCGCAATGGTCGAAACTCACGGTGTTGATCGTCATGAAGCGCGCGAGGTCGTATTTATAGGCCGTGAGATTTCCGTGCCACGCGACGGTGTCCAGCGGGGAGTGCTCCCATTCGGCCGACCACAGGCCGCCCATGAACTTGCTCACGACTTCAGTCCTCCCCTTGTCCTCCCACGCGGCTACGGGGGCGAGAAAATCACGGGCATTCGCGAGACCGTTCGAGCCGATCGGCCCGAGTTCCGGCAGCCGGAATTGGTCGCCGTAGTTCTCGCACACATAGCCCCGGGCGGGACCGGAAGGCAGGTCCACCTTGAATTTCATGCCGCGCGGAATCACGCAGATCTCGCCGGGCGCGACGTGCAGCTTGCCTGTCTCGGCAAAAATGAGGAGGGCGCCCTGCTGCGGCACGATCAGCATCTCGCCGTCGGCGTTCGCGAAGCAGCGGTCGGCCATCGAAACATTGGCTCGATAGACGTGAACGGCCACGCCTGCCTGAGCGCTGGGGTCTCCCGAGCCTGCAATCGTCGCGAGTCCATCGACGAAATCCTGGGGCGCAGACCCCATCGGCAGCGGATCCCAGCGCAGCCGGTTTGGCGGTGTCTCGACTTCGTCGAAAGGGCCTGATCGCAGCAGGCCGTTGTCGATTCGCCGGAACGGGCCGTGCATTGCCGAAGGGCGCATCTTGTAGAGCCACGTACGGCTGTTCTCAGCGCGCGGCGCGGTGAAGGCAGTGCCGGAGAAGACCTCGGCATAAAGGCCGCAAGGCGAGACTTGCGGGGAGTTTTGCCCTACCGGCAGGGCGCCTGCAATCGACTCCGTCGCGAACTCGTTGCCGAAGCCCGATTGATAGTCGAGGGTGAGCGCCGGGACGAGCGCAGCCGTCGTGCGATTGGAATCATCGCGAATCGAGCTCATGAAGCCTCCTGTCAAGAAGAGGGAAGGCTACCGCGTTCCTAGACCTTGTAGTAGTCGCGGTACCAGGCGACAAAACGCGCAATGCCGGTCTGGATTGGCGTGCCGGGAACGAATCCGACCCATTCGCGCAATGCGTCGGTATTGGCGTAGGTGGCGGGCACGTCGCCGTCCTGCAGTGGCAACAGGCGCTTCTCGGCCTTCATGCCAAGCGCGTC
>JANMDK010000394.1:0-3539 GCA_031376265.1 Pseudomonadota bacterium
CAGGTTTGAGCCTGGCCCCTTTATACTGCGGGGATGAACGCTCCAATCCCGATTCGCCCCTCCGTCTGCCCGCACGACTGCACCAGCACCTGCGCGCTCGAAGTCGAGATCAAGGATTCGCGCACGATCGGCCGGGTCCGTGGCTCGATGCGCAACACTTATACGAATGGCGTCATCTGCGAGAAGGTCGCGCGGTACGCCGAGCGGGTGCATCACCCGGACCGCCTGCAGTACCCGATGAAGCGCATCGGCCCCAAGGGCGCCAAGTCGGGCCTGGGCAACTTCAAGCGAATTTCGTGGGAAGAGGCGCTCGACCTCACCGCCGAGCAGTTCGTAAAGAAAGCCGCGCTCCACGGCACCGAGTCGGTGTGGCCGTACTTCTACGCCGGCACGATGGGCCATGTGCAGAGGGACGGCATCAATCGGCTTCGCCACGTGATGAAGTACTCGCGCTGGTTCTCGACCATTTGCGTGGCGCTCTCCGATACCGGCTGGATCGCCGGCATGGGCACCAAGCGCGGCGTCGACATGCGCGAGGTCGATCAGCATTCGGACGTGGTTGTGATCTGGGGCGGCAACCCGGTCAACACGCAGGTCAACGTGATGACGCACGCGATGGCCGCGAAGAAGCGCGGCGCCAAGCTCGTCGTCGTCGACCCGTATCGCACCGGCACGGCGGCGCAGGCCGACATCCACCTGGCGCTGAAGCCCGGCACGGATGGGGCGCTGGCTTGCGCGGCGATGCACGTGCTGTTCAAGGAAGGCTTCGCGGATTGGGACTACCTGCGCAAGTACACCGACGCGCCGGACGAGCTGGCCGCGCATGTGTCCACGCGCACGCCTGAATGGGCGGCGAAGATCACCGGGCTCACGTCGGAAGAAATCGTCGGTTTCGCGCGCCTCTACGGCAGCACGAAGAAAGCCTACATCCGCTGCCACCACGGCTTCTCGCGCTCGCGCAACGGCGCGGCCAACATGCACGCGGTGACTTGCCTGCCGGCGGTGACCGGCGCCTGGCAGGTGCTCGGCGGCGGGGCGCTCTATGGGCAGGCCGCGCTCTATCCGCTCAAGAAAAACCTCATCGACGCCGCCGACCTCGTCGACACGAGCCTGCGCGAGCTCGACCAGTCGCGCCTCGGGCCGATCCTCACCGGCGACGCGGAGGCGCTTAAGAACGGGCCGCCGGTGACCGCGATCATCGTGCAGAACACGAACCCGGCGATGGTCTGCCCGGAATTGAACCTGGTGCACAAGGGCCTCGCGCGCGAGGACCTCTTTACCTGCGTGCACGAGCAGTTCCTCACCGAGACTGCTGTGTTCGCCGACGTCGTGATCCCGGCCACCACCTTCCTCGAGCACGACGACTTCTATACCGCGAGCGGCCACACCTATTTCCAGGTCGCGCGCAAGGTGATCGAGCCCTATGCGGAATCGCGCGAGAACCACTTCGTGATCGCAGAACTCGCCAAGCGCCTCGGCGCGCAGCATCGCGGCTTCGAGATGAGCGCGTGGGAGATCATGGACGAGGTGCTGCGCGAATCCGGCATGTGGGACGCGCAGAAGAATCATGAATCCGGCGGCGAAGACCGCCTGCCGCCGTTCGAGCACGGCCACTTCCTCGACGGCTTCGGCACCGCCGACCGCAAGTTCCACTTCAAGGCCGACTGGAAGAAGTTCGGCGGCCGCTGGCAGGAGATGCCGGTGCTGCCGGACCATCTCGACGTGATCGACAACGCGACGGCGGAAAAGCCGTATCGGCTGGTAGCAGCGCCGGCGCGCACGTTCCTCAATTCGACGTTTACCGAGACGCCAGGGTCGCTTGCGCGCGAGAAGCGGCCGACCGCGCTGATCCACCCCGAGGATTGCGCCGCCCTCGGCGTGGAGGAAGGCGACCGCGTGATGCTCGGCAACGAGCGCGGCGAAGTGATCGTGCACGTGAAGCCGCAGTCGGGGCAGCAGCGTGGCGTCGTGGTGGTGGAGGGCATCTGGCCGAACAAGCATTTCGAGAACGGCCTCGGCATCAACGCGATCACCAGCAGCCAGCCCGGCTGGCCGAACGGCGGCGCGGTGTTCCACGACACGGCCGTCTGGATCAAGGCGGCCTGAGCACGCCTGGAATGCAGGGCCAGCCGCTGAGGATCCTCGTTTCGGCGCGCGCGCTGGAAGTTTGCGGCGAGCGCATCCGGCAGGTGCTTGGCGGCCGCCCGGCCGAGCTGCTCGTTTCCGAAACCGCCGGCCCCGCGCCGGACGCCGACGTCGGCTTTGTCACGCGCGATGTAATCGGAGCTTCCGCGCGCAACGAGAACGCGCCTTCGACGCAGCGCTTCTTCGACCAGTTGCTCGCCTCGCCAAACCTCAAATGGCTGCAGGTGAATGCCGCCGGCGCCGATCGCGTGGACTACGTTCCCTTGCGCGCGCGCGGCGTGACGATGACTTCGGCGGCCGGCGCGAATGGCGCAGTGGTCGCGCAAACGGCGCTCGCCGGCTTCCTCGCAATTTCGCGGCGCCTGCCGCAGCTCATGCAAGCCCAGGCGCAAAGACAATGGAAGCCACTGGTCGTCACCGGCCTGCCGCGCGACCTGCAGGGCCAGCGCGCGGTCATCGTCGGGTGGGGCGCGATCGGGCGGAAGCTTGGAGAGTTGCTGAAGGCCCTCGGCCTGGAAGTCATCGTCGTCCGGTACTCGGATGTGCCGGCGGGCGGGGGGGTCGAGACCGCGACCTTCGAGGCGTTGCATTCCGTCCTGCCGCGCGCCGACTGGGTCTTCCTCGCCTGCCCCCTTACAAATGAGACCCGCGGGCTCATGGACGCGCGCGCCTTTGCGGCGCTGCCCAAGGGAGCACATGTCGTCAACGTGGCGCGCGGAGAGGTGGTCGTCGAGCCCGACCTCGTCGCGGCCCTGCAGTCCGGGCACCTCGGCGGCGCGTTCCTGGACGTCTTCGCCCATGAGCCGCTGGACCCGGCCTCGCCGCTATGGGCCATGGACAACGTCATCGTCACCCCGCACAGCGCCGGGCAGTCGGACGGCATCTATGCGCGGGTGGTGGAAATCTTTCTCGACAACCTCGCGCTCTGGCTCGCTGGCAAGCCGCTTCGCAACGTCGTGCGCGTTTAGAATCGGCCTTCAATCAGGAGAACCCCCATGTCGGCCAACGACCAGTTCACCGTCAAGTCCCTGCAGGGCAAGGTCAGCGAGGCGGAGTGGAATGCCCGCGTCGACCTCGCGGCGTGCTACCGCCTCGTCGATCACTTCGGCATGTCCGACATCGGCGCGAACCACATTTCGCTTCGCGTGCCGGGCGAGCCGGGCGCCTTCCTCATCAACGCTTACGGCATGATGTACGAGGAGATCACCGCCTCGAGCCTCGTCAAGATCGACCACGACGGCAAGGTGCTGGGCAAGCCCGAGTTCGGCGGCGGCCTCGACTACGGCATCAACATCGCGGGCTTCGTGATCCACGGCGCGATCCACGACGCCAAGCCCGAGATCGACTGCGTGATCCACACCCACACCTGGCCCGGCATGGCGGTTTCGGCGCTC
>JANMDK010000396.1:0-11164 GCA_031376265.1 Pseudomonadota bacterium
ACGCCACGACCCCGGCCGAACTGCGCAAGGCGATGGAAGAAGCCATCCGCTCGCGCAGGCCCACGCTCATCAATGCCGTCATCGACGAGACTGCCGGCACCGAAAGCGGCCGCATCACGAGCCTGAATCCGCAAAGCGCGAAGAAGAAGTAAGCCGGGAATCATTGGAGAAAAGCATGGAAGCACTCAAAGGAGTCCGCATTCTCGACATGACCCACGTCCAGGCGGGGCCCACTTGCTCGCAGCTGCTGGCGTGGATGGGCGCGGATGTCATCAAGTTCGAGCCACCGCAAGGCGATGCAACGCGCGGCCAGCTGCGCGACGTGCCGAACGCCGACAGCCTCTACTTCACCATGCTCAACTGCAACAAGCGCTCGATCACGGTGAACATGAAGACCGAAGAAGGCAAGACGGTGTTCGTCGACCTGCTGAAAAAGTGCGACATCGTGATGGAGAACTTCGGCCCGGGCGTGCTCGATCGCTTCGGCTTCACATGGGAGAAGATCCACGAGATCAACCCGAAGATCGTCATGGGCTCGATCAAGGGCTTCGGCTCGAGCGGCCCGTATGCCGACTTCAAGGCGTACGAGAACGTGGCGCAGGCGATGGGAGGTGCGATGAGCACGACGGGCGTGCCGGACGGCGCGCCTTTCGTCACCGGCGCGCAGATCGGCGATTCGGGCACCGGGCTGCATCTCGCCATCGGCCTGCTTGCCGCGCTCAACCAAGCCAACCGCACCGGCGAAGGCCAATACGTTGAAGTAGCGATGATGGACGGCGTAATGAACCTGTGCCGCGTCAAGTTCCGCGACCACCAGCGGCTCACGCGCGGCGCCCTTTCCGAATACTCCGTGCCGACCTACCAGGGCATGGGCGAAGTGCCGCGCGCCGGCAACGACTCGGGCGGAGGCCAGCTCGGCAACGCGATCCACTGCAAGCCGCACGGCGCCAACGACTGGCTCTACGTGGTGGTGCAGGAGGCCGTGTGGGCGGCGCTTGCCAGGCGCATCGGGCCCGACGTCGGCATGCCGGAGCTGGCAACCGATGCCCGCCTCGCGAGCATCAGCGAGCGCCGCAAGAACCAGAGCCTGCTGTGGACGCTGCTCAACAAGTTCGCGTCCAGCTACACCAAGCGGGAATTCATGGCGATCCTGAATCCGCTCGACGTGCCCTGCGGCCCGATCATGTCCACGCAGGACCTTGCGACGGACGAGCACATCCGCGGCCGGGAGATGTATGTCGAGCTGGACCACCCGCAGCGCGGCAAGTGGTGGAACGTCGGCATGCCGATCAAGCTTTCCGCCTCGCCCGCGAAGATCGAGCGCAGTCCGTTGCTCGGCGAGCACACGGACGAAGTGCTCAAGCAGGTGCTCGGCTACGACGACGCCAGGGTCGGCGCGCTGAAGCAGGCCGGTGCCCTTTCAATGCCACCCAAGAAGGCCGCCTGACATGAAGATCGCAATCATCGGCCAGCAGGATTTCGGCAAGGCAGTCCTCGAGGCGTTCCTCAAGCGGGGCGACACGGTCGCCGGCGTTTTCTGTGCGCCGGAGAAACCGGGCGCGCGCCCGGATGCCCTCAAGGTTGCCGCGCAGGAAAAAGGCGTGCAGGTGTTCCAGTTCGCCTCGCTCAAGACGCCGGAGGCGCACCAGAAGCTCAAGGAGCTCGACGTCGACATCGGGGTCATGGCGTTCGTGCTGCAATTTGCGCCGCAGGAATTCGTCAGGATCCCGAAGAAAGGCACGATCCAGTATCACCCTTCGCTGCTGCCGAAATTCCGCGGCCCGTCGTCGATCAACTGGCCGATCATCAAGGGCGAAACAAAGACCGGCCTCACGATTTTCCGCCCTAATGACGGGCTCGACGAAGGCGAGGTGATCCTGCAGAAGGAGACGCCGATCAGCCCGGACGACACGCTCGGCACCGTGTATTTCGATCGACTTTTCCCGATGGGTGTCGAGGCGATGGTGGAGGCGGCCGACTTGGTCAATGCAGGCAAGCATCGCGAAACCGTGCAGGACGAGTCGCAGGCGAGCTACGAAGGGTGGTGCCGGGAAGGCGAGGCGCGCATCCATTGGGCGAACCACGTCGATTTCGTCTACAACCTCATTCGCGGCTGCAATCCGGCCCCGGGGGCGTGGACGACGCTCAACGGCGTGAAGCTGCAGGTGTTCGACGCCCGCAAGCACGCAGTGCGCACGTTCGGAACCGTCAAAGGAAAGATCGGCGAAGTCTGTGAAGTCGGCCCCCAAAGCATCTCGGTGACCGCGCAAGGCGGCCGCGTCGAAATCCTCAAGGCGAAGCTCGGCGACGGAAAGAAAGTCGCGGCGGCCGAGCTTGCGTCGACGGCGGGAATCAAGGTCGGCACCCTGCTCGGCACCTGAACCCCGCTTTTCCTGTGGTCTAAGCCCCTCCGTCGCCGCTGTGGCGACGGTTCGTGTGCGCCCCGTTTTTGCCCGGAAAATTTGACGTTTCTTACACTTAACTGTAAGAATGCCGATTAGGCTTCTGTTTTCTTGGGGGGTTGTCCGGGGCCGCGACAATTATGCAGGGGGGACAGGGCCGCAATTGCGCATTCGATCCAGCCGAACTTCAGCCGGGCTGCAAGTTCGCCCACAGCCTGAAGGGGTGCATTTCCATTGATTTCACTGGGAAATCGCCTGTATTCCGCTGGGCATAGCGCGTAAAATTTTGCCGACCCGTTCGCCCGCCCCGACAGCAAAAAAAAGACCAGGGAGAGCCCATTGAAATCCGGCTTCTGGAAGACCGACTGGTTCTTCGGCCTCGTGGTCGCGCTGTTGCTATTGCTGGGCAGCAATAGCGACCTGCTGCAAAGCCTGGAGCGCAAGGCGTACGACATGGGGGTCATGGCGTCTTCGCGCACGCCGCTGGACCGGATCGCGGTGATCGCGATCGACGATGCCTCGATCGCAAACCTCGGCCGATGGCCCTGGTCGCGCGAGATCCACGCCAAGATGACCGACATCCTCGCCGGCGCCAAGGTGAAGGTGATCGGCAACACGGTCTTCTTCACCGAACCGCAGGTCGACCCCGGCTACCAGTACATCGTCAAGCTCCTGGCGGCCGCGGGCGGGAATGCGCCGGTGGCTCCTCCTGCGCCGGAACCGGTTGCGGGCGCGCCGGTTCAGGCCGATGCCTCGGCCGCGGCGGCCGCGCCGCCCGCGCCCAGCGGGGAACTTGGCCAGTTCATCGCTATCCTGCGCGAGGCCGAGGGCGCGCTGAACACCGACCGCCGCCTTGCCGATAGCTTCGAGCGAGCTCGCAACGTTCTCCTGCCGATGTTTTTCACGCTGGGCGATCCGCGCGGCAAGCCAGATAAGCCCCTTCCCGAATACGTGACCCGCAATGCGATTGCCGGTGCCCAGGGGGCGCAGGACAACCTTCCCCTGCCGACGTCGGCGGTACAGGTCCCGGTGGAGCCGATCGGCAAGGTCGCGGTCGGCCTCGGTCACCTCAACGCAAATCCGGATGTGGATGGCGGCATTCGCACCGAGCCCCTCGTCCTGCAATACTTCGACCAGTTCTATCCTTCGCTCTCGATGATGATCGCCGCCCGCAGCCTCAACCTCGGGCCTGCGGACATCAAAGTGCGGCTCGGCGAGGGCGTGACGCTCGGCAAGCTCCGCATCGGCACCGATCCGGCGCTGCAGATGCATCCCTTTTTCTACAAGGATGTCGACGGGCGCCGGGCCTTCCCGACGGATTCGTTCTTCGATGTCTATACCGGCAAGATCGACGCCAGCAAGAAATACCGCGACAAGATCGTCCTGATCGGGGCCACCGCAACCGGCGTCGGATCGACCGCGGTCACGCCAATCTCGCCCGCAATGCCGCCCGTGCTTACGCTCGCGCATTCCGTGTCGTCGATCCTGCAGGAGCACTTTTTCGTCGCGCCGACCTGGGCCTGGATCGTGGAAAAGGGGGTGTTCCTGCTGGTGGCCCTTTACCTCGTCGTCGTCCTGCCGCGGCTCGCGGCCGGCCCCGGTGCCGCATTGACTGCGGGCATCCTGGCTGCGCTGCTGGTGACCCATTTCGTGCTGATGACCACCCAGGCCCTCTGGATCCAGCTCATGGTGCCTTGCGCGCTGCTGGTGGTGGGGCACGTGGCCCTGGTGACCAAGCGGTTCATGATGACCGAGCGGGCGAAGGTCAGGTCGGACGAAAGCTCGGCCGAATCCAACCGGATGCTCGGCCTGGCCTACCAGGGGCAGGGCCAGCTCGACATGGCCTGGGACAAGTTCAGGCTGGTCCCGGTGTCGGAGCCCCTGATGGACAACCTGTACAACCTTGCCCTCGATTTCGAGCGCAAGCGCCAGTTTGCCAAGGCCGAGGGGGTGTTCCGCCACATGGCGGGGTTCAACCCGAAGTTCCGCGACATCGAAACCAAGCTGTCGCGCGCCAAACAATTGTCCGAAACCGTTATGCTCTCGGGGGGCGGCGGTGGAAAGACCAACACCAGCATCCTGGGAGACGGCGGTTCGGTCGAAAAACCGATGCTTGGCCGTTATCAAATCGAAAAAGAGCTGGGCAAGGGCGCAATGGGCGTTGTTTATCTTGGCAAGGACCCGAAGATCGGGCGCGTGGTGGCCATCAAGACGATGGCGCTCGCTCAGGAATTCGAGGCGAGCGAGCTTGCCGAGGTTAAGGAGCGGTTTTTCCGCGAAGCGGAGACTGCCGGGCGCCTCGCCCACCAGAATATCGTCACGATCTACGATGCGGGCGAGGAGCACGACCTTGCCTACATCGCCATGGAGCTGCTCAAGGGCGGCGACCTCGTGCCGTTCACCAAGCCGGGCGCCCTGCTGCCGATCGACAAGACGGTCTCGATCATTGCGCGCACGGCGGACGCGCTCGGCTACGCCCACAAGCAGGGCGTGATCCACCGCGACATCAAGCCTGCAAACGTCATGTACCACCTCGAGAGCGACACCGTGAAGGTGACCGATTTCGGCATCGCGCGGCTGACGGACAGCTCGAAAACCAAGACGGGAATGGTTCTTGGCACCCCCTCGTACATGTCGCCCGAACAGCTGTCGGGCCAGAAAATCGACGGGCGGTCCGATCTTTTCTCGCTGGCGGTAAGCCTCTACCTGATGTTGTGCGGCAAGCTCCCTTTCGAAGGCGACACGATGGGCCGCCTGATGTTCCGGATATCGAGCGAGCCGCCGACCGACATCCTGACCCTCAATCCGAATGTGCCAGCAGGTATAGTTGCGTTTCTCGATCGTGCCATGGACAAAGAGCCGGCGAACCGCTACCAGACCGGCGAAGAATTTGCGGCTGCCCTGCGCGAAGCAGCGTCGGGTGCCGCGCAATCGGCAAACGAACCCGCAACGAGCGTCGACATCCAACTCTAAGCGACTGAATGGACCTCTCCCAAATACTCGAGATCACGAGCGCCACGGACCCTGGCATGGTGCGTTCGCATAACGAGGACTCCATCGCCTCCGATCCCGCAAACGGCCTTGTCGTGCTTGCAGACGGGATGGGCGGATATAACGCCGGCGAGGTGGCGAGCGGCATGGCCACCACGGTCATCACGACCGAGATCGCGCAGGTGCTGTCCGGCGTGCAGCCGTACGAGCTCGACGACAAGAATGAAATCCTCGCCACCCGGATCGTGCGCGAGCAGATCCTTAAGGCGAATACGTCGATCTACCAGGCCGCGCAGAGCCAGCCGCAGTATTCGGGCATGGGCACGACGCTGATCGTCTGCCTGTTCTACGACAACAAGGTCATGGTCGGCCACCTCGGGGACTCGCGCGTGTACCGGATGCGCGACGGCAAGTTCAGCCAGGTGACGCGCGATCACTCGCTGCTTCAGGAGCAGATCGACTCGGGGCTGATCACCGCGGAGCAGGCCAAGACCGCCGCGCACAAGAACCTGGTGACCAAGGCGCTCGGCATCGATCCGACGGTGGAGCCCGAGATCCACGAATACGATTCGCTGGTGGGCGACATCTACCTGCTCTGCTCGGACGGCCTTTGCGACATGGTCTCCGACGAGGACATCAGCATGACGCTGTCGATGCTGGGCGGAAATCTCAAGCTCGCCACGCAGCAGCTCGTGCAGATGGCAAACGACAACGGAGGGCGCGACAACGTATCGGTTATACTCGTGCGAGTCCTCAAGGAGTATCCGGCTGCGCGGGGCGTGATGTCCAAGTTTTTTGCGTGGTTAAAATAACCTTTCGGGGTCCGTTATGGCGAAACTGATTCTCAGCATGGATGGCCTGGTGCTCAAGGAGATCCCCTTGACCAAGGAGCGCACCACCATCGGACGCAAGCCGCACAACGACATCCAGATCGACAATCTGGCGGTGAGCGGCGAGCATGCAGTGATCGTCACGATCCTCAACGACTCATTCCTGGAAGACCTCGGCAGCACCAACGGCACGCTGGTCAACGGCAATACGGTCAAGAAGCACTTCCTGCAGAACAACGACGTTGTCGAACTCGGCAAATACAAGCTCAAGTACATTGCCGAGCCCGGCGCCGCGCAGCCGGCCGAGAAGGCCGATTTCGAGAAGACGATGGTGCTCCGGCCCTCGGCCATGCGTGCCGCAGCCGAGCAGGCAAAGGCGATGGCCGCCTCAGGCGGCGGCGCGCAACCGCAGGCTGCCGAAGCTGCTCGCGTAGCGGCGCTGCAATCCGTAGGCACCGCGGCGCAGGCCGCCGGAATCGCCGAAAAGCCTGCGGCTGCACCCGCCGCCGCGCCGCCTGCGCCCCCGAGGCCCGCGCAGTCCCTTGGCGCGATCCAGATCATTTCAGGCGCGAGCGCCGGCAAGGAACTCGAGCTCACGAAACCTTTGACGACGCTTGGCAAGCCCGGCGTTCAGGTGGCCGTACTTACGCGAAGGCCGCAAGGCTATTTCATTACGCACGTCGAGGGCGCCAACCAGCCGACGGTCAACGGCAAGTCAATCGGCACCGCGCCCCATGCGCTCAAGGATCACGACCTGATAGAGCTGGCGGGCGTGAAGATGGAATTCTTCATCAAGACCTGAGCACCGCAGGGCCTCCGCCCGCGGGAATCTGAGTGAAACAGCACCTCGTCCGGATCGTCCTCGGTCTGGTCATCGTCCTTTTATTCATCGGGCACGCCGCAAAGTACTACCAGGTGGGGATCGTCTCCCAGTTGGATCACATCATCTACGACGCCCGGCTCAGGCTCACGATGCCCCGCGGCGTCGACGAGCGGATCGTCATCCTCGACATCGACGAGAGGAGCCTGCAGGAAGTCTCGCGCTGGCCGTGGCCGCGTGACGTCATGGCCGGCGTGGTGACCAAGCTCCTGGACAAGCACCAGGTTGCCGTCGTGGCGTTTGACATCGTCTTCGCAGAGCCCGACTACAGTTCGGGCATCAAGCGGCTGGACGAACTCGCGGCGAAGGACCTGAAGCAGGTCCCCGCATTTGCCGAGATTTACGAGAAGCTCCGGCCAAGCCTCGACAACGACGCCCTTTTCGCCCAGGCGATCAAGGGCCGGCCGGTGGTCCTGAGCTATTACCTCAACAGCGACAAGGACGCGAAGCAGATCGGCGCCATTCCCGAGCCGGTGCTGCCTCGAGGAACGTTCGGCAACCGCAACATCTCCTTCACGAGCTGGGCTGGATACGGCGGCAACCTTCCCGAATTCCAGAAAAACGCGGCCAGCGGCGGGCACTTCAATCCGGTGGTCGATTTCGACGGCGTGATTCGCCGCGTGCCGATGCTGGCCGAGCACAATGGCGAGTACTACGAGGCGCTGTCGTTTGCGGTGGTGCGCACGTTGCTCGGATTTCCCAAGGTGGAGCCGGGTTACGCCCCCGACAACGTAATGAACCGCAGCTATGCGGGGCTCGAGTGGATCACGGCGGGGAACCTGAAGATCCCGGTGGATGAGACTGCCAGCGCCCTGATCCCGTTCCGTGGCGGCAAGTTCAGCTTTCCCTATGTTTCCCTTGCGGATGTCGTCAACGACCGGATACCGCCGGGCTCGCTTAAGGGGCGCATAGCGCTGATCGGCACCACGGCGCCGGGCTTGCTCGATCTGCGCTCCACGCCGGTGGACCGCGTCTATCCCGGGGTGGAGCTCCACGCGAACCTGATTGCCGGAATGCTCGACGGCGCAATCAAGCAGAAGCCGCCCTACATCGTCGGGGCCGAGGTGATCCTGCTGCTGCTCGGCGGCATCGTGCTTGCGCTGCTGATGCCGATCCTGAGCCCGCTGAAAGCGATGCTGGTGTCCATCCTCGCGATGGTCCTCATCTTCGGATTGAACGTGGTGGTGTGGACCGAAGGCGGAACGGTGCTGCCGCTGGCCTCTTCGTTGCTGATGACCGTGGCGCTCTTCACCGTGAACATGGCCTACGGCTATTTCGTCGAGTCGCGCTCCAAGCGGCAGTTCACCGAGCTCTTCGGCCAATACGTTCCGCCGGAACTGGTCGACAAGATGGCCGAGGATCCCGAGAAGTACAGCATGGAAGGCAGGAGCGAGCAGCTCACGGTCCTCTTCTCGGACATCGTCGGGTTCACGTCCATTTCCGAGGCACTGAGCCCGAAGGATCTCTCGGCGTTCATCAACGAGTACCTCACGTCGATGAGCCTGGTGATCCGGGACCATCGCGGAACGCTGGACAAATACATCGGCGACGCGATCATGGCTTTCTGGGGTGCGCCCATGGCTGACGCAAGCCACGCGCGCCAGGGTGTCCTCGCCGCTCTGGCAATGCAGGCCCGCCTGCTGGAAATCAATGAACTGATCGCTGCACGATCCTGGCCGCCGATCCGCATCGGCATCGGCCTCAACAGCGGCACGATGAGCGTCGGCGACATGGGCTCGAAAGTCCGGCGCGCCTATACGGTCATGGGCGACGCGGTGAACCTGGGCTCGCGGCTGGAAGGGCTGACGCGAGAGTACGGCGTCGGCGTCATCGTCGGCCAGGGCACGCGCGATCTGGTGCCGGACGGCATATTCCGCGAGCTCGACCGGGTGAAGGTCAAAGGCAAGGACGAGCCGGTCGCCATCTTCGAGGCGGTGGGCATCGAGGGCTCGGTCGATTCCAGGGTGCTCGAGGAACTGAAGCTCTGGCACCTGTGCCTGAGGCAATATCGCGCGCAGGAATGGGACCAGGCCGAGCTTTCGCTGCTCAACCTTACGCGCATGAACCCGGCCCACAAGCTCTACAAGGAATTCACCGTTCGCGTGGCGCAGATGCGAGCCAATCCCCCGGGGCCGGGATGGGATGGCGTGACCGCTTTCAAGACGAAATAGGCGCAGTTCGCTCACGCGATTGAAGTCAGCGCAAGAACCAAGGGCGCGGCGCTCTGTCAAATCGCGCGACTTTCGAAAGTTTGTTAGAAATCAGTACTTTTATTGAATTGTGGGGCGCGTCGGACTAGGATAGGCAGCCTGCCCAAGGCGGCCCCAGGGATGCCAGGAATCGGAGGGAAGTGATGAGTGCGGTCTTAAGTCAACAGTCCGTCCCGCAAGGTGACGTTCAAGCCCGGCTGGCGTTCCAGAAGCAGCTGCAGGCGGTCACCAACAAGATCCACGCCACGTCCAACGTCGACGAGATCATGCTCGAAGTCAGCGCGGACATCTGCTCGCTGTTCAACGCGGATCGGCTGACGATCTACTCGGTGGGCGAGGACAAGCAGTCGATCGTTTCGAAGTACAAGACCGGCCTGAACTCGTTCAAGGACCTCAAGCTCCCGATTGCGGAGCACTCGATCGCCGGTTATGTGGCGCTGGCGAAAAAAGCCATCAACATCCGCGACGTCTACGACGACGCAGAACTGAAGGCGATCAACCCCAACCTGCGCTTCCTGCAGGAAGTGGACAAGCGCACCGGTTACCGCACCAAGCAGGTGCTCGTTGCACCGGTGCTCGACCAGCAGAACAACGAGCTGATCGGCGTAGTGCAGATCATCAACAACAAGGCGGGCGTGCCTTTCGGGGCGTTTACGGAGGAGGGCGTCTCCGAGATCGCGCAGACGCTGGCTATTGCCTTCAAGCAGCGCCAGAAGCCGCAAGTCGTCAAGACGAAGTACGACTACCTGATCTCCGATGCGGTGCTTTCGGCCGGCGAATTCGACCTTGCCTCACGCTCGGCGCGCAAGAAGGTCATCGACATCGAGCAGGTCCTGACGGATGAATTCCAGGTCAAGATTCCTGCGATCGGCGCGGCTCTGGCGAAATTCTTCAACGTCCCGTACGAGCCTTTCAAGCCGGATCGCATCAAGCCGATGGACCTGCTGAAGAACCTCAAGCGGGAGTACGTCGACGCCAACCAGTGGATACCGATCGACGATGGCAAGGAGGGCCTCGTGGTGCTGTGCCTGGACCCGGAGCGCATCCGCAGCTCGCGAATCGCGTCGAACGTTTTTCCCAAGGCCAAGATCATCTTCCGCGTGACCACGCAGAAGGAATTCAAGGATACCTGCGACCAGTTTTACGGCGTTGAGGTCGATAACGGCGGAGATATCGATGACCTGCTCTCGAGTCTCGACAGCGACGAGGGGGCGGAAAGCCTCGAGGGAGCGAACGACGAGGTCTCGGCCGCGGCCGACAACGAACTCGTGAAACTCGTGAACAAGATCGTCATCGATGCCTACAACCAAGGGGCTTCGGACATCCACATCGAGCCCTACCCCGGCAAGGCCAAAACGGAGATCCGTTTCCGGCGGGACGGTTCGCTCGCGCCGTACATCGAGGTGCCGGCTTCCTACCGCAGCGCAATCGTCGCCCGCCTCAAAATCATGTGCGACCTCGACATCTCCGAGAAGCGCAAGCCGCAGGACGGCAAGATCAAGTTCAAGAAATTCGGGCCGCTCGATATCGAGCTTCGCGTCGCCACGATCCCGACCACCGGCGGCGTCGAGGACATCGTGATGCGTATCCTCGCCGCCGGCGAGCCGATTCCAATCGACAAGCTCGGCCTGACCACCAGGAACAACGAGAACCTCAAGAACGCAGTGTCCAAGCCGTATGGCCTGTTCTTCGTGTGCGGCCCTACGGGTTCGGGCAAGACGACCACGCTTCACTCGGTGCTGGGATTCCTCAACACCCCGGACACCAAGATCTGGACTGCGGAAGACCCGGTCGAAATCACGCAGAAGGGCCTGCGGCAGGTGCAGGTCAACAAGAAGGTGATGGACTTCG
>JANMDK010000036.1:0-11481 GCA_031376265.1 Pseudomonadota bacterium
GGACCTGTCGGGGCCGATCGTCGCCTTCTCCAAGCAGCTCAAGAACGCGATGGAGCTGCGGGTGGAGGAGATCAACGCCAACGGCGGCATCCATGGCCGCAAGCTCAGGCTGATCACCGAAGACCACGGCTACGACCCCAAGAAGGCCGTACTCGCCACGCAGAAGCTGGTGCAGAAGGACAAGATCTTCGCCATGGTCGGCCTCATCGGCACGCCGACGGCGCTGGCCGCGATGCCTATCCTCTTCGAGAAGAACGTCCCGAACCTTTTCCCGATCGCCGCCGCGCGCGAGATGTACGAGCCGCTGCACCGCCTCAAGTACTCGATCGCCGCCACCTACTACGATCAGCTGCGCGCCAGCGTCAAGCACATGGTCAAGACCAAGGGCTATAAGCGCATCTGCACGCTCTACCAGGACGACGACTTCGGTCTCGAGGTGCTGCGCGGCTCGGAGGCGGCCCTCAAGGAAATCAACATGACGCTGGTCGAGCGTACGTCGTACAAGCGCGGCGCGACGGACTTCTCCTCCCAGGTGGCCAAGATGAAGGACTCGAACTGCGACCTGGTCGTGCTCGGCACCATCATCCGCGAGACCATCGGCACGATCGGCACTGCGCGCAAGCTCGGCTGGAACGTCGACTTCCTCGGCACCTCGGCCTCGTACACCGACCTCATCCACAAGCTCGGCGGGCCGGCCATGAACGGGTTCTACTCGACCAACACGGTCAACAACCCGTACATGGACGACGCCTCCAAGAACGTCCGCGACTGGGCGACCAAGTACAAGGACAAGTACAAGGAAGACCCGACGGTGTTTTCGGTCTACGGCTTCCAGGTGATCGACCTGTTCGCGCGCATTGCCGAGAAGGCGGGCCCGAACCTCACGACCGACTCGTTCGTCAATTCGATCGAGAGCTTCTCGATGCCGCGCGACATGTTCGGCGGTGACGCGGTGTCTTTCACGAAGACCAAGCACCTTGGCTCGAACCGCGCGCGCCTGTCGCAGATCATCAACGGCAAGTGGACGCCGATCACGGACTACATCACCGAGTAAGGAAAGCATGCGCATCCTCCTCTTTTGCATTGCGGCCGCAGTGGCATTGCTCCTGGGAGGGTGCGCGAATGTGACCAGCGGCCTCGCGGCCGACCGCGACCTCTACCTGTTCGATTCGAAGATGCAGGACGTCGAGTTCGGCATGTCCAAGACGCGGGTGCAGCACCTCATGGGGCCGCCCCGCGAGCGGCTCTACCAGGGCAGCCAGGAAGCGTGGCTCTGGTGCCAGACCTCGAGCAGCCCCAAGTTCGCGGACGCCTTCCTCGTGGTGCATTTCTATAACGCCCAGGTCGCCGGCATCCACACTTACGGCAACCGGGCCGAGGGTCCCTGCGACAATTTCTTCCGGCCGGTTGAGTGGCTTGCCGACCCGCAGAAGGCCCTGGCGGCGAAGCAGAAGCGCCGGGACTGAATAGCCCCCACCCTAATCTTCGACTTCTTATTTCGTAGAATCAAGCGGGGCGCGGCTCTCCTGCCAATTCGTATACCGGTACCAGTACACTCTGGGCTAGAAATCGACCTGCTGCCCTTCGATCATCGGGATCACGTTGATGCCGGTGCTGCCCTTCATCGCTGCCTGGAAGCCGGCCAGCGTGCCCTTGGTGATCGGGTTCGAGCCATAGTGCATCGGGATCACGTATTTCGGCTTCACCCAGGTGCGCGCCGCAAAGGCCGCATCGTCATGGTCCATGGTGAAGTTGCCGCCGATCGGCATCAGCACCACGTCGGGCTTGTAGTGCTCGCTGATGAACTGCATGTCGGGAAACAGGCCGGTGTCGCCCATGTGCCAGACCTTGAAGCCGTTCTCCATCTGGATGATGTAGCCCATGGCCTCGCCGGCCGGGTGCGACTCGCGCTTGTTCGTCGCCGGGTTGGTCCAGACCAGCAGCGAAGAGTGCTCCGCCTTGACCGCGGTGACCTTGATGCCGGGCAGCGGCGTGACGTGCCCGGACTTGTTGAAGCGGTGCGTCAGCTCGGGCGGCAGGATGCCGAGCGTGTTCATCGGCGTCATCATGTCCGCGGGGCCGTAGAGCACGGTGTTGTGCATCTTGGCCAGGGCCGGCGCATCGCCGACGTGGTCGACGTGCGCGTGCGTCACCAGCAGCAGGTCGATCTTGCCGAGCGCGGCGAGGTCCTGCTTGTAGGGCGCCGGCGTCTTCGGCCCGCCCGTGATCCACGGGTCGATGACGATCACCTTGCCGCCGGGCGACGTGATCTTCCACGAGGCCTGGCCGAGCCAGAGCATCTGCGTCTTGCCGGAGCCCTGCGCCCTTGCCTGGTCACAGAATGCGGCGGTGAGCGCCAGCGTCAAAAGCATCGCGGCCATGCGTGACATATTCGTCTCCTGTTTCAAAAAAACTGCAACATGCGGCTTGGCATGCCTGAACCTCGATCTCATACGCGGCGATGCCGACTATTCTTTACTTCGATTCGCGGGCCCTGGGCCCCTGCGCCACTGACAGAAGGAGTCTCATATCGCTTTATCAGATTTGGCATTGGCGATCAATCCCGCCGATACAAGCCATCTATATTACCCCCCGCGCTTAGAATAGCCGACAGTGATCTCCTGCCGGCAACCGGGAAACGAATGAGCGACGACAGCAGGATTGCCGAACGATTCCTCGCATTGTCCAGGGGTATTGCAGCGATCGTGGTTACCGCAGGAGTCTTCGCGATTTTCGGCTGGACGTTCAATGTGGACCATTTAAAGAGCGTTGTGCCGGGGTGGGTCACCATGAAACCCCTGACTGCCGCCTGCCGCATCTTCTGCGGGGTGAGCCTGTGGCTCCAGGCGCGGATCGGGTTCGAGTCCGGCAGTCCCGGCACCCCGGGCGCCGGGCGTCTTGCCGTGGCGGCCGAAGAAGCCGCGCCGGGCGGCGGCTGATGGCGCGTGCCGTGCGGCGAAACACGATTCTCGTCGTCGAGGACGACCAGAGCTTTCGGGAACTGATAACCCTCCACCTGCTCGAAGCAGGCTATGCGGTGCGCGCAGTTGCCGACGGCGTCGAGGCCGTCCGCGCCTGCCTCAACAGCGTCCCCGACCTCATCGTCAGCGATGTGCACATGCCCCGGCTCGACGGCATCGATTTCGTCGCATCAATCCGGTCCGTCGAGCGCCTTCGGACCGTGCCCGTCATTTTCCTTACCATCGACGAGACTGCCGTCGATCGCATCGAGGCACACCGCAACGTGATGTTCCTCCGCAAGCCTATCCTGGCCTCGGGCCTGCTTCGCGCGGTCTCGATTTCCTTGGGCGAGTGTCGCGAAGAGTAACCGGTTCGCGGCATCTCACCCGGGCGCCGCGCCGCGGATCGCATACCCGTAGGCGAGATTGGTACGGCCGGCACCTTCACGTGCGTAGATCTCCTTGTACTGCGCCAGCTTGTCGGTCGCGATCTCCGATCGCAGTTGCGGCTTTACGTCGTACAGCCGCGCGTTGTTCCCGCCGAAGATCGCGTTCTTCACCGGCCCGTCGGCCGGCCCGAGCGGCGCGAAGCCGTATTTCGCCCGCAATTCCTCCGGGATCTCGAGCCGGCGCAGCGCCTCGATCTGCCACTGCGGCGCGCCGGTCCAGATCGCGTCCGTTCCCCAGCACACATGGTCGGCGCCCAGCCCCTTGATGAGGATGCCCATCAAGACCGCTGACAGGCGCGGCTCGGCGATCGTCGACTGCGCGAAGAGCTGGCCTACGTCGGCGTAGACGTTCTTCACGCCGAATTTCGCGGGAATGTCCGCGAGGTCCGAAACCCATTCGACGCGCCCGGTCTGTTCGAACTGGCGCCAGGCATCCGCGGCGTTGCCGCCGCCGGGCCAGCGGTAGCCGCCGTGGTAGACGATGAAATTCATCTGCGGCCAGTCGCGCGCCGCGGGGCCCACATCGCGCACGTCCGAGTGCGCGAGCAGGTGCGGGAACTGCTTTTCCACCGAGGGCGGAAAGAGCCCCTTGTGCACGCACACGTTCTTCAACCCGGCCTTGAGGAATTTCTGATAGGCGGGATAGACGAGCTTCTCGTCGTCCAGGCGCCACGGGTGCTTGGAGAGGTTCTTGTGCGTGTTGTCGCCGATCGTGTAGCCCTTCATCGAGTCGGGCTTGAGCACCTCGATCGCGCGGTCGATCTCTTCCATCCAGCCGGCGTAGCCCGGAGTGAAGATCGCGTGCGAGAACATGCGCTTGGTGCCGGCCAGGCCGTTCACGCCGGCGCGCGCCTGCGCCTTCATGTCGTTGGTGAGGAACCAGTCCTCGAGAACCTCGGAGGGCGCCCCGCTGATGCAGGCGATCTTGGTGTCGCTGTCGAGGTACATTTCCTTGATGTAGTTGGCGAACATCAGGTCATCGATGGTCTGTTCCTTCGACTTCAGCGCCGGGTTCCAGCCGGCCTTGCCGACCGCGGCGCGCTGCGCGACGAAAGCCATGATGCGCGTGCCCGGGCGCAGGAAGTGCGTGTGCATGTCCATGATGAACTGGCCGGACAGCGCTTTCGCGCGCGCGTCGGCTCTCTCCGGTTCGGCCGCCTCGGCGGCCGAAACGCCGAAGAGCGGCCCGTAGGTGTCGTTCATCGCGAGGAAGGCGCTCGCCATTCCGGCGGCCGTCTGGAAGAAGCGCCGGCGGCTCATGCCGAGGCGCTTCGCCATGCGCGCGCCGGCGTCCTTGACGCGCGCCTCGAACTCCCGCTGCCTCGCGGTCTGCGGCGACGGCATGAACTCGTCGCTGGACACCGACTGCACCGGGATCGGCGAGGCAAACAACGACTCGGCCGAATCAAGCTTCTCGAATTCCTCTGGCGACAGCAGGCTCATGGCAGGCTCCGTGCGGATCGGGTGACGGGGGATCGGTGGCGCATGCTAATCCGGCCCAGCGAGCCGGTAAACTGGCTGCCCGAACCATCGAGGACTGGAGACCGCCATGGGCAGGCTAAACGGCAAGCGCGCGATCGTGACCGGCGCAGGCAGCGGCATCGGGCGCGCGAGCGCGCTGCTGTTCGCGAGGGAGGGCGCATCGGTGCTCGTCGTGGACAAGACGGCCGAGGCGGTCCGGGAGACGGCCGCCCTGGTGACTGCCGCCGGCGGCCGGGCGATTGCGATGGCGGCCGACGCCGGCAGCGAAGCCGACGTGCAGGCCTACGTTAAGCGGGCGCTGGAAGAATTCGGCGGCCTCGACGTCGTCTATGCCAACGCCGGCATCAGCGGCGGGCTGGTCCCGCTCTTCGAGCAGACGATCGAGCACTGGCAGGAGATCCTGCGCGTCAACCTGATCGGCCCGTTCCTCGCCATCAAGCACGCCGGGCAGCACATGGTCGCGAAGAAATCGGGCTCGATCGTGTGCACCGCCTCAGTGGCCGGCTTGCGCGCCAACGCCGGCGGCAACCCGTACAGCGCCAGCAAGGCCGGCGTGGTGAGCCTCGTGCAGACTGCGGCCAACTCTTTCTACGGCACCGGCGTGCGCGTCAACGCGATCTGCCCGGGCCTCATCGAGACCGGCATGACCAAGCCGATCTTCGACATGGCGAGAGAGCGCGGCAGTGACAAGAACATCGGGCAGCTGAACCCGTTGAACCGCTTCGGCGTGCCGGAGGAGATCGCCGCGATGGCTGCTTTCCTCGCGAGCGACGACGCGTCCTACGTCAACGGGCAGGCGATCGCGGTCGACGGTGGGCTTTCGGCCACGCACCCGTTCCGGCGGCCGCGGCCTTAGATTTCACAACTTTCTATTTGCAAGAGCCGCGCGGATACTGGCTATCCGGGAAGTTGGTGTATCGGTACCGATACATTCCCCGGTGTCATCCGATCATGTAGGCCGCACTGCCGGTGGCGATCTGCTCGCCCTCGTCGTTGTCCAGCGTCATGTGCGTGACCGCTACCCGACTGCCGAGGCGGGCGACCTTGCCTGTGGCGATGAAGTACTTGCCGCGGCCCGGGCGCAGGTAGTCGATGCGCAGGTCGATGGTGCCCATCCTCGGGAAGCCCCCGGAATCCTCCGCCTTGTCCTGGTCGAGCATCGCCGCATGGATCGAGAAGCCGGCCATGACGTCGAGCACCGCAGAGATCACGCCGCCGTGCAGGATGCCGCGCGTCGGGTTGCCGATGAGGTCGGGCTTCATGTCGAAGCGCAATTTCGGCGCCTTGGGGTCAAAGGACTCGACCTTGAGGCCGAGCACGCGATTGAAAGGCACGAAGTCCTCGAAGAGCGCCTTCAGCCGCCTCTCTTTCTCCTGGCGATTCATGCGTCGATCTCCGCCACCCCGTGCGTAATCGCAAGATCGCCGCGCGGGGTGCGCACGGCGAATTGCCACAGGCCTTCCGATTCCCGGCCGAATTCGAGCTCGAGCACGTCGCCCGGCACGACGCTCGCCTTGAAGCGTCCGGCGAGGCGCCGCAGCCGGCGCGGCTCGCCCCCGGCCGCCGCATGGATCAGCGCCTGCCCCGCCAGCGCCCAGGTGCAGGTGCCGTGCAGGAGGATGCCCGGCAGGCCGATTGCGCGCGCAGCCGAACGCTCGGTGTGGATCGGGTTCCAGATCGCTGCGCATTCGGAGTAGCGGTGCGCGAGGCCCGGCGAGGTGGCGATTGAAAGGTGCCGGGGCGAGGCGGCGGACACGTCCGCGTCTTTTCGCAATTCGGGAGGGGCTTCGTTGACGGACGGCGCGCCATCGAGCTTGTCGCGCAGGAACATCGCCGCGGTCCAGGTCGTCACCACCGGCGCGGCCGTCGAAGCCTCGGCCGTCTCGACGCAACTCGTCACCAGCACGCCCGCGCTGGTCTGGCGTACCTGCGCGATCCGCGCGCTGGTGCGCAGCCTGTCCCCGGCACCGATGGGCCGATGGAAGCGCGAATCCTGCAGGACGTGCACCGCGCCGCGCGGCGCGTCTGCCGACCGGCCGATGGCTGTGAGGTATCCGGCGCCGCTGACGACCGGCCATTCGAGCGAAACGCAGAAGGCCGGGTGCGCAATCACGCCGCGCACATCGTCGAAATAGCACTCGTCTTCCGCCCCGATGCCGGCGGCATACGCCATCACGCGGCGGGTGGTTGCCTCTTCCATTGTGGAGCCCGCATCGCGCCCCGCAGCGCTGGCCGAAATTGGCATCGACGTCCGCCTACTGCCAGCCTAGTTGCCGCGCGGCGAGGTCTTTCATGATCTCCTCGGCGCCGCCGCCGATGGTCATGACCTTGACCTCGCGGTAGACGCGCTCTGCGCGGCTGCCGCGGATGAAGCCGGCCCCGCCGAGGGTCTGTACCGCCTCGTCCGCGCAGAACTGCATCGTGCGCGTGGCGAAATTCTTGGTGAGACAAAGCTGCGCGATCGCCTGCGGGTCGCGCGGCGCCTGCGTGAGCTTGTACGCCGTGTCGTAGACCATCGCGCGGGCCGCGTGGATGCGCATCTGCATGTCGACGAGCTTGTGGCGGATCGCCTGGTGCTCGACGAGGCGCTTGCCGAAAGTCTTTCGCTCCTGCGCCCAGGCCACCGCATCGTCCAGGCACACCTGTGCGAATCCCACCGCCGCGGCCGACATGCCGAGCCGCTCGGAATTGAAGTTGCCCATGATGATGCGAAAGCCTGCGTTCTCCTCGCCGATGAGGTTGGCGGCCGGCACGCGGCAATCGTCGAAGCGCAGCGCGGCGGTGTCCGAGCTCCACCAGCCCATTTTCTTCAGCTCGTAGCGCGTGAAGCCCGGCCGGTCGCGCTCGATCAGCAGCAGCGACACGCCGCCGGCGCCGGGTCCGCCGGTGCGCACCGCCACCGTGTAGTAGTCGGCGCGCATCCCGGAGGTGATGAAGGTCTTCTCGCCGTTGACGACGTACTCGTTTCCTTCGAGCTTCGCTGTCGTGCGCAGCTGCGCGACGTCCGAGCCGCCGGAGGGCTCGGTGATCGCCAGCGCGCTGATCTTCTCGCCGGCAATGATCGAGGGCAGCACGCGGCGCTTCATCGCCTCGCTGCCGGCATTGGCGATCGGCGGCGCGCCGATGCTGTGCGAGAAGAGGCTGGCGTGCACGCCGCCCGATCCGGCCATCGCGATTTCCTCCGAGAGCACGATGTGCATCAGGAGGTCGGCCGGCGTGCCGCCGTATTCCTCGGGAAAGCCGACGCCGAGCAATCCGGCCGCTGCGGCCTTGCGGTACATCTCGCGCGGGAATTCGCCGGCCTCGTCCCATTCGGTGGCGTAAGGCGAAACCTCCTTGGCGACGAAGCGTCGCATCGTCTCGCGGAATGCCTCGTGCTCCTCGGTGAGGGCGGGATGGACTTTCACGCCTTCTCCGCGGGCTCGAATTCGACCAACAGCTGACCGGGCGAAACCTGCGCGCCTTTTACGGCTTGCACGGCCTTCACCCGCAGCGCGACCGGCGCGGCCAGCGTGTGCTCCATCTTCATGGCTTCGAGCACGACGAGCGGGGCGCCTGCGGCCACGGAGTCGCCGGCCTTCACGGCGACCAGCGCGACCTTGCCGTTCATCGGCGCAATGAGGCGGCCGTCCGCTGCGCCGAGGGCGGCGCGCTCGGGCGAGTCCATTGAAGCGTCGCGCCAGGTCCACGAGGTGCCGTCGAGAAGGAAGTGGAGCGTGCGGCCGTCGCGCGCATGGGGAAGCTCCGGCACGCAGGGCGGCGACGCCTGCGAATTGCTCCAGCAGGCCCATTCGCCGAAGCCGGCAGTGCTGCCGCGGTCTTTCGCGTAGAGGGCTCTTGCGATGGTCAGGATTTTTTCGTCCGGCTCACGTGCCTTCCAGCCCGAAAAACGTTCGGCTAGCAGTGCCGTGGTGGCGTCGCCCCGGGCGAATACTTCATCGCGCAGGACTGCGGCGAGGTAGGCGGCATTGTTCGGGACGCCAAGTGCGACGCACTGGTCGAGCGCCGCCGCCAGCTTTTCTCGCGCCTCGTCGCGAGTTGCGCCGTGCGCGATTACCTTCGCGATCATGGAATCGTAGTGCGGCGGGATCACCGCGCCGGACTCGAGCGCATGCTCGACGCGCACGCCGGGCGGCGCTTCCCAGAGCGCGATGGTACCCGCCTGCGGCAGGAAGCCTTGCGCGGGGTCCTCGGCACACACGCGGGCTTCGATGGCATGGCCCGAAAAGCGCACGTCCTCCTGCTTGAAGTCGAGCGTTTCGCCGGCGGCGATCCGCAGCTGCCACTCGACCAGGTCGAGGCCGGTGACTTCCTCGGTGACCGGGTGCTCGACCTGCAGGCGGGTATTCATCTCCATGAACCAGAAATTTTCCTTGCCATCCACGAGACATTCGACCGTGCCGGCGCCGGAATAGCCGACGGCGCGCGCAACCTTGATTGCCGCCTCGCCGAGCTGTGCACGAAGTTTTGGATCGACCGCGGGCGAGGGCGTTTCCTCGATGAGCTTCTGGTGGCGGCGCTGCACCGAGCAGTCGCGCTCGCCCAGGTACACCACGTTGCCGTTGCCGTCCGCGAGCAGCTGCACCTCGACGTGGCGTGGGGCGGTGACCGCGCGCTCGAGGATCACTCGCTCGTCGCCGAACGAGGCAAGTGCCTCGGATCTTGCCGACGCGAGGAGCGCGGGGAGATCCTCCGCATTCCGCACCAGCCGCATGCCGCGCCCGCCGCCGCCAGCGACAGCCTTGATCATCACCGGGTATTCAACCTTTCCGCCCGGCTCGAAGCCATCCAGCACCGGCACGCCGGCCTTCCTTGCGATGCGCTTGGCATTCGCCTTGTCGCCCATTGCGCGGATCGCCGCCGGCGACGGGCCGATCCACACCAGGCCCGCATCCAGCACGGCGCGCGCAAAATCCGCGTTCTCCGCGAGGAAGCCGTAACCCGGATGCACGGCCTCTGCACCCGTTGCGCGCGCCGCCGCGACAATGGATTCGATGTTCAGGTAGGACTCGCGGGGCGCGGCCGGGCCGATGCACATCGACCTGTCGGCCTCTCGCGCATGCCGTGCGCCGCGATCCGCTTCGGAGTACACCGCGATGCACTCCAGCCCCATGCGACGCGCCGTGCGGAAGATCCGCAGCGCGATCTCGCCGCGATTGGCTACAAGGACGGAGCGGAACATCGCGTAGGCTGCCTTCTCGCCTACTTTCTCGGCGACGTGCCCATGTACTTGCAGATGATGCCGAGCATGACCTCGTCGGCGCCGCCGCCGATCGAGCCCAGGCGCCCGTCGCGAAAGGCGCGCGACACCGGGTTGTCCCAGGTAAAGCCCATGCCGCCCCAGTACTGCAGGCACGCGTCGGAGGCCTCGCGGCTCAGTCGTCCCGCCTTGAGCTTGGCCATGGACGCGAGTTCGGTGACGTCCTGGCCGTTGATGTACAACTCGCAGGCACGATAGGTGAGCGCGCGCAGCGCCTCGACCTCGGTCTTCAGTTCCGCAAGCCGGTAGTGCACGTACTGGAAATCGAGCACCGACTGGCCGAAGATCTTCCGCTCGCGGATGTAGTCGATCGTCTCGCTGATGGTGCGCGTGACGCCCTGCACGGTGCGGGCCGCGGCCCAGAGGCGCTCTTCCTGGAACTGCATCATCTGGTAGGTGAACCCCATGCCTTCCTCGCCGATGCGGTTCCGCTGCGGCACGCGCACGTTGTCGAAGTGGATGAGGCCGGTGTCCGAGGACATCATGCCGATCTTGTCGATCTTGGTCTTGGAAATGCCCTTCGAATTCATCGGCACGCAGATCAGCGTCTTCGTTTTGTGCGGCGCGCCCTCCGACGTGTTCGCGAGCAGGCACATCCAGTCGGCCTGCAGGCTGTTGGTGATCCACATCTTCGAGCCGTTGATCACGTAGTCGCCGCCGTCCTTCTTCGCGAAAGTCTTGATGCTGGCCACGTCCGAGCCGGCGCCCTGCTCGGAAACGCCGATGCACGCCACGTAGTCACCCGCAATCGACGGCGCGAGGAACTCCTTCTTCACTTCGTCCGAACCGAAGCGCGCCAGCGCGGGGGTCGCCATGTCGGTCTGCACGCCGATCGCCATCGGCACGCCGCCGCAGCGGATGAAGCCGAGCGTCTCGGCCATGACCATCGCATAGCTGTAGTCGAGGCCCGCGCCGCCGTAGGCCTCGGGCTTCGTGAGTCCGAGCAGGCCGACATTGCCGAGCTTCTTGAACACCTCGTGCGCCGGGAACTGCTCGGCTTTCTCCCACTCTTCGACGTAGGGATTGATCTCGTTGTCGATCACTCGCTTCACCGTCCGGCGGATCTCTTCGTGCTCATGCGTGAACTGCATTTTCTTCTCCCGGAAAATCAGGGACAGACCACGTTTAGGAAAACGTGGTCTGTCCCTGATTATGCGTTTATGGCCTGGCCACTCCGAACTGGACGGGGCGCAGGGTGCGCGAATCGGCGTCCCTGCAGATGGATAGCGCGAAGCCGAGGACGTTCCTCGTGTCGCGCGGGTCGATGATGCCGTCGTCGAGCATCAGGCTCGAGGTGACGAAGGCGCTGGACTGCGACTCGAAATTGGCG
>JANMDK010000051.1:0-8877 GCA_031376265.1 Pseudomonadota bacterium
GGCCCGGTGCCGGCCGCGTGAGAGAGGATCAGGTTCGTCTGCAGCCTGGAGAGGTCTTCGCGCGAGATCTTCGTCTGCGCGAGCCGGCCGAAGCCGGTGTTGATGCCATACGCGGGCTCGCCGAGCGCGACGATCCTCTCGATCGTCGCGACGCCTTCGTTGAGTTTGGAAAGGCAGGCCGGGTCGAGGGCAATCGGCGATGCCTCGCGGGCGATCCTGCGCAGCGCAGCCAGCGTTAACGGTTCGCGGCCGACGAGGAGCATCTGGTTAGCGGATCATCGGCAGGTCGAGGCCTTTTTCTTTCGCGCAGGCGATGGCCTCTTCGTAGCCTGCGTCGGCGTGGCGCATCACGCCGGTGGCCGGGTCGTTCCACAACACGCGAGCAAGCCGCGCGTCTGCCGCAGGGGTCCCGTCGCACACGATGACCATTCCCGCATGCTGTGAGTAGCCCATGCCGACGCCGCCGCCGTGGTGCAGCGACACCCAGGTAGCGCCGCTCGCGCAGTTGAGCAGCGCGTTGAGCATCGCCCAGTCGGACACCGCATCCGAGCCGTCCTTCATCGATTCGGTCTCGCGGTTCGGGCTTGCGACCGAGCCGGAGTCGAGGTGGTCGCGGCCGATGACCACCGGCGCCTTGAGTTCGCCCTTGCGCACCATCTCGTTGAAGGCGAGGCCGACGCGATGCCGGTCGCCCAGGCCGATCCACAGGATGCGCGCCGGCAATCCCTGGAAGTGGATGCGCTTGCCGGCCATGTCGAGCCACTGGTTGAGGTGTTTGTCGTGTGGGAAAAGCTCCCGCACCTTGGCGTCGGTCTTCGCGATGTCTTCCGGATCGCCCGAGAGCGCGGCCCAGCGGAACGGCCCGATGCCGCGGCAGAAGAGGGGCCGGATGTACGCCGGCACGAATCCCGGGAAATCGAAAGCGTTCTTCACGCCGACGTTCTTGGCTTCCTGGCGGATGTTGTTGCCGTAGTCGACACAGGGAATGCCCATCGCCTGGAAACCGAGGATGGCGCGCACCTGGTTGGCGATGGCTTCTCGCGCCGAGACGGCGACCTCGTCCGGGTCTTTCTTGCGCAAATCCTTCCAGCGCTCGAGCGACCAGTGCTCGGGCAGGTAGCCGTTGGCGGGGTCGTGCGCGGAGGTTTGGTCGGTGACCAGCGAGGGCTTCATGCCGCCGGCGCGCGCGCGCTTGAGCATTTCGGGATAGACCTCGGCCGCATTGCCGACGAGGCCGACCGAGACCGCGCGGCCTTCGCTCTCCGCACGCTGCAGGATCGCGTAGGCCTCGTCGAGCGTGTTGGCGCGCTCGTCCAGGTAGCCGGTGCGGATGCGCATGTCGATGCGCGACGGGTCGCACTCGATCGCGAGCATCGAGGCGCCGGCCATCGTCGCGGCGAGCGGCTGCGCGCCGCCCATGCCGCCGAGGCCGCCGGTCAGGATCCACTTGCCCTTCCAGCTGCCGCCGTAGTGCTGTCGGCCGGCCTCGGCAAACGTTTCGTAAGTGCCCTGCACGATGCCCTGGCTGCCGATGTAGATCCACGAGCCGGCGGTCATCTGGCCGTACATCATGAGGCCCTTGCGGTCGAGCTCGTTGAAGTGCTCCCAGGTGGCCCAGTGCGGCACGAGGTTCGAATTGGCGATCAGCACGCGCGGCGCATCGGCATGGGTCTTGAACACGCCCACGGGTTTGCCCGATTGGACTAAAAGCGTCTCATCAGCTTCCAGCTTCCTCAGGCTCGCGACGATCTGGTCGAAGCATTCCCAGTTGCGCGCGGCCTTGCCGATGCCGCCGTAGACGACGAGCTCGTCGGGTCGCTCAGCCACCTCGGGATCGAGGTTGTTCATGAGCATGCGAAGAGGGGCTTCGGTGAGCCAGCTCTTGGCCGAGAGGGTGGTGCCTCGAGCTGCACGCACCACGCGAGGACCGGATTTCTGAATCGCTGTCATTCGTTCCCCCAGACCTGTCGGGCCGTTTCGGTCATCACGTCGATCTTGGCCCACTGTTCTTCCTCGGTGAGCAGGTTGCCCGCGATGCCGGACGCGAATCCGCATTGCGGGCTCAGCGCGAGCTGGCCGACGTCGATGAAGCGGCTCGCGTCGTCGATGCGCCGCTTGAGGTCGTCGACGGTTTCGACCTTGCCCACCTTGGTGGTGATCAGGCCGAGCACGACGGTGACGCCATTGGGAACGTAACGCAGCGGCTCGAAGCCGCCGGCGCGTTCGGTGTCGTATTCGAGCAGCAGGCGATCGAACCTGAGGCTGCCGAACAGGCGCTCGGCGATCGGGTCGTACTTGCCCTCGCGGTGCCACATGCTCGCGCGATTGCCGCGGCAGATGTGCAGGCTGAAGGCGGCCTTGCCTTTGAGGCCTTCGATGACCGCGTTGTCGGCGGCGATCGCGCGATCGAGGTTTTTCATCGGGTCTTCGCCACGCGAGCGCAGTCGCTCAAGGGTGGGGCCGTCCACATAGCCGGTGTAGCTCGGCTCGTCGAGCTGGACATGGCGGCAGCCGGCGTCGACCAGCTCGGTGACCATCTGCCGCTGGATCTTCACCACATCGGCGAGGAAAGCATCCGCATCCGTGTACAGGCCATTGGAGCCTTCGATATCGCACATCTGGCAGACCCGGTCGGGCCCCATGAGCATCGACTTCACCGGCTGTTTCGTGGCCGACGCGGCGAATGTGTATTCCTGCAGCGGGAAGCTGTGCTTCAGGCGCAACTTTTCGGTGACCGGCGTCTTGAAGGAGAGCACCGCGTCCTCGCCTTTCTGGAAGGGCGTTTCGGTCGCGCTCTTGTTCTCCGGATTCGCGCGGAAATTCATCCACGAGGTGTTCCACATGTCCCACCCGGCCACCTGCGAGAAACTCACCTGCCAGTTCAGCCGCCGGAATTCGCCGTCGGTCACCACCGGCAGGCCGTGCGCCTCCTGCCTGGCGATGACTTCGCGGATCGCGGCGTCCTGCGCCGCGGTGAGTTCGTCGCGGCTCATCTGGTTGGTCGCATGCCGCATGAAGGCGGCCTTGAGGCTTTCGGGGCGCAGCAGGCTGCCGACGTGGTCGACCCTCATTGGACGAAGATTCCCGGTACTTGACGTCATGTCTTCTCTGATGAGAGCGAATGTGAAAGCCTAAGCCACGCGAAGTGGGAGTGCAAATGCCACGTGGCGTTCAGCGCATCGTCCTTGTTCATATCCTTGTTTATTGAAAGACTATCTTTTAATATACAAGGATGATCAAGCGCCGCCTGGAACCGGTTTTACTCGACTCGCTGCGGCGTTTTCCGGTCGTCGGGCTGGTTGGATCACGGCAGGTCGGCAAGACCACGCTCGCGCGCGCCGTGGCGGGCCGATTCGGCGAGTCGGTCTATCTCGATCTGGAGCGTCCCTCCGACGCGGCGCGCCTGGTCGATCCCGAGCTTTATCTCGAAGCACGCGAGAAACGCCTGGTGGTGATCGACGAAATCCAGCGTAACCCGGGGCTTTTTCCGGTGCTGCGCAGCCTGGTCGACGCCCGGCGAAAGAATGGGCGCTTTCTTATCCTCGGTTCGGCCTCGCCCGATCTGTCGCGCCAGGCCGCCGAAAGCCTCGCCGGACGAGTCCTCTATCACGAACTTTCGCCATTCACGCTGGAGGAGATCGGCGGCGGCCAACGCCCTGCCCGGCTGACATTGTGGAATCGCGGGGGATTTCCGGGAAGCTATCTCGCGGCGAACGATGCGAGATCGCTCGAATGGCGCGAGGCGTTCATCGACACACACTTGCAACGCGACCTGCCGGCGCTTGGCGTGCGGGTTCCGGCGGCATCCCTACGCCGATTCTGGGAGATGCTTGCCCATTACCACGGTCAGATCTGGAATGCCTCGAAAATCGCCGCCAGCCTCGGCGTGACAGCGCCGACCGCCAAGCACTATCTCGATACCTTGCAGGACACCTTCATGGTGCGTGTGCTCGCGCCATTTGCGATCAATCTGAAGAAGCGGCTGGTGAAGAGCCCGAAGATTTATCTGCGCGATAGCGGATTGCTGCATGCCTTGTTGCGTATCGGCGATACCGAGCGTTTGCTGGGTCACCCGGTCGCCGGGGCTTCCTGGGAGGGATGGGTCATCGAGCAGGCGGTGGCCGCCGCCCGCGGTTCTTCGGGCGCGAGCTTTTACCGGACTGCGGCAGGCGCCGAAATCGATCTGCTCATCGAACGGCCGAACGGGCGGCGTCTTGCCTTCGAAATCAAGCTCGCGTCGGCGCCGGTGCCCACGCGCGGGTTCTGGTCGGCATTGAGCGACCTGAAACCCGACGCCGCGTTCGTTGTTTATCAAGGCAAGGAGCGCTATCCGCTCGGGCCTGGCGTCGAGGCATTGCCGGTGACCATGCTTGGCGAGGTACTGAATCCGTGAGAGGCGTGCAGGCGGTGCGCGCCGCGAAGGCTGGTTGGCTGCCGGGGACTTGATCGATTTTTCATCACGCATCGCGTCAAGGTATGCTTGGTTTTTAGGAATCTTCGGAGAACTCCCGTGCTGCGCTTTATTGCCGCCGTCCTTTGCTGCGCATTCGCATTTTCCACCTCCGCGCAGGAATGGCCGGCCAAGCCGATCCGCTTCGTCGTGCCCTGGCCAGCGGGCGGCCTCAACGACCTCATCGCAAGGGCGTTCAACGATCGCGTTTCCAAAGCGCTCGGCCAGACCGTGGTCACCGACTTCAAGGCGGGCGCGGGCGGACGCATCGGCGTGGCCGAAGTGGCGCGCGCCGCCCCCGACGGCTACACGATCGGCATGGGCAACCTCGGGCCGCTCACGATCTTCCCGAACCTCTACAAGAACATGCCGTACGACGCGAAGAAGGACCTGGTCCCGATCACGATGTTTGCGGCCTCGCCGCTCGTGCTCGTGGTGCCGGCCAACTTCCCGGCTAAGAATGTGAAAGAACTCATTGCGATGGCCAAGGCCCAACCGGGCAAGCTCAACTACGCCTCGGTCGGCATCGGCACCGCACAGCACCTCATCTTTGAGATGTTCAAGAAGAAGGACGGCACGGACATGGTGCACGTGCCTTACAAGGGCACCAACGAGTCGCTGCCGCACATGATCGACGGGCAGATCCACGCGATGTTCGACACGCTGCCGCTGATGCTGCCGCAGCTCAAGGGCGGCCGCATCAAGGGGCTCGCGGTGACGACGCCGCAGCGCGTGCCGCAACTGCCCGACGTGCCGACGCTTGCAGAGGCGGGCTATCCGGAAGTGGACGTGGTCACCTGGTACGCGCTGATCGCGCCGGCCGGCACGCCCAAGGCAATCACCGACCGGCTCTACAAGGAATACACCATCGTCTCGCAGATGCCCGACGTGCAGAAGTTCCTTGCCGAGCAGGGGCTCGTGTACATCCCGAACACGCAGGCGCAGTTCATTTCGCGCATCGATGCCGAGCGCGCGCGCTGGGGCCAGATCATCGCCGAGCAGGGCATCAAGGTGGAGCAGTAAGCGCCTGACGCGGCGAAAAAACGCCGGGCGAGGGATCAACGCCGGGCCAGCTCGTCCCGGTAGATCGTCCCGCCCCTCATCACGAACCCCACTTTCTCCAGCTGCGAGATATCGCGCAGCGGATCGCCCGCGACCGCGATCAGGTCGGCGAACTTGCCGGCTTCGAGGCTGCCGACCCGGTCCTCCCACCCGATGATCCGCGCATTCAGGCTCGTGGCCGACACGATTGCTGCCATCGGCGATTCGCCGAGCTTGACGCGCAAGACCAGTTCTTTCGCATTCTCGCCATGCCTGATCACGGCCGCGTCGCTGCCCATGCCGATCGGCAGTCCCGCGGCCAGCGCGCGCCGGAAGCCTTCGTGCGCGATCGAGCGCATGCGGCGGGAGCGTTCCAGTTGGTCCGGCGGAAGTGCGCGCCCCTCGGCCTCGAACGCCTCGCTGGTATAGAGCGTAGGCACATAGAACGTCCGGGGCGCGGCCTTGAGGAGCGCGACCGCTTCGTCGTCCAGGGCCGAGCCGTGGTCGATCGTCGTAACGCCGGCGCGGATCGCGGCCTTGATGCCGGCGGTGCCGTGCGCGTGCGCGGCGACCTGACGGCCCCAGCGTTGTGCCTCGACGACGGCGGCGCGGATCTCGGCATCCGAGTACTGCTGCGCATGCGGGTCGATTCCGCTTGACTGCACCGCGCCTGTGGCGAGGATCTTGATGAAATCCGCGCCGTTCTTGAGGTTGGTGCGCACCGCCTTGGTGACTTCGTCGGGCCCGTCGGCGAGGTTCCGCACGATCGGCACGTCGACGTAGATCGAGAAGCGGCGCGCGTCACCCGACCCGCCGGTCGAGGAGACATAGTTGCCGGCGACCAGCAGCCGAGGCCCGGGCACAGCGCCTTCGTCGATCGCCTTGCGAAGATCCACGTCCACGTAGGGCCAGGTGGGGCCCATGTCGCGGCAGGTGGTGAACCCGGCCAGCAGCGTCACGCGCGCATTGCGAGCGCCCCAGAGGGCATTGTGGCCGGGCGTGGTCTTCACCAACGCCTCTTCCCAATGCGTGCCGTTTCGGTCGGTCAGGTGGGTATGCAGGTCGATGAGGCCGGGCAGGAGCGTCGAATCGCCCAGATCGATGACGCGCGCTTGGGGCGGGACCGCGAGCCGCGCGCCGACTTCGGCGATGCGCTCGCCTTCAATTCGGACCATCGCAGGCGCCAGCACGGCGCCCCCGCGCCCGTCGATGAGCCGGGCTGCCTTGATGACGACGGTTTGGGCCCAAGCGCTCGCGCAGGCGATGGCCAGGCTCGCCGCGAGCACCAGGCGCGCTGCAAGCATCGAGCGCACTACTTGTCCCAGGGCCGCTTCCAGGGTGGCTGGTAGGCTTGCGACGTTTGTCCGGCGCAGGCCGGCGGGCAGGCGTCGACGCCGACCGCACCGAGAGCGGGCTGGCCGAAGCCTTCGCGAGCGCGCCAGCCGGGATACCTCATAACGATGTTGTTGACGAATCCGCCCGGATCGTAGGTGAGCGGCTTGTCCGGAAATTTCGAATTCCATTCCTCGCTCAGACTGCGGCTCGTGCGGTACCACGGCACGCGGTTTGCCCAGTAATAGAGCGTCGCGGCGCGCCAGTCCATGTCGCGCACCTGCGGCCACATCTGGTCCGCATGACTGATGTTGAAGGCCGGGTCGAGGCTCCACTTGGCATGCCCCACGATGTCGCCAAAGATGAAGAGGCGCCCGTCCACGATCTCCCACTCGGTCGGGTCGCTGCCCATCTTGATCCCGAATGGCGCGCCGTTCGAGCAGAAGCCGCCGTACTGCGGCTCGTACTTGCCGGGATTGGCTTCGAAGAGGCGCTCGTGCTCTGCATTCGCGAAGTAGTAGATGCGATCGGGCAGCACGACCTTGTGTTTCGGGTCGCCGCGCACGGGCCTGCCCTGGGTGAAGTAAGCCACGGGGTCGTGTCCGAGCAGCATCAACGGTTCGCCCGCGGGCGTGCGCAGCGTGGCATACGGCGTGCTGCAGCCGCCAGACAGAAAAGCTGCCGCGAGCAGAAGGAGGAGCGCCGGGATCGTCGACTTTCGCATGGGCGTTTTTGTGGAAGGCAGGGGTTCGCCTGCAGTATAGCGCCGGGCCTTTGCTAGAATCCGGCCCTCTACACGGGGGGACATATGAAACCGATTCTGAATGGACTGCTGGCCGCGCTCCTGCTTGCCGCGGCAGGCGTGGCGAACGCGCAAGAGAAAGTCATCATCGGCATCAGCGGCTGGACCGGGTTTGCGCCGATCACGCTGGCCGACAAGGCCGGCATCTTCAAGAAGAACGGCGTGGACGCGGAGATCCGCTTCATCGCGCCGGTGCAGCGCTCGGCCGCGCTGGCCTCGGGCGCGCTCAACGCGGCGGCGACGACCGTCGACCAGCATCTCGTCTGGACCGCTGCCGGCGTGCCCTCGCAGCAGGTGTTCCTGATCGACAAGTCGAACGGCGGCGACGGCCTCGCGGTGCGCGGCAACATCAATTCGGTCAAGGAGCTGAAGGGCAAGACCGTGGCGGTCGACGGCCCGGGCACCGTGCAGCACTTCATGCTCTCGTACATCCTGCAGAAGAACGGCATGACGATGCAGGATGTGATCCGCTCGACGATGGGCGCGCAGCCCGCGGCGCAGTCGTTCGTGGCCGGGCAAAACGACGCGGCGCTGACCTACGAGCCGTACCTCTCGACGGTGCGCGCGAAGCCGGACGCCGGCAAGATCCTCGTGACTTCCAAGGACTATCCGGTCGTGGTCGACGTGTTCGTCTTCCGCAAGGACTTCATCGCCAAGAACCCGAAGATCGTGAAGGCCACAGTGGACAGCTTTTTCGAGGCCCTCGACATGATCAAGAAAGAACCGGCGAAGGCTTACGAGCTGATGGGCAGCGCGGTCAAGCAGACCGGCGAGCAGTTCGGCCGGTCGGCCGCGTTCATCTCGTGGCAGGACCGTGCCGCGAACAAGGCCTACTACGCCAAGGAGCATGCGGAATTCACCACCTTCGCGGTGGAGGTGCTGAAGTTCAACCGGGTGATCGCCAAGGACATCAAGCCCAAGGACACGATCGACCTGAGCTTCCAGTAAGGGATGAAAATCGGGCCGTGCCGAAAGTACGGCCCGAGCGGACTTTGAATTCCCCCGGTCTCGGTACTTTGTGCATGTCTCGGTTTGCGCGATCGCGCAAACCAACGACATGCACAAAGTACCGAGATATGGTTTTCTCCATCCGCGATCTGCCGACGCGGTCATCGCAACTGCTTCAGGTCCCACCGGCAGCACCATGATCTTCGAACCCCTCAAGCCCGTCGCTCGCGGTGCGCCGATTCATCTCTGCACGATCTTGTTCGGACTGTTCAACGCGGGGAGGGGGATGTTGAGATCTGGGGGG
>JANMDK010000069.1:0-23606 GCA_031376265.1 Pseudomonadota bacterium
GCCTTCACGATGCTGCATGCCGGCGGCAAGTTCTCGAAGTCGAGCGACGCGGTGTACCACATCTCCGGCGGCCTGCACGGCGTCGGCGTTGCAGTCACGAACGCGCTCTCCACGCGGCTGGAAGTCGACGTCTATCGCGAAGGCGCGAAGCACACGATCGCTTTCGAAGGCGGCGAGCTGGTGCAAAAGCTCAAGTCCGAGCGAAGCAGGCAATACGCGGGGCGCACCGGCACGGTCGTTCGCGCCTGGCCGGACCCGAAATATTTCGACAGCCCGAACATCCCGATGGGCGAGCTCGAGCACCTGATCCGCTCCAAAGCCTACCTGCTGCCGGGACTCACCACGGTGCTTCGAGTGGAAAAGAAGGGCAAGGAGGGAGCGCCCTCCTTGGACCTCCCCTGGGAAGAAAAAAGCTGGTTGTATGAGCGCGGCATGGCGCAGTACTTCGACTTCATGCTGCAGGGGAGGGAGCTGGTCGCACCGCTGTTTACGGGCGAGCGCCACTACGACGAGAAATCCGCGGCCGAGTTTTCCGACATCCAGGCCGGCGAAGGCGCGTCCTGGGCGATCGGCTTCGTGCCCGACGGCGACGTGTTCCAGGACAGCCACGTCAACCTGATCCCGACGCGCTCGCACGGCACGCACGAGGCGGGTTTCCGCAACGGCGTGTTCGAAGCGGTCCGCGCCTTCATGGAAACGCGCAGCCTCACGCCCAAGGGCGTCAAGCTGATCGCCGAAGACCTCTGGAGCCGCGCCTGCTTCACGCTCTCCGCCCGCATCGTGCGCACCCAGTTCCATGGCCAGACCAAGGAAAAGCTCACCACGCGCCACGCGGCCAAACTGGTCGAGCTTTGCGTCAAGGATGCCTATGAGCTCTGGCTCAACCAGCATCCGGAGGAGGGAAAACGCATCGTCGAGCTGGCCATCGAGCAGGCCAACACCCGCCTGTCGAAGGGCAAGAAATTCGAACGCAAGAAATCCTCGGGCGTGGCGACGCTGCCCGGCAAGCTTGTCGATTGCGCGTCGGACGACACTTCGCGCACCGAGCTGTTTCTCGTCGAGGGCGATTCGGCCGGGGGCTCGGCCAAGGAAGCGCGCGACAAGGACACGCAGGCGATCCTGCCCTTGCGCGGCAAGGTGCTCAATACGATGTCGAAGGACGCGCGCACCGTGCTCGCCAACAAGGAGCTGCAGGCGATCGCCACCGCCATCGGCTGCGACCCGCACGGCATCGACGACAACCCGGACCTCACCGGCATTCGCTACGGAAAGATCGTGCTGATGACCGACGCCGACGTCGACGGCGGCCACATCCAGGCGCTGCTGCTGACGTTTTTCTTCATGCACATGCCGAAGATCGTCGAGACCGGCCGCATCTGGGTGGCCCAGCCGCCGCTCTTCAAGGTCGAGGTGCCCTCGCAGGGCAAGGGCAAGCCTGCGCGCCGCGTGTATTGCCTCGACGACGACGAACTCGACGAGGCGCTCGCCGCGCTCAGGAAGGAGAAAGTGCGCGAAGGCAGCTGGGAGATCTCGCGCTTCAAGGGCCTCGGCGAAATGAGCCCTGAGCAATTGTGGGAAACCACGATGAACCCGGATTCGCGGCGCCTGGTGCGCATGCAGCTCGACCGCAACGACATTGCCAGGGTGCGCGGCAAGTTCGAGCTGCTGATGGATTCGGGCGAGGCGGAAGGAAGAAGGAACTGGATGAGGGAGCACTGGAGGAGTGTGGAGGCGGATATTTAGGTTGTTGGTTTGGGTGCCCGCTTTAAGCACCGAACGGTTGATAGAGGCCCATGTCTCATGCTTTTGTGCATTCCAAGGCTTGCCCGGCGGGCAAGCCGGGGGAATGCACAAAAGCATGAGATCTAGGTAGTTCAAAAGCGGCACTGCAGTAGCTACAGGCAAGACAAAGACTTAACCAGACGCAGGGAGACCAAAAATGGCGCGAAAAACAAAAAAAGCCTTCTGGGAGCGCGGCTACAAGTCCCACTGCCTGTGGCGCGGCAAGGAAAAGCTCGCCAAGGTGCGGCTCGAAGCAGAGGCCGAACTTAAATACATCTGGGAAGCAGCGGGGCGCACCGGGGAATCCGGCACGCTCTCGGCAGCCAAGTCGGCCGCCGAATACGCGCTGCTTCTCGCCGACCGACAGCTGACGCTCTTCGATTTCGAGGAACCCCAGCTGCAACCGACAAGTTAAACGTCCAAGGAAATGGAAGACACCACCCTCGATTTATTCTCGGCCGACTCCGGCGACGACGCCTCCCCGATCGAGCTGCATGCGTCGCAGGCGTACCTCGGCTACGCAGTCTCGACGGTCAAGGCGCGCGCGCTGCCGGAGATCGCCGACGGCCTGAAGCCCGTCCAGCGCAGGATCCTCTATGCGATGGGCGACACCGGGGCGGAAGGCTTCGCCAAGTGCGCGCGCTTCGTCGGCGAGGTGCTCGGCAAATACCATCCGCACGGCGACTCGTCGACGTACGAGGCCATGGTGCACATGGCGCAGCCTTTCTCGATGCGCTACCCGCTCATCGACGGGCAGGGCAACTTCGGCTCCCGCGACGGCGATTCGGCGGCGGCGTATCGGTACACGGAAGCCAAGCTTTCGCGCTACGCCGACCTCATGCTCGCCGAGATCGGCGAGGGCACGGTCGATTTCATCAAGAACTACGACGGCAAGTTCGACGAGCCGCAGCTGCTGCCGGCGCGCATGCCGTTCGGTTTGCTCAACGGTTCGTTCGGCATCCCCGTCGGGTTCTCCACGCGCATCCCGCCGCATAACCTGCGCGAGGTCGCGCTGGCCGCGGCGTTCGTCATCCGAAATCCCAAGGCAAGCGTCGACGACGTGCTCGCGTTGCTGCCGGGCCCGGATTTCCCCGGCGGCGGGCAGATCATCTCGAACGCGGCGGAGATCAGGCAGGCGTACGAAACCGGCCGCGGCTCGATCGCGATGCGCGCGAAGTGGCATACCGAACCGCTGGCGCGGGGCCAGTGGCGCATCGTGGTGGACGAACTTCCTCATGGTGTCTCTTGCCGGCAGGTGCTCGAAGAGATCGAGGCCCTCGCCAATCCGAAGCCGTCCTTCGGCAAGAAGGAAGTCACCCAGGAGCAGAAGCGCCTCAAGCAGTTCGTGCTCGATATCGTCGAGACGGTGCGCGACGAATCCGACCGCAAGAGCCGCATGCGCATCATCATCGAGCCGCGCTCCTCCCGGCAGGATGCCGACGAGATGATGAAGGCGCTGCTGGTGCACACCAGCCTCGAGATGCGCTATGCGATCAACCTCACCTGGCTCGGGTTCCGCGACGGGCTGCCGGACACCAAAGGCATCGTCGATGTGCTCCAGGAGTGGACGGATTTCCGCATCGCCACGGTCAAGCGCAGGACGCAGCATCGGCTGGACAAGGTCGAGGACCGCCTGCACATCGTCGAAGGCCGCATCAAGGCCTTCGTCAAGATCGACGAGATCATCAAGCTGATCCGCTCGTGCGACGACCAGGCCGAGGCCAAGCGCCGGCTCTCGGAAAAATGGGGCTTCAGCGAGCGGCAGGCCGAGGACATCGTCAACCTGCGCCTCGGCCAGCTCACGCGGCTGGATGGCGTCAAGCTCAACGAGGAAAAGAAGGGGCTCGAGAAGCAGAAGGACGAGCTGCGGCGCGTGCTCGATTCCGAGCGCGTGCTCAAGAGCCTCGTGGTCAAGGAGCTCGAGGACGACGCGAAGAAATACGGCGACGATCGCCGCACTTTGATCAAGGCCGACGAGCGCACGTCCATCGAGCGCGCAGTGCTCGAGGAGCCGGTCACCGTGATCCTCTCGCGCAAGGGGTGGGTCCGTGCGCGCGTCGGCCACGGCATCGACCTCACGACGGTCAATTTCAAGGACGGCGACAGCCTCTCGCAGGCCCTCGAGTGCAAGACCACCGACCAGGTCGTCTTCCTCGGCTCGTCCGGCAAGACCTGGACGCTGGATGCCGCCGGCCTGCCCTCGGGCCGCGGCGACGGCGCGCCGGTCAACAGCCTCGTCAACGCCAACGGCGACAGCATCGTCTGGATGGGCACCGGCGACATGGAGCAGAGCTTCCTCTTGCACACGACCGCGGGGCATGGATTCGTCGCGCAGCTCAAGGACATGGTCACGCGCATGAAAGCCGGCAAGGAATTCATGAAGCCGGCCGACGGCGCGACGGTGATGCCGCCGGCGCCGGTGCCGGTATTCAAGGGCGACATCAGCCCGCGGGTGGCGGCCTTGTCGTCGGACGCGCGGCTGCTGGTCTTCCTGCTCGACGAAGTGCCGTTGCGGCCGAACGGGGGCCTGGGCGTGCAACTGATCGCGCTGCCGGACAAGGTCACGCTGGCCTCGGTGGTGGTCACCGACGGCGCGCACCTCACGGTCTCCGGCATGAAGCGCGGCAAGCGCCAGGGCGTCGAGCTCGGCAAGAAGGAGATCCGCGAATACGACGGCCGGCGCGCGCAGCGCGGGCGCGTGGCCGACGTGGGGCTCAAGGATGTCGACCGGCTTGGAGAATAGATTTGCCGTTTAAGGCAAGCAGATCGGCCGGAGAGCCGCGTGGTTGTTGGATCTCCGAAAATATAAGTTTTACTTTCATGCCTGCCGGCAGCTGAGGCCGCGCGCGTGGCGGCCCGCATGAACCCGCTCCTGCGCCCGATGGTCGCGCCGGCGGCGATCGTGGCGATCGCCGCGTTGAGCGTGGTGACCGGGCCGAAGCTGCCGCCGTCGCTGGCCGGCCTGCCGGCCCTCGGCCCCTACGTGGCGCTGTTCGCCGCCGGGGCGATCGCGCTGTGGTTCAACCGCGGCCGCGCCTTCATCGCGGCGCTGTCGATGTTCTGCGCCTACGCCGGCTATCGCTATGCGGTCGACGTCGGCCCCTTCGCTGCCAAGGTCGCGTACACGGCGCTGGTGGTGCTCGTGCCGGCCAACATCCTCGCCACGCTGGTGCAGGCCGAGCGCGGCGTCTTTCACCACCACAGCCACCGCTGGCTGCTGGTGATCATCGCGGAGCTGCTGCTCGTGCTCTGGGTCGCGAGCGCCGGGCTCAGCAGCCTGTCGGGCGAAGCCTGGAAGCGCGTGTTCGACCACTGGCTGCTCAACAGCCCGCCGACGCCTCTGGTCGGGCGGTTGCTTTTCGCCGCGGCCTTCGGCGCGGCCATGTGGCGCTCGCATCCCAGGCCGCCGGCGGTCGAGCCGCGGGCGCTCGATGTTGGCCTCGCCGGCGCGCTGGTGGCTTTCTTCATCGCGGCGGAGTGGGGCGCCTCTCCGGCCCTGTTCGCCACTTTCATGACCGCGGCCGGCGCGGTGCTGTTCGTGGCCGTCCTGCAGGAAACGCATCGCCTCGCTTTCAACGACGAGCTCACCGGGCTCCCCGGCCGTCGCGCGCTGAACGAGCGCCTCGCCGCGCTCGGGCCGGTCTGCGCCGTGGCGATGGCCGACGTGGACCACTTCAAGAAATTCAACGATGTCCACGGCCACGACATCGGCGACCAGGTGCTCAAGCTGGTGGCCGCGCGCCTGGCGGAAGTGCAGGGCGGCGGCGTCGCGTTCCGCTACGGCGGCGAGGAGTTCTGCGTGCTCTTCGACGGCAAGACGGTGGCCGAAGTGCTGCCGCACCTCGAGGCGATCCGCGCTTCGGTCGAGGCTTACCAGATGGCGGTGCGCAGCGAGGCCCGGCCGCGCGACCCGGACTCCGGCAGCCGGCTGCGCGGCGCATCGGTTCCCACGCAGATGATCTCGGTCACGATCAGCATCGGCGTGGCCGGCCGGCAGGAACTGAACGTAAAACCTTCCGCGGTGGTGAAGGCGGCCGACCAGGCGCTCTACCGCGCGAAAGAGGGCGGCCGCAACCGCGTGTCGACCTGACTTACTTCTCGCCGATCTTCTTGGGCGGCTTGCCCTTGAGCGTCGTCTCGAGGACGGTGCCGATCGCGGCGATCACGACGGTGCAGATCAGCGTCCACCACGACCAGATGCTGGCGAAGATCACCATGTCGTTCATCGCGACGCGCACCAGCGCAACCATGATGAACACGGGAAAAAGCAATCCGAGGAAGAATCCGATTTTCATAGGCCCAACAGTATCAAATATTCACCGTCCGCGTGAGGGCACTTCTTACGGTTTCTTCGCGAGGATCGCCTTCCAGCGGCTCATTTCGCTCGCGAGGAAGGCGCCGAACTCCTCCGGCGAGCTCGGGCGGGCGACCAGTCCCATGTCGTCGAAGCGCTTCCGGATTTCGGCGCTGTTGAGCGACCTGGCCAGCTCGGCGTTGACCTTCATCACCACGTCGCGGGGCGTGCCGGCCGGCGCGAACATCCCGCCCCAGCTGGCGAAGTCGTAGCCCGGCACGCCGGCTTCGACCGCGGTCGGCACGTTCGGGAAGGACGGGTTGCGCTGCGGCGTCGACACCGCGAGGGCGCGCAGCGTGCCGGCCTTGATATGCGGCGCCGACGCGGCCAGCGGGTCGATCATGAACGTGAAGCGGTTGGAGATCAGGTCCGGGTGCGCGGCCGAGCTGCCCTTGTAGGCCACCTCGGTCATCTCGCCGAGCTGCACCTGCTGTGCAAGCAACAATGTGGCTAGCAGCTGCGGGCTGCCCGGGCCGGTGGTGCCATAGGTGATCTTGCCTTTGTTGTCGCGAATGAACTTGAAGAGCTCCTGCAGCGAATTGACCGGCGACTGCGAGCTCACCACGAACACGTACGGCGTCATGTGCGTCAGCGAAACCGGCGCGAAATCCTTGACCGTGTCGAAGGGCAGGTCGCTCATGAGGATCGGGTTGATCGCCATGTTGGCCGCGGCCTGCAGCAGCGTGTAGCCGTCGGCCGGCGACTTGGCGACGAACGCCATGCCCACGGTCTGCGAGGCGCCCGGGCGGTTTTCGATGATCATCGGCTGGCCGAGGGAGGCCGAAAGCTTGTCGCCGAGGATGCGCGCGACGAGGTCGCTCGGCCCGCCGGTGGTGACCGGCACGACGATGCGCACCGGCTTGTTCGGGTATTGGGCGAACGCCGGCTGGAATGCGATGGCGAGCAGGAGCGCGGCGGCCGCGCGCAGGATGGTGGTCATTATTGTGTCTCCTCTTTTATGGATAGTAACGCGACTTGCCGCTTGGCTTTAATGCGCGGCTTTGATGCGCGGCTTCGATGCGCGCCTAGATCGGCGTCACCCGCACGTGCAGCAGCGCGCTGCGCCCGCCGGCCACCGCCTCGAGGCAGCGGTCGATCGCCGCGCCGACCTGCTTCGGGTCGTCGAGGCGCTCGCCATACGCGCCGCTGACCTCGGCCAATTTCGAAAACTGCATGCCGGCGGGCAGGCGCGACTGGAAGGCATCGTGCTGCTTGGCCGAGCCTTCCGGATAGACGCGCAGCGTCGCATCCTTGACTGCGTTCCAGCCACTGTTGTCGATGATGATGCTGAAGATCGGCAGCTCGTGCGCAGCGGACACCGCGAACACCGAATCCAGGTTGCCGAAATAGAACCCGCCGTCGCCGACGATATGCACGGCGCGATGCTGCGGCCTCGCGAGCTTGACGCCGAGCGCCAGACCGCCCGCGGCGCCGAGCCCGCTGCCGCTGTGGCGAATCATCGTGCAGGCCACGGGGCGCGGCACTTGCCGCGCGAGCACCGGGTTGTTGGTCACCGCTTCCGATAACACCGTGTCTTCCGGATCGAGGCGCTTGCCGAGTTCGGACGCGAAGTGCTCGACGTTGATCGCATCCGGCTGGCCGGGATCGGCGGCGAGATCGGCGGCCTTCTTCTTGCGCGCGGCGAACTCGGTTTCCATCAGTTTCCAGCGGGCCGCAGCCGCAGCCTTGAACGCGGCGCTGCACATCGACTCGACGGCCTCGGCAAGCTGTGTGACCACTTCGGCCGCGCCAGCTTCGATGCGCTCCTGCGCCGGGAAGCTCCACATCGGGATCGATTTCTTTACCGTGTCGACGTCGATGTGCGCCCAGTACGCGTCCGGATGCGGCGCGGTGTCGCGCGGGATCCAGGGCACATCCGTGTCGACCATGAGGCCGAAGTCCGCCTTGGGCAGGTAGTCGGCCACACGGAATCCGGCGAACCCGGCGAACTCGCGGCCGATGTTGATCACCGGCGCGTTCTCGAACACGCGGATGCCCGCGGCGCGCGACAGGCGCTCGATTGAATCGGAGGTCTTGCGGCTGCGACCGCCGTAGCCGGTGATCAGCATCGGCCGCTCGGCACGCATCAGTTTTTCGGCCAGCGCCTTGATACGCCCGGGATCGATGCCGCCGAGGCGCTGCGGCGCATGCATCGATTCGGGAAACGACCGTATCGCCTCGGGCTGCCAGTGCTCGGCGAGCGTCTCGCGCGCGAAGAGCAGGTGGACCGGCCCCGGCGGATCGCTTTGCATGAGGGTGTGCGCGCGGCGCACGGTTTCCTTGGTCACCGCGCCGGAGGGCAGCGTGTATTCCCACTTGGCAAACGGGCGCACGATGCTGCCCTGGTCCATGGGTTCCTGCACGAAATGCACGTAGTCGTCGCGCGTGCCCGGCAGCTCGCCCAGGCTCGTGTACGGCGCCTTGCCCGCCATGAGCAGGACCGGGATGCGGGTGCGGAAGAGGTTGTGCATGCCCATCGCCGCGTTGGCGGTGCCGACGTCGACGTGCACCATCACGCCCTGCCCGCGGCCGGTGGCCAGCGCATACCCGCCGGCCATGTGCATCGCGGTGTTCTCGTGCGGGCAGAGGATCGTCTTCGGGGCCGGCAGGCCGGCGGCCTCCATGCGCGCCATCTCCTCGATGATCGGCGCGTGGTCGGTGCCGAAATTGCAGAACAGGTACTCGATGCCGACCTCGGACAGGCCCTCCAGCAGGAAGCGCGCGGCGCTCTGGGAAGTGGTGGTTTTCATGCTGCCAGTCTGGCCGGGTGGCGGGCGAAACTCAATGCGCAAGGCGAAACGGCCGGTCTCCCGCTTGCGGGGATGCGCTATCGTGTGGCTTCCTCTTCAGGCAAAGGCACCTGTGACTTTCACCATCGTCGGCCGCTGCAAACGCACCGGGCGCCTGGGCATCGGCATCGCCACCAGCTCGCCCGCGGTCATGAGCCGCTGCGTGCATGTCTCGCGGGACGGGGCGGTCGGCTTCCAGTCGGTCCCCGACCCGCGCCTCGGCGCGCTTGGCCTCAGGCTCATCAACGACGGCTGGCGCCCGCAGAAAGTTGCCGACGAGCTGGTCGCGATGGACCAGTGGCACGGCAAGCGCCAGATCGGGATCGTCAACACCGACGGCTTGTGCGCGGCTTTTACCGGCGCGCAGAACGTCGAGTGGGCCGGGCACCTCGTCGGCGACAACCATGTCGCGATGGGCAACGTGCTCGCCGGCCCGGAAGTGGTGCAGGCGATCTCGGAAGAGTTCGCGGCCGGCGCGGCGCTCGAGCTCGAAGACCGACTGCTGAGTGCCATCGAAGCCGGCCGCGACGCCGGCGGGCAGGAAGAGGGCCAGACCTCGGCCGGGATATGCACCTACGGGCGCGAGACCTGGTCGTACTGCGACCTGCGGGTCGACGTCCACGAGGAGCCGGTCGCGGAGCTGCGCCGTGTCTACGATTGGTACAAGCCGATGATCCCGTACTACGACGAGCGCGCGAGGAACGCGATGGTGCCGCGCGTGAAAACGTTTTTGAAAGAGCAGGGCATCGAGCGCCAGTTCGGGCGGCCGGTGCCGGTCACCCGCGGGCCGAAAGCCCGCAAGAAATGAGGATTCCCCGCATGAAGAACTTCGTCGCGTGGCTGCTGGCCGCGAGCCTGTCGGTTGCACCGCTCCTCGCGAGCGCGCAAGCGCAAACCTACCCCAACCGCCCGATCAAGATCATCGTCGCCTTCCCGCCGGGCGGGGACATCGATCCCGTGGCGCGCGCGCTGGGCGAGCACTTCACCTCGGCCTGGGGCCACCCGAATGTGGTCGACTACAAGCCGGGCGCCGGCGCGATCCTCGGCACCGATTTCGTCGCCAAGGCGCCGCCGGACGGCTACACGCTGCTCTTGTGCTCGATCGGCGCGATCACGATCAACCCCGGCCTGTACGCGAAGCTGCCCTACAACGTCGAAAAGGATCTCGAGCCGGTGTCCCTGCTGGCGACGACGCCGATGGTGCTGGTGGTGAACCGCACGGTGCCGGCGACGAAGTTCGACGAGTTCCTCGCCTATGCGAAAGCCAATCCCGGCAAGCTCACCTATGCCTCTGCCGGCACCGGCAACGTGACGCACCTGACCGGCGAGCTGTTCTCGAGCGCCGCCGGCGTGAAGATGACGCATGTGCCGTACAAGGGCAGCGCGCCTGCGCTCGCCGATCTGTTGGGCGGCCACGTAAACCTGTTCTTCAACCCGCTGCCCTCGGCGCGCGGCTACCTCAAGGCCTCGGCCGACAAGGTCACGCCCCTCGCGGTAACCACGCTCAGGCGCTCGAGCCATCTGCCGGACGTGCCCACGCTCGACGAACTCGGCATCAAAGGGTTCGATGTGAAGTCGTGGTACGGCTTGTGTGCGCCGGGCGGCACGCCCAAGGACATCGTGCAGAAGCTCAATGCCGAAGTGGGCCGCGCGCTCGCCGGCACGGCTTTCCCCGAGCGGCTGCGGTCGCTGGGCACCGACCCGGCACCGAGCTCGGTCGAGCAGTTCACGCGCATGATCCGCACCGAGACCGCGCAGTGGGCGAAGATCATCCGCGACCAGGGCATCAAGGTCGAATGACATGAACGCCGCCGCGACATCGCCCGTAGTCGGCAAGCGCTTTCGGGATGCGCTCGTCTGGGCCGCCGAGCTGCACGAATCGCAGCGGCGCAAGGGCGGAAATATCCCGTACGTGGCGCACCTCATCGGCGTGGCCTCCATCGTGCTCGAGCACGGGGGCGACGAGGACCAGGCCATCGGCGCCTTGCTCCACGATGCACTCGAAGACCAGGCGCACCGCATGACGCCGGGAGAGATCCGCGAGCGCTTCGGCGAGAAGGTCGAGCGCATCGTCGAGGCCTGCACCGACGGCGACCCGGACGAGCAGCGCGACCGCGACCCGGTGAAATGGCGCGTGAGGAAGCAAAAATACATCGACGAAGTGGCGACCAAGCCGGCCGAGGCGCTGCTGGTGTCGATGGCCGACAAGCTCTACAACGCGCGCGCGATCCTCGAGGACTATCGCGAGATCGGCGACAAGCTCTGGCCGCGCTTCACCGCGGGGCGGGACGGCACGCTCTGGTACTACCGCTCGCTCCTGTTTGCCTTCAGGCCGCGCGCCGACGGGCGGCTGTGGCACGAGCTCGACCGCACTGTGGCGGAAATCGAGCGGCTGGCAAAAGAGTAGGGCCCGGCCCGGGCCCCGTCCCTACTTCTTCATCAGCGAGAGGAATTCGCGCCGCAGCGTCGGGTCGTTGAGGAACACGCCGCGCATGACGGAGCTCGTCATCATCGAGTCGTTGTCCTTGACGCCGCGCCACTGCATGCAGAAGTGGTCGGCCTCCATGATCACCGCGAGGCCGTCGGGCTTCATCTTGGTCTCCAGCAGGTCGGCGAGCTGGACGACGGACTCCTCCTGGATCTGCGGTCACGACATGATCCACTCGGTCACGCGGGTGTACTTGGACAGGCCGATGAGGTTGGTGCTTTCGTTGGGCATCACGCCGATCCACAGCCGCCCCATGATCGGGCAGAGGTGGTGCGAGCACGCGCTTCGCACGGTGATCGGGCCGAGGATGATGAGCTCGTTGAGGCGCTTGTCGTTCGGGAATTCGGTAAGGCCCGGCAGAGGCGCATAGCGGCCGCCGAAAATTTCGTTGAGGTACATCTTGGCCACGCGCTTGCCGGTGCCCCTCGTGTTGTGGTCGGCCTCGATGTCGATCACCAGCGATTCGAGCAGCGACTTGACCTTGCCCTCCACTTCGGCGCGCAGCGCGTCCATCTCGCCCGGCTGGATGAACTCGGCAATGTTGTCGTTGGCGAAAAAGCGCCGGTTGGCGGCCTTGACGCGCTCGCGGATGACCTGGGACATCGGCACGCCGGCGTCGTCTTTCTTGGGGGGCATGGTGCGCTCCGGGGGTTGCATGCAAAGGGGGATTCTAGGCGATACTGGGGCGGGACTTTCAGGGAGGAAGTGCGATGTCGGTAGAGATGGGAAGCGGCGAGCACCGCTATCGCGTAGTGGAAGACTGGGCGAAGCTGCCCGAGGGCTGGGAATTCAAGGACGCGGCGGCGGTGGCCGTCGACAGCAAGGACCGCGTCTACGTCTTCAACCGCGGCGAGCACCCGATGATGGTATTCGATCGCGAGGGCAATTTCCTGAAGTCGTGGGGCGAGGGCGAGTATCCGCGCGCGCACGGGCTGCATATCGACAAGGACGACATCCTCTATCTCACCGACGACCTCGGCCATTTCGTGCGCAAGTGCACGACCGAAGGCAAGGTACTGCTGGAGCTCGGCGTGCCGGGCAAGCCCCAGCCCTATATGAGCGGAAAGCCCTTCCATCGCTGCACGCACACGGCTCTTTCGCCCAAGGGCGACATCTATGTGAGCGACGGCTACGGCAACTCGCGGGTGCACAAGTATTCACCTGACGGCAAGCTCCTCTTGAGCTGGGGCGAGCCGGGCACCGACCCGGGCCAGTTCAACATCGCGCACAACATCGTCACCGATGCCGAGGGCTGGGTGTACGTGGCCGACCGCGAGAATCATCGCGTGCAGGTGTTCGACGGCAACGGCAAGTACGAAACCCAGTGGACCAACATGCACCGGCCCTGTGGCCTGTATTGCTGCGGCAACAAAAAAGGGGCCAGGCTCGAATTCATCATCGGCGAGCTCGGCGCGGCGATGCCGGTCAACCGCCAGATGCCGAACGTCGGGCCGCGGCTGACCATCGTCGATAAAAAAGGCAACAAGATCGCGCGCCTCGGCGGTGAGAACGGGCCGGGCCTCGAGCCGGGCAAGTTCGTCGCGCCGCACGGGCTCGCGGTCGACTCGCGGGGCGACATCTATGTGGGCGAGGTGAGTTACACCGAGGCGCCGCGCCTCTTGCCGGACATGAAGATCCCCTGGCGCATGCGCTCGCTGCAGAAGCTTGAAAAACTACGATCGGAACAGGGGAACCCAGGTTCCCCCGTTGCCCCCTCCTGATCCGGCGCACCGCATGGAGCGCACCGAACGCTTCTATCGCATGGAGCAGCTCCTGCGGGAGCGCAAGAGCGTCTCGCGCGAAACCTTCCTGAAAGAGCTCGAGGTCTCGCCGGCCACCTTCAAGCGCGACCTCGAATACCTGCGCGACCGCTTCAAGGCTCCGATCGAGTGGGACCAGGACTCGCGCGGCTACAAACTCGACCCCAATGCGCCGCAGTTCGAGCTGCCGGGCCTCTGGTTTTCGCCGGCCGAGACGTATGCGCTGCTCACGATGCAGCACCTGCTGGAGACGTTGCAGCCCGGACTGCTGACACCGCACGTGAAGCCGCTGCTCGAGAGGCTTCGGGCGGTGATGGACAAGGGCGACCATTCCGCCAAGGAAGTCGAACGGCGTATCCATGTGCTGCAGCAGGCGGCGCGCAAGGCGAAGCTCGGGCATTTCGAGACGGTCGCTGCCGCGGTGCTGAAGCGTAAGAGACTGGCGATCCGCTACTACAACCGCGAGCGGGACGAGGAGTCGGAGCGCGCCATCTCGCCGCAGCACCTCGTCCACTACCGCGGCAACTGGTATGTGGACGCGTGGTGCCACAAGGCGGAGGCAGTGCGCAGTTTTGCGTTGGACGCGATCCGCGCGGCGCAGATGCTGGACGAGAAGGCGAAGGACGTCCCCAAGGCTGAGCTCGACGAGCACTTCCAGTCCGGTTACGGCATCTTCGCGGGCAAGCATGTGCAGTGGGCGAAGCTGCGGTTCACGCCCGCTCGCGCGCGGTGGGTCTCCAGCGAGGACTGGCACCCGAAGCAGAAAACACGCTACGAGCCCGACGGGAGCTACGTGCTCGAGGTGCCCTACAGCGACGACCGGGAGCTGCTGATGGATATCCTCAAGTTCGGGGCGGATGTGGAGGTGCTTGCGCCGGCAGGGCTTCGAACGATAGTGCGCGATACGTTGAAGGCGGCGGCGAAGCGCTATCCGGGGTAGTTTCGAGCGGGCAGTTCGTTACGCTTGACGTAACGGAGAATTGTCGCTACCGTGGACCCATGATCGTGAGCTTCCGGGACAAGCGCACGCGCGAACTCCACGACGGCGAGTTTGTGAAGGCTTTTTCGGGTTTTTCGCGGCAAGCGGAGATGAAGCTGGATCAGCTGGATGCAGCGACAAAGGCCCAGGATCTCTCGGGCCTTCCGGGCAACCGGTTCGAGGCGCTGAAGGGCGATCGTAAGGGGCAGTACAGCATCCGGATCAATGACCAGTGGCGAATTTGTTTCGAATGGCCACCGGGGTCTTTGGGACCGACGAACGTCGAAATAGTCGACTACCACTGATGGGGAATTTCATGGGTCGCAATGCAATCCATCCTGGCGAGCATCTTGCCGAGCAGCTCGCGGAACTGGGCATGAGCGCAGCAGAGCTTGGCCGGCAACTCAAGGTGCCGACCAACCGGATCACGGGGATCCTTAACGGTCAGCGGGCAATTTCCGGCGATACCGCGCTTCGCCTGGCGCATTTCTTCGGGAACAGCGCCGAATTCTGGCTGAACCTGCAGAAGATTTACGAGCTTCGGCTGGCCGAGCAGAAAGCCGGCGCCACGATCAAGAAACTCCCGAAGCTGGCTGAACTCACCGGGTAGGGATACTTCCGGCGCGCGCCGTAATGATTGTCAAACCGTCATCTGGAGGTATTGAAAAACTCATGGACGCGTACATCTCGGTCAAAGGCCAGTTGGCGATCCCGTCGAAAATCCGGCGCAAGTTCGGCATCGTTGCGGGGACACGGGTGCGTGTGGACGTTGACGAGGCAGCGCACCGGATCATCCTGACGCCGGTCACCCGGGTCTACATCCAGAACCTGTGCGGGAAATACAAGAGCGGGGGCCTGTTGGCAGCTCTGGCGACCGGGAAGAGGCGCGAAAGGGATCTCTGATGCCGCGCTAGCCCAGGGCGTTTGTGCTGGATCCGAGGACGAAATCAGCGTCCGGTGGCTTTGAATTTCCTCAGCTTCCCCTTCTCCAGGTTCGGCAGGAACCACACCAGCAGCCCGAGCGCGGGCAGGTACGCGGTCAGCTGGTAGACGAAGGCGATCCCGTACGCATCCGCAAGCCGCCCCATCGCCGCCGCGCCGAGGCCGCCGAGCCCGAACGAGAAGCCAAAGAACATCCCTGAGACGAGCCCAACGCGCCCGGGCAGCACCTCGTGCGCATACACGAGGATCGCCGGGAACGCCGAAGCCATCAGCAGGCCGATGATGATCATGAGCACGCCGGTCCAGAACAGGTTGGCGTGCGGCAGCATCAGCGTGAAAGGCAGCGCGCCGAGGATCGAGGCCCAGATCATCGGGCGCCGGCCGATGCGGTCCGAGATGTGGCCGCCCACCAGCACGCCGGTCGCGATCGAGGCCATGAAGATGAAGAGCTGCACCTGCGCGGCCTGCACCGGCAGCTGGAAGCGCTCGATCAGGTAGAAGGTGAAAAAGGTCGTGATGCTCGAGGTGTAGACGTGCTTCGAGAACACCAGCAGCATCAGGATGAACACGAAGAACGCGGCGCGGCCTTCCGTCACCGGGGCCGCGGCCTGCGCCGCTTTTGGTGCGGCGCGCAGTGTCTGGAGCCGCGCCGAATACCACATCCCCACGCGCGCGAGCACGAACATGGCCAGCAACGCGGTCAGCGAGAACCAGGCGATCGAGCCCTGCCCGCGCGGCAGGATGATGAACGCGGCGAGGAGCGGCCCGATCGCCCCGCCGAGGTTGCCGCCGACCTGGAAGATCGATTGCGCGAGACCGTAGCGCCCGCCGGAGGCGAGGCGCGCCACGCGTGAAGCCTCCGGGTGGAACACCGCCGAGCCGGTGCCGATGAAAGCCGCGGCCAGCAGCACCGAGACATAGTTGTTCGCCATCGACAGGAGCACGAGGCCGGTGAGCGTGCCGCCCATGCCGATCGCGAGCGAATACGGCTGGGGCTTCCTGTCGGTGTACATGCCGATCGTCGGCTGCAGCAGCGAGGCCGTGAGCATGAACGCCAGCGTGATCATCCCGATCTGGCCGTAGTCGAGGTGGAACTCCGTCTTCAGCATCGGGTACAGCGCAGGCAGCAGCGACTGCATGAGGTCGTTGAGCAGGTGGCAGAAGCCCAGGCTCAGCAGGATCGGGAAGGTCGCGCCTTGGCCGGTCAGCGGGATGGCTGACGCCGGGACGGTTGCGTCGGACGGTTCTGCTGCAACTGCTTTCTGCATTTGGCTAATTTCCGGGAGGGCTTTTCGCCATTATCCCGTATCGGGAAGGCCCCTGAGGTTGCCCGGATCGCTATCTGTAGCTATCATTCCCAATATGGGAACGAAAGACGAATTGCTATCCGATGCCCTTTTTTCGAAGACGCAACGCCGGGTGCTTGCGCTTCTGTTCGGGAATCCGGAACGCAGTTTTTACGCCAATGAAATCGTCCGCGCGGCCGGTGTGGGTGTGGGTGCCGCGCTGCGCGAACTGGATGGCCTTTCGGCGGCTGGACTGGTCACAGTCAGCACCCTTGGCAACCGGAAGCACTTCCAGGCCAATCCGGGCTCCCCGATATTCGAGGAACTGCGCGGGATTGTCTCGAAGGTGCTCGGCACGGGGGACGGCGGCGCCGGTCGTCGCAATCGAGCGCCAGCGGCACAGGCCCTGCAACAACCGCAGGCGGAGTACTCCGTCGATTCGCGCCGTGCCGTGCTGGATTTTCCCGTGAAGAAAATCGCCGCTCTGTGCCGCCGGTACGGCGTGGCGAAGCTGAGCCTTTTCGGTTCGGCCGCACGCGGCGAAATGAACCCGGACAGCGATGTCGACCTCTTGGTGGAGTTCTCGCCCGCGAGCAAGGTCACGCTGTGGGACATGCCAAAGCTGCAGGCCGAGTTCTCCGCGCTGTTCGGCGGGCGTCGTGTCGAGCTCGTTCCTCCCGAGGTGATGAAGAATCCCTTCCGGCGCAAGTCGATCCTTGCCGACCTCAGGGTCCTGTATGAAGCTTGAGCCGAAAGACGGCGGTTATCTGTGGGACATGCTCGCCACGGCACGGGAAACACGTGAGCTCATGCAGGGCTTTACTCTGGAGCGGCTCCTTGCGGATGCCAGGACGCGACGGGCGCTCGAGCGCACGTTGGAAGTGTTGGGAGAAGCAGCGAACCGGGTTTCGGCACCTGCGCGGGAGGCGCTTCCCCGCATTCCGTGGGTGAAGGTCATCGGCCAGCGCAACATCATCGCCCACGGGTACGCGGTGCTCGACCACAGCCGGCTGTTCCGTACGGTAACGGATGACCTTCCCGGCCTGATCGACGAGCTGGAACAGGTCGTGAAAGAGCTTGAGCGCGGGCTGAAATAGGCAGGCTCATCCCCTGAGCCACCCCCAGGTTCACACTCGCCTCCCCATCCTTGGAGGAGGCCGTCATGAATGCCCCTGTCAGTCCGCTTACGTTTCACGCCCGCGCCCGCATGCAGCAGAGGGGAATCGGCGCGGAGGCGCTCGACATGCTCTTCGCCTACGGGCGGGAGGCGCACGACCACCACGGCGCGGTGATCCTCTATGTGGACAAGGCCGCGCAGAAGTGGCTGGCCGCAGCCTCGCGCGCCAATAGCGAAGTGCGCCGCCTGGCTGGGCTTTACGCCGTCCTTTCGCGGCACGGGCAGGTGCTCACCGTCGGGCACCGCACCCGGCGCATCAACCGGGTCTAGAGCGCCATGTTTCGGGAGGCTGCGATCAAGTTGAAACCCCGGCACGCCCGGGCGTAGGGCCAACGACTGGTTCACAGCCTCAATCCACCTTCGCGCCCGACTCCCGGATCACCTGCGCCCACTTGGTGGTTTCCGCGGCCATGAAAGCGGCGAACTGTTGCTGACTGCTGCCGACAGGTTCGGCCCCGAGCTCCTGGAAACGCTTCCTCGTTTCGTCGCTCTCGAGGATCTTCACTGACTCTCGGTTTAGCCGCTCGGCGATCGCCGGCGGCGTGCCGGCCGGGGCCAGCAGCCCGAACCACGTGTAGGCCGAGTAGCCCTTCACCGTCTCGCCTATCGTCGGCACCTCGGGAATCTGCGCGACGCGCTTTTCGGTCGACACGCCGAGGATGCGGATGCGGCCGGCGCGGTAAGGCTGCAGCGCGGTGGTGAGGTCGTTGAACATCGTCGGGATGCTGCCGCCGATCAGGTCGGTGGTGGCTGGGTTGAGCCCTTTGTAAGGCACGTGCACGAGGTTCGTGCCGGTCATCGTCTTGAAGAGTTCGCCCGCGAGATGGGTGCCGCCGCCGTTGCCCGAGGAGCCATATGCGATCTGGCCGGGCTTCTCGCGCGCGAGCTTCACCAGTTGCGCCACGTCGGTGGCCTGCAGCGAGGGATGCGCGCAGAGCACCAGCGGGATCCACGACACCTGCGTGATCGGCACGAAATCCTTCACCGGGTCGAAGGGCAGCCTGGAGTAGAGACTCGCGTTGATTGCGTGCGTGCTGATCGCGCCCATGAGGATCGTGTAGCCGTCACCCGGCGACTTGGCGACGATGTCCGCGCCCACGTTGCCGCCGGCGCCGGGGCGATTCTCCACCACCACCGTCTGGCCGAGCGCTTCAGTCAGGCGGCCCGAGAGAGACCGGGCCATCAGGTCGGTGGGGCCGCCGGGCGGGTACGGGACCACGAAGCGGACCGGCTTGGCGGGGTAGTCGGCGGCGGTGGCGGCGCCGGAAAGGGCGAGGGCGGCCAGGAGGAGTCGGGTTTTCATGCGGGAATCCTAGCAGTCTTGGCAGGCTCACGCCCTGAGCCACCACCCGGCCCAGACTCCTTCCCCCACCCTTGGAGGAGGCCGACCATGCAAACTCTTAGCACCCTGGACCCGCTGCCGCTGAAGACCACCGCGCAAGCCCGCGCGCGCATGCAGCAGCGCGGCATCGACCGCGAATCACTCGACCTGCTGTTCTCCTACGGCAAGGAGGCGCACGACCATCACGGCGCGGTGATCCTCTATATGGACAAGGCGGCGCAGAAGCGGCTGGAGGCTGTTGCGCGCACCAGGAACGAGGCGCGGCGGTTGGCCGGGCTGTATGCGGTGCTTTCGCGGCACGGGCAGGTGATTACCGTCGGTCACCGCACCCGCCGGATCAACCGGGCCTAGCCGGTCATGTTCCGGGAGGCTTCTATTACGGTGAAGGTCGGGCAGGCCAATCCGCGGCTGGATGCGCTGCTGGAGAAGGTGGGTCAGCAGACCGCGGCTTGCATTTGTGCCGGCCGGGAGAGTGTGCGGCGGGATCTGGCGGAGGCGCTGGAAGAGCGCGGGTACGTGGGGATGGGGGAGGGGAGCGTGCTGGTGGTGGGGATGGGGAAGGAGGTGGCTCGGGAGATCGGGCAGAGGCTGAGGCAGAGGGCGGTGATTTTTCACCGGCGGGGGGAGAGGACGGAGCTGATTTTTGTGGGGTAGTTGCCGGAAATGGAAATATAAAGTAGTGAAGAATGGCGCCGAATGGGCATCTTCAGTAAGTAAAGTTTAACTTTGTTCGTCATTCTCGCTGCATTATGGAATCTTAACGGTGGGCAGACGGGATGAACTGCTCGAGGCGGATATCGCCACATTGGAAGATGTGAGATGGGTCAGACCACGAGTTTTCATGAAGATGTTTTCTACGATTACTTCCACCCCTTTCGACACCCAGCTGCGGGGTTCGATATTTGGGGCGGTCATGGACTGGAAACGTTTGGAGCGGACCTGCAGATCGTTCGGAACTACGACCAAGACTTTGTTTGGACGGTTCTAGAGGCCGACAAGGATGAGTGGATAGTCCCGGGCTTCCATCGCGTCAATCGCATCTGCTATCTCCTCACGAGAAATTCGCACAAGCAAGAGGAAATCTACTTTCGGATCTCACGGTACGGACGATCGTTATCGCAATTGGGCCTTTCCCGACGGATCGCCACGCTTCGTCGTGTGATGTCGCGCAAATCGTAGGACTTCTACGAAGCTCAGCAATTTAGCCCGTTCGTCTCACAGCACTGCGCTAGTCTCGTTGACGTTTGGCAGAAATCGCTGAGATACACTCGTCGTCAGGCTGTCTGCACAACCGCATCGAGAAAGGACAGGGGAGCCCGAACATGGCGGGGAATCATAGGTCCAGACATTCGGCGGCTTGGTATTACGGCACGCGTGATGAATTTCTTGCGGAGCCGAGAGATCAGATTGCCAGTCAACTCGCCTTTCGCGCGGCTGCCGAAAGTCTTGAGATTGAAGCAACTCAAACTCAGGAATGGCAACAAAGTGTCGAGGTTCTGCAAAAGAGCCTAGACGAACGGATTCCGATTCTGCGCGCCGCGCTGTTAGCTCCGGGCTGCGAGTCGGTACGCCATGTCATTCTTGAGTTTGATTTTCGTCGCCGCGGGCTTCGGATGGACTGTTTGCTGCTTGCCGACGGAGTCTTGTTCGTCGTCGAGTTCAAGCGTACGAAAATTCAGCGAGCAGATCGTGACCAGGTGATGAACTATGCCGTCAACTTGCTTGAATTTCACCGAGTCACGCGAGAATGGTGTGAGCTAAAGAAAGCTATCGTCGTACCCATTCTCGCGCTCACGACCGGTCGAGTACGTCCCCCGGTTGCATGGCCCGGAATTGCGGATCGCAGTTGGTCTGCGCTAACGAACAAGCCATTGGAGTGCGACAGGGACAGCCTTCAAGACGCGATTCGGATTGGACTGCAGAATCGACGTTCGGAGGCGGACGTGCAGCGGGCCGAGTGGCTCGATTCATCGTTTCGTCCGTCTTCATCTATTTTGGACGCAACGCTTTCACTGTATGGCAACCACGATGTAGTTGCCATTCAAGAACACGCCGCGCCGGAAGCGGCGATTAAAGCTAGTGTTAACGAGATTCGAGAGCGCATTGAAACGTCACTCGGCCTTGGGGAGTATCACATCATTTTTCTGTCTGGTGCGCCCGGTGCGGGCAAGACGTTGGTCGGGCTTGAAATTGTCATGCGCGGTAAACACGCCGACGGGGCGGTGTTCGTCACTGGCAACGCGCCCTTAGTTGATGTCCTCAACAAAGCGCTCGGTGCGTCCTATCGTGCGCAAGGGCAACGCGCGGCATCTTGGACGCCAACTGGATATCGCCGTGCTGACGCCAAGCTTGTGACTTCAGCGGCAAGCTTCAAGATTGTCAAAGCCCATAATTTTCTGGGTAAACGAGGTGAGGCGCATCGCCAGGAAGACGGTCGCGTGTTGGTGTTTGACGAAGCTCAGCGGACCTATGAGCAAGGACGCACCGTGCTCGGCGTTCCCCTTGCGGATCATGAAGCGGATCTTATTCTTGCTGTACAGAAGAAGGCGTTTCCGGAGGGCGGCGCAGTCGTTGTTGCGCTCGTTGGACACAATCAGGCGATCAACCGCGGTGAGCGAGGTATCGTCGCGTGGCTGGACGCAGCTGATAGGGATGGTTGGACCTTTTCAATTGCCGACGAAACACTTGCCTTGGCTGAGATTCACGATCGTGAGAAGTGGGGTGCGCATCCAAGCCGCCGACCCCTGACGAATGGCCATCTTCACCAGTCCATGCGCTATTACCTCAACGCAGTAGTCGAGGAATGGGTTGGTGCTGTATTGGAGGGCGAAACGTCCAAGGCAAATTTGCTTGTTGCCACTATGGAGAGTCATCAAAACACAATATGGTTGACTCGCGATCTTGAGGCCGCTCGTCGATGGGTCAAGCGTCAAACTGTTGGCGGTCAACGCTCGGGGCTTATTGCGTCTGGGCAAGCAAGGCGTCTCGCCGCAGAGGGATTGTTTGTTGACTATAAGCCCGACATCGCGACATGGATGCTCGCACCGAGCACTGATATCCGTTCGTCGAATGCATTGGAGACAGTGCAGAATCAGTTCCAAATTCAGGGGTTGGAGTTGGACTACTGCATTGTCTGTTGGGACGCGGACTTGCGTCGCGAGAATGACGAGTGGATTGCGTACAAGTTGTCCGGATCTGATTGGCAGACGGACAATTTGGTTGACGTGGCGAAGAACGGTTACCGCGTTCTGCTCACGAGGGCTCGTAAAGGAATGGTTGTATTCGTACCGAGAGGAGACCCAACTGGTGAAGATCCAACACGAAAAGTCGAGTTCTACGACGGGGTATCGACGTTCCTGAAGGCTTGTGGCGCAAAGGCGCTTGAGTCTTGAGCGTTTTAAGCGGTATCAACTCAATCGCGGCGCACTTTCTCCCCGGCCTCGGCCAGCGCGCCCTTGAGTGAGCGATTCGGGGTGAACGCCCCGGAAAGCGCCTTGCTAAACGCGGCGAAGTCCCGCTTCGACAGCGTCACGCGCGATTCGCGATCGAGCAGCGCGAGGGCCTTTTCCACGGCGGCAGCGCGCACGAATTCGGCCATGGCCGCGCCCGTGAGGGCCGCGGCGCGTGACACGATCTCTTCGTCACGGGCATTCATCGTCAGGTCGAAACGCGCGCTTGTTCATGGGTACAGTTCGAACTCGTACTGGATTGGTCTGAACTTTATCGTAAGCAGTCCGGCCACGGCTCTCCTAGTCCGCTTTGGCGCCCGTCTCGCGGATGACCTTCCCCCACCGCTCCCGATCCTGCCTCATCACCGCCTCCATCTCGGCCGGCGTGCTCCCCACCGCATCCAGCCCCACATCCGCCAGCCGCTTCACCACATCCGGCTGCTTCACCGCCTCGGCAATCGCGGCAGAGATCTTCGCCACCACAGTAACCGGCGTCCCCGAAGGCGCAACAACGCCCTGCCAGACCTGGTAATCGAACCCCGGCAGCACCTCCGACATCACCGGCACCCCAGGCAACAGCGGGTTGCGCTTGCCCCCGCCAAGCGCGAGCGCGCGCAGCTTGCCCGAGCGCACATGTGGCAGGGCGATGAACACATCGACAAACATCATGTCCACCTCGCCGCCGAGCAGCCCGGCAAACCCGGGGCCGGCGCCCTTGTACGGCACATGGGTGATCTTTGCGCCGGCCATGGACTTGAAGAGCTCACCCGCCAGGTGCGGCGTGGTGCCGCTGCCGGCGGAGGCGTAGTTGAGCTTGTCGGGGGAGGCCTTCGCCGCTGCGATGAGCTGGGCGATCGAATCCAGGCCGGCCTTGGGATGGACCACCAGCACCCCGTAGTTGGTTGCCACGATCGAAACCGGCGCAAAGGCATCCGGATCGAAGGCGAGCTTCGCGTACAGGCTCTTGTTGACGACGAGCGGCCCCGGCGAGGAGAGGAACAGCGTGTACCCGTCCGGCGGCGCCTTGGCGACGTACTCCGCGCCGAGGTTGCCGCCGGCGCCGGCCTTGTTCTCGACGATCACCGGCTGGCCCCATTTCGGGGTGAGCTTTTCGCCAAGCAGACGCGCGAGGGTGTCGCTGCCGCCCCCGGGCTGGAACGGAACGATGATGCGGACGGGTTTGGAGGGATAGTCCTGCGCGGACACGGGCAAGGCGAAGGCCAGGAGCAGGATGCGTACGAAGAGAAGGACGGGGTTC
>JANMDK010000176.1:0-21107 GCA_031376265.1 Pseudomonadota bacterium
GAACGCGGCGGCGCCCCCGCCGATTCGGGCTCCGGCGCGTTCCAGGTGGCGATGATGCCGACCAGCATGAGGCCGGCCATGAGGAGGTAGGTGTTCTGCCAGCCGAGCACGCTGTCTGCGAGCACCAGGGCGAGGCCGCCGGACACAAGCATCGCGATGCGGTAGCCGAAAACCGAGACCGCGGCGCCGGCGCCGCGCTCTTCTGCGCCAAGGATGTCGGTGCGGAAAGCGTCGAACACAATGTCCTGCGAGGAAGACAGGAAAGCCACCAGCAACGCGAGCCCCGCGAGCAGCCAGGGCGAATCCTTCGGCGAGAGGGTGCCCATGAACGCGATCGCGCCGGCAAGCGCCACCTGGGTCACGATCAGCCACCCGCGCCGCCGCCCCAGGAACGGGATCGCGTACCGGTCCATTAGCGGCGCCCAGAGGAATTTGTAGGTATAGGGCTGGCCGACGAGGGCGAACCAGCCGATGGTCTTGAGGTCGACGCCTTCGACGGTGAGCCAGGCCTGCAGCGTGCCGGCGGTGAGCGCCAGCGGCAGCCCCGAGGAGAAGCCCAGGAGCAGGAGGAGGAAGATCTTCCGGCTGCGGAAGACGAGGAGGGTATCCGCGAAGGCCATGAGCTGCGGCGATTCTAACCGCCGCATTTACGCAACACAGTGCGCGGGCCCACGTTTGGGCCAGGGCGTTTGCCTTGCCTAGCCAGTCAAAACTCGGTAGCCTTCCCAGTTCATTGCGCGCCGCATCAATCAGACGCAAACGCAGCAACTTTACGACTGCCGCCACCGACCCCAACAGCCAGCCACGAAGGCAACCCTCATGACCGCAGATAGCCAAGCCACCAAAGACAAACTCGTCTCCGACCTCAAAGTACTGATCGGCGACACCGAAGAACTCCTCAGGGCCACCGCCGGCCAGGCCGGCGAGAAGATCGCGACCGCTCGCGAGCGCATCCAAGCCTCGCTGGCCGTCTACAAGGAAAAACTCGTCGATGCCGAGCACGCCATGATGGAGCGCACCAAGGAGGCCGCCCGCGCGACCGACGAGTACGTGCATGACCATCCGTGGCAGGCCGTAGGCGTTGCCGCGGGCGTCGGCGTCCTGCTCGGCATGCTGATTGCCCGCCGCTGACCGCGGGCAGTCGAGTCTCCAGCCGGCGTGATCCAGGCGATGGCACTAGGTGCGCCTGTCGAAGGGCCGTCCGCGCGTGAGCGCGCGCGGCCGACTTCGCTGCGCACGGGCTTGCGCGGCCTGCTCGACCACGCCGAAACGCGCGCCCGCCTCGCCGCCAACGAAGTCGAAGAGCAGGTCCTGCGCCTGCTCGAAGTGGCGCTGTGGGCCGTGGCCGCGTTGTTCCTTTTCACCGTGGCGCTGGTCTTCATCGCGTTCTTCATCGTGCTGCTTTTCTGGGACACCAACCGGCTGCTCGCCGCAGGCCTGGTCGCCGCGACGTTTGTCGCCGGCGGGGCAGTCAGCGTGCTGATGGTGCGAGCCGGCCTGTCGGCCCGGCCCCGGTTCCTCGCGGCGACGATCGCCGAATTCCAGAAAGACCGCGCGCAGGCTGACGAGGCCGCCAAGCCGTGATGCGCGAACGCCTCATCGCGCTTCGCGAGCGCCGCGCGCAACTCGTCGCCCGGTCGGAAGCCCAGCGCGCCGAGGTATTCGGGCTCGTGAACCGCGTCGATCGTTTCGCGGCATGGTTCGATCGCGCGCGCGAGGCAGGGCAGGCGGTGCGCAGGAATCCCGCGTGGCTTGCAGTGGGCGGCGCAGCGTCACTCGGACTCTTTGCAGCGCTCCGTCCCGGCAAGACCTTCAAGGTCGTGGCCACCGGCGTATCGCTCTGGCGCGCCTGGCGCCGCCTGCGCGCCACGATCGACCGTCTTGTCCCAACCCAGCCCGCCGTGCGGCGGGCCTACTGAAAATGCCGATCGCCGTACCGAAAGTCGTGCGCAGTGCCTGGGACCTTGCAGAAAGGGAGCGCAAGGCGCTGCTTTCCGAGATGGTGCAGGTCAAGGGACTGATGCCGCTGCTCATGAAGCCGCGCAACAAGCAGAAGTGGAGCGACGCAGACCTGCAGGAGCTGCGCGTGCATATGCAGCGCCTCACGAAGCTCTCGCCCTACATCGTCGTGTTCGTTATGCCCGGCGGGTTCGCAATGCTGCCGGTGCTCGCCTGGTGGCTCGACCGCCGCCGCCAGCGCAACCGCATGCCGCCTCCCGCCGGCAACATGCCGCCCGGCGCGGCGGCTGTAGGCGAAAAGCGCGCCGCCTAGAGCTTCCAGTCGTAGTCGATCGTGAGCGGGGCGTGGTCAGAGAAGCGCTTCGTCTTGTAGATCGATTCCTTCTTCGCGGCCTTCGCGAGGCCCGCGCTGGCGACGTGATAGTCGATGCGCCACCCGACGTTCTTGTTCCATGAATCGCCGCGGTTCGACCACCAGGTGTACTGGTCCGGCTGGTTGTTGAGGCGGCGGAACACGTCGACGAAGCCGATCTCGTCGAACACGTGCGTGATCCACGTGCGCTCCTCGGGCAGGAATCCGGAGTTCTTCTGGTTCGAACGCCAGTTGCGCAGGTCGATCTCCTTGTGCGCGATGTTCCAGTCGCCGCAAAGCACGACCTCGCGCCCGCATTTGACCAGCGCCTTCAGGTGGGGCTTCACTTCCTCGAGGAAGCGGAACTTGGCGAGTTGCCGCTCGGGCGAGCTCGAGCCCGAGGGGAAATACACCGAGATCACCGCCAGGTTGCCGAAGCGCGCCTCGACATAGCGGCCCTCGGCGTCGAATTCCCTGCTGCCGAAACCGCGATGCACGCTGTCGGGCTTGTGACGGCTGTAGATGCCGACCCCGCTGTAGCCGCGCTTCTCGGCGTACGAAAACATCGAGTGATAGTTTTTCGGCGCCAGCATCGAGGGCTCGAGATCGGCCTCCTGCGCCTTGACTTCCTGCATGCAGACGAAATCGGCGCGTTGCGCCGGCAGCCACTGGTAGAAGCCCTTGCGGGCAGCCGAGCGGATGCCGTTGAGGTTGACGCTGACTACCCTCACGCTTTAGCTCGAGGGAAAGCTCGCTACTCCGCCGTGCGCCGCGGACCACTTGGCCGGCTCATTGAGGAATTTCTCGACTTCGTCGATCTGCGCGGTCTCGAGGTAGCCGCCTTGCTTGACTACCGCGAGCACGTCCCACCAAGTGGCGAGGTAGTGAAGCTGCACGTTGAGGTCGGCGAGGATCGTCTTCGACTCGGGAAAGATGTCGTAGTAGAAATTGACGTACACGTGGTCGACCAGCGCGCCCGCATCGCGCAGCGCCTTGCAGAAGATGACCTTGGAACGCCCGTCGGTGGTGAGGTCCTCGACCAGCAGCGTGCGCGCGCCCTCTTCCACATGCCCCTCGATCTGCGCATTGCGGCCGAAACCCTTGGGCTTCTTGCGCACGTACTGCATCGGCAGCGCGAGGCGGTCGGCGATCCAGGCGGCGTAGGGAATGCCCGCGGTCTCGCCGCCGGCCACTGTGTCGAACTGCTCGAAACCGACATCCCGCACCACCGTGGCGGCCGCGAACTCGATCAGCTGGCTTCTGATTCTCGGATAGGAGATCAGCTTGCGTCCGTCGATGTAGACCGGGCTGGCCCAACCGGAGGTGAAGATGAAGGGCTTGGCGTCCGAGAACAGCACCGCCTTCACTTCGAGGAGCATTTTTGCGGTGATCTCGGCGATCAGCGCCTTGTCGGTAAAAACCATGGGTTCGCCGTCAGTCAGGAGTGTGCGAATTTTAACGCAGTCAACGCAAGGGCCGCCGCAACGTTATGCGCTATCGGTCCTGCGGTTGAGCAAGGGCGCCAAAGGGCGCAAAATGCGCGGGCATTCTCCAATGGGGGCAGCGAAGATGGGTGCGACACTTTCGAAGGCAATCCTGGCAGCCGCGCTTGCGCTTGCGCCGTGGGCGGTGCAGGCGCAGGGCATCATCAAGTGCGTCGGCAAGGACGGCAAGACTTATGTCGGCTCGACCCTGCCGCCGCAGTGCGCCGGGCAGGCCGTCAACCAGCTGAACAACCAGGGCCAGGTGGTGAAGCGCACCGAGGCCATGCTGACGCCCGAGCAGCGCGCCGCGCGGGACGCCGAAGAGCGCATCAACAAGGAAAAGGCCGCCGAGGCGGCCCGCAAGGAGCAGGAAGAAACGCGCAAGAACAAGGCGCTGCTTTCCACCTACGGCAGCGAGAAGGACATCGAAGTCGCGCGCAGCCGCGCCTTGGCGGACAACGAGAAGGCGGTCAAGGAAACCCAGGCCAAGATCGCGCAGATCGAGAAAGTCGGCGCGGGCATGAAGAAAGAGCTCGAGTTCTACCAGGGCAAGAACAAGCCGCCTGCCAAGGTCACCCTGGACATCCAGAACAACGAGATCGACCTCAAGGCGCAGCAGAACCTGCTCGCCGCGAAGATGAAAGACGTCGAAGGGATCAACGCGCGCTACGACGAAGACAAGCGCCGCTATTTCGAGCTCACGAAAGGCCCCGCCACGGCCTCCGCACCGGCAGCGTCGGCGCCGGTCAAGACGGCGGCGCCCGCCAAGAAGTAGCCGCCCTGCTCAGCCGCCGAGCTTCTTCTTCAGGATCGCGTTGACCTGGGCCGGGTTGGCTTTTCCCTTGGCCGCCTTCATGACCTGCCCGACCAGCGAGTTGAAGGCTTTCTCCTTGCCGGCACGGTAGTCCTCGACCTGCTTCGCGTTCGCGGCGAGCACTTCGTCGACCATTTTCTCGATCTCGCCGGAATCCGAGACCTGCTTGAGGTTCTGCGCCTCCAGATAAGCATCGGCCTGGGTGAGTGAGAGGTGAGCACCGCCCGTCCCGGCCGCCTTGCCCGCCCACAGGTCCGGGAACACGGTGTCTTTCGCAATCTTCCCCGAGATGGTCCCGTCGGCAATACGGCCGATCATCCATGCGAGGATTTCGGCGCTCATCGGCGACTGGCCGATCGAAATGCCGGATTCCTTGAGGCGCGCCGAAAGGTCGCCGTTGATCCAGTTGGCGGCGAGCTTGGGCTTCCCGCCTTTGGCCGCGCCCTCGAAATAAACGGCGGTCTCCCGGTCTTCGGTGAGGAGCATTGCGTCGTAGTCGGACAATTCGTACTGCGATTTGAACCGCTCCCGCATTTGCTGCGGCAGTTCCGGCAGCGCGGCGCGAACCCGCTCGATATCGGCTGCGCTGATCACCAGCGGCAGTAAATCCGGATCGGGGAAGTAGCGGTAGTCCTGCGCATCTTCCTTGGAACGCATCGAGCGCGTCTCGTTGCGGTCGGGATCGTAAAGCCGCGTCTCCTGCACCACCTTGCCGCCGTCCTCGATCAGCTCGACCTGGCGGCGCGCCTCGAACTCGATCGCCTGCTCCATGAAGCGGAATGAGTTGAGGTTCTTGATCTCGCAGCGCGTGCCGAGCGGCTCACCCGGGCGCCTGACCGAAACGTTGGCATCGCAGCGGAACGAGCCTTCCTGCATGTTGCCGTCGCAGATGCCGATCCAGCGCACCAACGAATGCAGCGCCTTGGCATAGGTCACCGCTTCTTTGGAACCGCGCATGTCCGGTTCGGTGACGATTTCCAGCAGCGGGGTGCCGGCGCGATTGAGGTCGATGCCCGAGAGACCCTTGAAATCTTCATGCAGCGATTTGCCCGCGTCCTCCTCCAAGTGAGCGCGCAAGATTCGTATTGTCTTCTCACCTGCTTCCGTGACGATCTTCAGCGTGCCGTGCTGCACGACCGGCAGTTCGTACTGGCTGATCTGGTAGCCCTTGGGCAGGTCCGGGTAAAAGTAATTCTTGCGCGCGAACACCGAGCGCGGGCTGATGGTGCCGCCGATCGCAAGCCCGAGGCGCACCGCGAATTCCACCGCCCTCGCATTGAGCACCGGCAGCACGCCCGGCAGCGCCAGATCCACCGCCGAGGCCTGCGTATTCGGCGCAGCGCCAAAGGCCGTCGAAGACCCGGAAAAAATCTTGCTCCGAGTGAGCAGCTGCGTATGGGTCTCCAGCCCGACGACGATTTCCCAGCCGGCCGCCATGCTCAGAGCTCCGCCATTGCCGGCGCGCGCTGGTGCCAGTCGGTCGCCTGCTGGTACTGGTGCGCAGCATTCAGCAGGCGCGATTCGGAAAAGAAGTTGCCGATCATCTGTAGCCCCACGGGCAGGCCCTTGCCGTCGAACCCGCACGGAACCGACAGGCCCGGCAGGCCCGCAAGCGAAGCCGGGATGGTGAAGATGTCGTTGAGGTACATCTGCACCGGGTCTTCCGTCATCGCGCCTATCTCGAAGGCTGTCGATGGCGCCACCGGCCCCATGATGAGGTCGCATTTTGCGTAGGCATCGGCAAAATCGCGCGCGATCAGCCGGCGGATCTTCTGCGCCTGAAGGTAGTAGGCGTCGTAGTAGCCGTGCGAGAGCACATAAGTGCCGACAAGGATGCGGCGCTTGACCTCGGCGCCGAAGCCCTCGGCGCGCGACTTGGAGTACATCTCGAAGAGGTCGTTGTATTCCGCCGCGCGGTAGCCATAGCGCACGCCGTCGAACCGGGAGAGGTTTGACGATGCCTCCGCCGGCGCGAGCACGTAGTACACCGGCACCGCGAGATGCGTGTTCGGCAGCGTGATCTCGACCGTCTTCGCGCCCTGGCTCTCGAACCAGCGGATCGCCTCGCTGACGCGCGCGGCGACCTCGGGGGCGACGCCCTCGCCGAAATACTCCTTGGGCATGCCGATGCGCAGCCCGGCGATCGGCCTGGAGAGATCGCGCGAGTAGTCCTCGGCGGGACGATCGAGGCTGGTGGAGTCGCGCGCGTCGAACCCGGCCATCACGTTGAGCAATGCGGCGAGGTCGGCGGCGCTTTTGGCCATCGGCCCGCCCTGGTCGAGCGACGAGGCGAAAGCGATCATGCCGTAGCGCGAGACGACGCCGTAAGTCGGCTTGAGGCCGCAAATGCCGTTGAACGACGCCGGCTGGCGGATCGACCCGCCGGTGTCGGTCCCGGTGGCGGCCGGCACCAGGCGCGCCGCCACGGCCGCCGCCGAGCCGCCCGACGAGCCGCCGGGCACCGCGCTCTTGCGCCATGGATTTTTTACAAAACCGAAATGCGAGGACTCGTTCGACGAACCCATGGCGAACTCGTCCATGTTCGTCTTGCCGAGCAATACCGCGCCGGCCGCGCTGAACTGTTCGACCACATGGGCGTCATACGGCGAGACGAAGTTGGCCAGCATCTTCGAACCGCAGGTCGTTGCGAGACCTTGCGTACAGAAGATGTCCTTGTGAGCGATTGGAATACCGAGAAGCGGCGCGACCTCGCCGGCAGCGCGGCGGGCATCGGCCGCTTTTGCCTGCGCGAGAGCACCTTGCGGATCGACCGTGATGAATGAATTGAGCTCGCCATCGAGACTGGCGATGCGATCGAGGAACACCTGCGTCAGCTCGACGCTCGAGACTTTTTTGGCCTCGAGGGCGGCGGACAAGCCGGAAAGGGAAAGAGTGACCGGATCGACCATGGACTACTCGACTACGCGGGGCACGAGGTACAAGCCTTCCTCCACCGCGGGCGCGCTCGACTGGAAGTCGCTGCGCCGGTCGGGCTCGGTCGCCTTGTCCTCGCGAAGCCGCTGCGAGATCGGCATTTCCGCGTCGAGCGCATGCGCCATCGGCTCGATGCCGGTGGTGTCGACCGCCTGCAGCTGTTCGATGAGTCCGAGCAGGCCGTTGAGGCGCGTGGCGGTGTCGGCGGCTTCGGTGTCGGTAACTGCGATGCGCGCGAGCCGGGCGATGCGTCGGATCTGCTCGAGGTCGAGGGACATGTGGCGGTGCGCAAACGGGGTTCGGAGGTGCCCGCGCGGCTTTCTCCGGGGCGCCCTTAGGGTATCATAGTGACCTTTCAGAACACACCTTTCGAAACACGGTCTTAGCCCTCTAAGTTAAGGCTTCACAAAGAAGGCTTTCAGCACGCTCATGTTCGGCTTCCTGCGCAGTTATTTCTCCAACGACCTCGCAATCGACCTGGGCACCGCAAACACGCTCATTTACGTCCGCGGCAAGGGCATCGTGCTCGACGAGCCTTCGGTCGTCGCCATCCGCCAGGAAGGCGGCCCGAACGCCAAGAAAACCATCCAGGCCGTGGGCAAGGAAGCCAAGATGATGCTCGGCAAGACGCCGGGCAACATCACCGCGATCCGCCCGATGAAGGATGGCGTGATCGCCGACTTCACCGTCACCGAGCAGATGCTCAAGCAGTTCATCAAGAAGGTGCACGACTCGCGCCTCTTCTCGCCTTCCCCGCGCATCATCATCTGCGTGCCCTGCGGTTCGACGCAGGTCGAGCGCCGCGCAATCCGCGAATCCGCAATCGGCGCAGGCGCCGGCCAGGTGTACCTCATCGAAGAACCCATGGCGGCGGCGATCGGCGCGGACCTTCCCGTCGCAGAAGCAACAGGCTCGATGGTCGTGGACATCGGCGGCGGCACGACCGAAGTCGGCGTGATCTCGCTCGGCGGCATGGTGTACTCGGGCAGCGTGCGTGTCGGCGGCGACAAGTTCGACGAGGCGATCATCAACTACATCCGCCGCAACTACGGCATGCTGATCGGCGAGACCACCGCAGAGATGATCAAGAAGACCATCGGCTCGGCCTTCCCGGGCAGCGAAGTGCGCGAGATGGAAGTCAAGGGCCGCAACCTCGCGGAGGGCATCCCGCGCAGCTTCACCATCAGCTCCAACGAGATCCTCGAAGCGCTCACCGAGCCGCTCAACCAGATCGTTTCCGCGGTCAAGTCGGCGCTGGAGCAGACGCCGCCCGAGCTCGGCGCCGACATTGCCGAAAAAGGCATGGTGCTCACCGGCGGCGGCGCGCTGCTGCGCGACCTCGACAGGTTGCTCATGGAAGAGACCGGCTTGCCGGTGATCGTCGCGGAAGACCCGCTGACCTGCGTGGTCCGCGGCTCGGGCAAGGCGCTCGAGAAGATGGAGCACTTCGGCCCGATCTTCACGAATGACTGAGTGATGGGGGCATGGAGCACGCGCCCCCACCGTTCTTCCGGCGCGGCCCCGCGCCTCTCGTCCGACTCATCTTCTTCGCCTCGCTGTCGATTGCCCTGCTGGTGCTCGATGCGCGCTTCAAGTACGCGGAGCAGCTGAGGGGCTATTTCGCCATGGCCGCGTATCCGCTCCAGCAGATCGCGACCGCCCCGAGCCAGTTTGCGGCGCGCATGTCCGCGTTTTTCGCCACGCACGGCGCCCTGCAGCGCGAGAACGCCGACCTGCGCGCAAAGCTGATTGCCGGCTCGCCGAGCGCGCTGCGGTTCGAGGCGGCCGAGGCCGAGCTCAACCAGCTGCGGCGGATCAACGGGGCGCAGGAGCGCACCGATCTCAAGTCAACGCCGGTCGAGGTGCTGTATTCGGGGCGCGACCCCTTTTCGCGCAAGCTGCTCATCGACAAGGGGTCGTCGGACGGCATCAAGCCCGGCCAGCCCGTGATCGACGATGCGGGCGTCGTGGGCCAGGTGACGCGCGTGCATCCGAAAGTGGCGGAAGTAACCCTGCTCACAGACAAGGACCAGGCGATTCCGGTACAGGTGGTGCGCAACGGACTGCGCGCGGTGGCGTTCGGCTCCGGCTCGCCCGGGGCGCTCGAACTGCGCTTCATGGCGGCCAACGCGGAAATCCAGAATGGCGACAAGCTCGTGACCTCGGGAATCGACGGAACCTATCCGCCCGGCCTGCCGGTGGCCACGGTCATCCGGATCGAGCGCGACGCGGTGGCGGCCTTCGCGCGGATCCTTTGCCAGCCGGCCGGCGGCGACGAGCGAAACCGCTACCTGCTGGCGCTGTCCACCGAATCGAAGCTGCCGGCCTACCCGGTGGACAAGGCGCAGCCGGAGCCCAAGACCAAGGGGTTCAAGGGCAAGCGAAGGAAGGAGTTATCGAATGCCGGGTGATCACAAGAGGATGGGCGCGTGGCACTGATGTTCGCCGAACGGCCGCAATACATCCTGCTGCCCGTCAGGATCGGGACGATCGTGCTTTCGTTCCTCATCGCGCTGATCCTCGATTTCCTGCCGTGGAGCGACACCACGATCGTGCCGGATTTCGTCGCGGTCACGCTTGCCTTCTGGTGCATCCGCCAGCCGCGGCTGGTGGGTTTGGGCGTAGGCTGGCTCATGGGCCTGCTCATGGATACCGGCAACGGCGTGCTGCTCGGCCAGCATGCGCTTGCCTATTCGCTGCTGGCTTTCGCGGCGATCAGCCTCTCGCGGCGCATCCTCTGGTTCCCATGGCTGCTGCAGGCGATGCACGTCGCGATCCTGCTGGTCGGTGCAACCGCGATCGAAGTGCTCGTGCGGCTGGCCGCGGGCGCGCAGTTCCCGGGTTGGAGCCTGCTGGTCGGGCCGCTGATCGGCGCGATGCTCTGGCCGGTGCTGAGCTTCCTCCTGCTGGCGCCGCAGCGCCGCGCAGTCGAAGTCGACGAAACCCGGCCGATCTGAATCGGGCAGTGAAGATTCCCGGATGAAATTCGCCGAACTCAAGAACCACGAGCGCGAGCTTTACTATTTCCAGCTGCGCATCGGCGTCGCCGGCATTGCGGTGCTCTTGGCCTTCGGCGCTTTGCTCTCGCGCTTCATCTACCTGCAGGTCGTGCAGCGCGACTACTACCACACCAAGGCCGAGGACAACCGCATCTCGATCGTGCCGATCCCGCCGAACCGCGGCCTGATCATGGACCGCAACGGCGTGGTGCTCGCGCGCAACTACTCGGCCTACACGCTCGAGCTCATGCCGGCCAAGATTTCGGACCTCGAAGGCACGCTCAACAGCCTGGCCGAGATCGTCGAGATCGGGCCGCGCGACCGCGCGCGCTATAAGAAGCTGTTGGCGGAAACGCGCAATGCGGAGAGCCTGCCGATCCGCACCCGGCTGACCGACGAGGAGGTGGCGCGTTTCGCCGCCAACCGGTACCGCTTTCCCGGCGTCGAGATCAAGGCGCGCCTGTTCCGCCAGTACCCGTTCGAGGCGCTGGGCTCGCATGTGGTCGGCTACATCGGCCGCATCAACGACAAGGACGCGGAAAAACTCGTCGAGGAAGGGGTCGATGCAAACTACAAGGGCACCGACTTCATCGGCAAGATGGGCCTGGAGGGCAGCTACCAGGCCGAGCTTCACGGCACCACCGGCATCGAGCAGGTCGAGATCGATGCCGGCGGCCGCGGCATCCGCACGCTTTCGCGCACGCCCGCGCTCCCTGGCAACGACATCACCCTTGCGCTGGATATCAAGCTGCAGCAGGTTGCGGAGACCGTTTTCGGCGAGCGGCGCGGCGCCGTCGTCGCGATCGACCCGACCAATGGCGGCGTCCTGGCCTTCGTCTCGAAGCCGGGGTTCGACCCGAACCTGTTCGTGGAAGGGATCGACCCGCAGAGCTGGTCGGAGCTCAACAACTCGCCCGACCGACCGCTGACCAACCGCGCGATCAACGGGCTGTACCCGCCGGGCTCTACGATCAAGCCTTTCCTCGCGATGGCCGCGCTGGAGACCGGCAAGCGCAAGCCGGGGCAGGCGATTTCAGACCCCGGCTTCTTCGACTTCGGTGGCCGGCGCTTTCGCGACGACAAGGTCGGCGGCCATGGCTCGGTGGACATGTACAAGGCGATCGTCGAGTCTTGCGACACGTACTACTACATCCTGTCCAACGACATGGGCATCGACCTGATCGCAAGGTCGCTGGCGCCTTTTGGCCTGGGCCACCGCACCGGCATCGACCTCGAAGGCGAATCGACCGGGATCCTTCCGTCGCCTGAGTGGAAGCGCAAGCGCTTCCGCAAGCCGGAGCAACAGAAATGGTACGCGGGCGAGACGATCTCGATCGGCATCGGGCAGGGCTATCACTCCTATACGCCCCTGCAGCTGGCGCAGGCCACGGCCGCCATCGCCAACAAGGGCGTGGTCTACAAGCCGCGGCTCGTCAATCACATAGACAACCAGCGCACCAACACCCGCCGCACCCTCGAACCGGAAGCGCTGCCCCGCGTCCCGATGCAGCCGGACCACATCGAGTTCATCAAGAAAGCCATGGCCGGCGTGAATACCGGCGGCACCGGCGCGCGCGTATTCGCAGGCGCGCAGTACACCAGCGGGGGCAAGACCGGCACTGCGCAGGTGATCGCGATCAAGGCAGGCGAAAAGTACAGCGAGAAGAACACCGCCGAGCGCCATCGCGACCACTCGCTGTTCATCGCCTTCGCCCCGCTCGACAGTCCCAAGATCGCGCTCGCGGTCATCGTCGAGAACGGCGGCTTCGGGTCAGTCGCCGCCGCGCCGATCGCGCGTGCGCTCCTCGACTACTACCTGCTCGGCAAGGTGCCTCCGGAGCCCAAGCAGGTCCCCGAGAATCCCGCCAAGGAAGGCGACAGCGATTGAGTTCGCTCAACGCCTCCCATCTTTCGGTGCGGCGCCTTGCCGGCCGGTTTACCGGCAGCATCGACGGTCCCCTGTTCACGCTCGCGCTCATGATCGTGGTCCTCGGGCTGGCCACCCTCTACAGCGCAAGCTACGAATACCCCGGGCGCATCACGGCCCAGCTCGCCAACCTTGCGGTCGGGTTCGTGGCGATGTGGATCCTGGCGCAGGTGTCCCCGCAGGCCCTGATGCGCTTCGCGGTCCCGATCTACGTCATCGGCATCGCTTTCCTCGTGGCCGTTGCGCTTTTCGGCGACGTGGTGAACGGCGCGCGCCGCTGGCTGCATGTGGGCGTGACGCGCTTCCAGCCCTCCGAAATGATGAAGATCGCGATGCCGCTGATGCTCGCGTGGTATTTCCATCGTCACGAGGCGACGCTGCGCGCGGGGCATTTCATCGTGGCCGCGGTCCTGCTGATGGTCCCGGTGCTGCTGATCGCAAAGCAGCCCGACCTGGGCACCGCCGTCCTCGTGCTCGCGGCGGGGTGCTACGTGATCTTTTTTGCCGGCCTGTCGTGGAAGGTCATCGCCGGGGTCATCGTCGTCGGCCTGGCCTCGCTCTTTCCGCTATGGGGCCTGCTGCACGACTACCAGCGCAGGCGCATCCTCACCTTGCTGGATCCCACGACCGATCCGCTGGGCGCGGGATACCACATCATCCAGGCGACCATCGCCGTGGGCTCCGGCGGGATGACCGGCAAGGGCTGGCTCAAGGGCACGCAGACCCACCTGGAGTTCATCCCGGAACGGCACACCGATTTCATCTTCGCGGTGTTTTCCGAGGAATTCGGCCTCGCGGGCAATTGCCTGCTGCTGCTCCTCTACCTGCTGCTGATCGGCCGCGGCCTCATGATTGCCGCGAACGCGCCGACCTTTTTCAGCCGCCTGCTGGCCGGCGCGGTCACGCTGATCTTCTTCACCTATGCGTTCGTCAACATGGGCATGGTGTCCGGCATCCTGCCGGTGGTCGGCGTGCCGTTGCCGTTCGTGTCTTACGGTGGCACCGCCATCGCCACCCTGTTCGTCGGGATAGGCATCCTCATGAGCATCCACAGGCACCGCAAGCTCGTCCAGACCTAGGCGATGCCGTTGCGCAGCATGAAATCGTATTGCGCTGCGGAAACTCACTGAAAATTTCTTTCACGGGTTGAAATAAAGTGTCCGTCAGTTAACTTAACTATGTGAAATTTTTAGGGTCCTTTTGTGTGCATTCGGATGTTGCGGCGCGAGAGAAAGGGCGCCTATCCTGCGGCACCTCTACCACCGCAAGGACCGCAAGATGAACACTCGTGATCAGGAAATCGCAGCGATCAAGCAGGATTGGGCGCAGAACCCGCGCTGGAACGGCATCAAGCGCGGCTACTCGGCCGAAGACGTGGTGCGCCTGCGCGGCAGCCTGAAGATCGAGTACACGCTGGCGAAAACCGGCGCGGAAAAACTCTGGAAGATGGTCAGCGAGCGGCCCTTCGTGAATTCGCTCGGCGCCTCGACGGGCAACCAGGCCATGCAGCAGGTCAAGGCCGGCGTGCCGGCGGTGTACCTCTCCGGCTGGCAGGTTGCGGCGGACGCCAACGATTCGCTCTCGATGTACCCGGACCAGTCTCTCTATGCGGTGTCCTCGGTCCCGACGGTGGTGAAGCGCATCAACAACGCGCTGGCGCGGCAGGACCAGATCCAGACCATGGAAGGCAAGGGCGACGTGGACTGGTTCGCGCCGATCGTGGCCGACGCGGAAGCCGGCTTCGGCGGCGTGCTTAATGCGCATGAGCTGATGCGCTCGATGATCGAGGCCGGCGCCGCCGGCGTTCACTTCGAGGACCAGCTGGCCTCGGTGAAAAAATGCGGCCACATGGGCGGCAAGGTGCTTGTGCCGACGCAGGAAGCGGTGCAGAAGCTCGTCTCGGCCCGACTCGCTGCGGACATCATGGGCGTGCCCACGGTGTTGCTCGCGCGCACGGACGCCGAAGCAGCGGACCTCGTCACCTCGGACGTCGACGAGAACGACAAGCCCTTCCTGACCGGGGAGCGCACGGCGGAAGGCTTTTACCGCACGAAGAAAGGCTTCGACCAAGCCCTGTCGCGCGGCCTGGCGTACGCCGAAGTCGCCGACATGGTGTGGTGCGAGACCGGCAACCCGGACCTCGAGTTCGCGCGCAAGTACGCCGAGGGCATCCAGAAGAAATTCCCCGGCAAGATGCTTGCGTACAACTGCTCGCCCTCGTTCAACTGGAAGCGCAACATCGACGACGCCACGATCGCGAAATTCCAGCGCGAGCTGGGCGCGATGGGCTACAAGTTCCAGTTCATCACGCTTGCCGGGTTCCACTCGCTCAACTACTCGATGTTCGAGCTGGCTTACGGCTACGCGCGCAACAACATGACCGCCTTCGTCGAGCTGCAGCAGAAGGAATTCGCGGCGGCCGAGCGCGGCTTCACCGCGGTCAAGCACCAGCGCGAGGTCGGCACCGGCTACTTCGACGAGATCACGCAGGCCGTTTCCGGCGGCAAGGCCTCGACCACGGCGCTGCACGGCTCGACCGAAGACGAACAGTTCTTCGACGAAAAAGCGAAGGCCAAACTCGCCGCCTGACCGAAAAGCATTTGGAGAAGGAGACCGCCGCCGTGCCGAGAGGTGCGGCGGCGTTTTTTTAGCTTGCCTAGATCCAGCGCTGCCCGGAGTAGCCGCCGCTGATCGGCCGTTGCAGCATCTCGCGGAAGATCTGCCGGCCCCAGTTGAACTCCTTGTAGAGCACGACGAAGCGCCACATGTCGCGCAGCACTTTCGCGCGGTCGCGCCATCCCAGGGCGAGCAGCGCCGCCGGGAAATCGGCCTCGTGCGGCTTGTCGAAGGCGATCTTGAGCGGGTTCCACTGGTCCGTCGTGCGGCGCACCTCGGAAGCGATCATCCGGCGATACATCTCCTGCACCGGCTTGTTGGTAACCCTCGCCTCCACCACGGCCTCGCCGCAGATCGCGCCGGAATGCAACGCGCAGCTCATGCCTTCGCCGATCATGTTGAGAAATCCCGCCGCCTGCCCGGTGATCAGCACGTTGCCCTTGCCGAACACATAACGGTTGATCAGCGAGGGGCCGAAATTCTCCGCGCAGCCCTCGTCCTCGGTGTGCGGCTTGAGCTTCACGCCGTGCTTCTCGCCGAGGTAGTTCACGACGTTGGCATGCTTCTTCGCAAAATTGTCGCCGCGCTTGAAGCCGACGCCGACGATCTGGCGCCCGTCGCGCGCATGGCTCCAGGTGTAGTGGCCAAGGCCCGGGTGGAACCAGAAATGAAAATACTGCTCGTCCAGCGGGCACTCGACGATGTCGTGGAATTTCTGCCCGACGAAGAACCACGGAATCTGCTGCGGGTAGTCCGGGTAGATCGCGCGCGTGACCAGCGAACTCGGGCCATCGGCGCCGATGACTGTGCGCGCCCGGTATTCGACCGGCTCGCCCTGCTGCCTCGCATGGACGAGCACGTGGTCGCCCTTGTCCTCCAGCCCGGCGAAGGACGTCCGGTCGTGCACCTCGGCCCCGCTGCGCTTGATCGCCCAGTAGTCGGAATATTTGCGATGCAGGTGCGGCGTGGTGCCGCCGAAGAAATCCATCGAGAGCGAAACCATCGACGGGAAATGGAAGGTCACGCCGCGGCAGGAGGTGGGCTCGTGCAGCGCCTCGCGCGGCAGCGGGCCGAAATTCTCGAGGAGGAACCGGTGCCCGCGCGGCGAGAGGATGCCGCTGCAGATCTTGTGGCGCGGCAATTCCTTGCGCTCGAGCACGATGGCCTCGAGGCCGGCATCCACCAGGCGCTTGGCCGCGGCAGCCGCGGACAGGCTCGCGCCGACAATGACTACGTCGACCGAGCGCATGGTCCCTTCCTGTTCATGACATTCGCTTGCATGGCCTTCAATGATCCGCCAATTCCGCCACGTGCACCACGGGATACCCGCCGTGCTGCAGAAAGGCTTCGCCATCCTCCTGGCGCTCGACGACGATGCGCTCGACGCTGCGTCCCTTGAGGATCCAGGCGGACTGAGTGGCTGTGGGAATTGCGATGCGCTGCAGGTCGAGGTTGAACGAGCACGCGCGCTCCGCGCGCAGGCGGTCGTAGTGCCCGACCAGCCGCTCGTAGTCGACGTGGTAAGCGCGCGTATCGATCACATACAAGTCGGTCTTGCGCAAGGCGCCGCGCACGGTCGCCAGCAGGCTGAGTGCCTCGCCCAAACCCACCATGCGCAGCTTCGGCAGCCACGCGCGCAGGTGCCGCATCCAGAATCCATCTTCGACGTACAGGGTCTTCGCGTTGCGCAAGCCGGACAGGAAACCCTCCAGGCGCCCGGGAGGAATCGGCGTGCCGGATTGGAGTGCGTGCGCGATATCGGCGCCGTCATCGGCGCACGCGCGGGCATCCAGCAGCCGTGCGATCTTGCCCAGCGCGTCCGCTTTCGCCGTTAGCGCGGGGCCGGCGAGCACGAGCCGCAACGCCGAAACCGGCGGAATGGGCGTCCGTGCTTTCATTCGTTCTTGACTCGCCGCGACCGCTTCGGCATCGGCGAGGCGCGCGCGAAGGTCGAGCGTCATGCCGACGAGGTCGATCTGCTCGGGACACACCGGCTCGCACGCGCCGCACAGCGTGCAGGATTCGACCGAAGCCCGGAGGTCCTCGGCCGTGGCGCCGTGCTGCAGCGCCTTGGCGCGTCCTTCTGGCGTCATGCGCGGATCGTGAGTGCTGCGCCAGGTCGGGCAGACCAGCAGGCAAAGGCTGCAGCCGCTGCACGCAGCATGGCCGGCGCGCGCCGCGGCCGTCCCGCTGCGCGAACCGAACATCAGAAGATCACGTCGCGGTTGAGGATCATCGCCGGATCGGCCTTGCGCTTCATCGCGAGGTGCCTCTCGACCAGCGTGTCGCCGAAGACGCGCCGGATGTAGCCCTTCATCATGCCGCCGAAGCGGTAATAGCTGGCGCCGATGTCCACGCCGATGTCGTAGATCGCGTTCTTGAAGGATTGCAGGTGGTCGCGGCTATACGCGCGCCCATTGGTCATCGGCTCGAATTCGCAGCCGTAGGCCCACTCCTCCGCATCCGGGGGAATGCACGACATCTCGTAGTGCTCGCGATGATCGGGTCGCAACCGGATGCCGACGCAATAGAGCGTGTAATGCGGGAAATACTTGCGGCAGACGGCGTTGCCGCGCTCGACCGCATCTGCGAATTTATCGGCCGAGGTGGCGAGATCCGGGATCACCATTTGCCGGCCGCCCCAGAATTTCCACACTGCCCGCGAGAACACCACGGTGCGATCGAGCATGACGCCGTCGCGCATGTATTCCGGGCGGCGCAGCTCGGGAAAAAGCTCGCGCTTTCGCCCCAGCAGGAACAAGGCCTCGCCGAGCTTCCAGGGCCGCAGTGCATAACGCCCGAGCATTCGCAGTCCAAAACCGAATTCGCCGTGACCGCGCAGGCGCGATTCCCACCGCGCGCGAAACGCGGCTTCGCGCTCGACGGAATCAAAAGCCACCAGCAGGTTCACCGCGCAATCGAGGATCGTGAGGATGCCGGAATAGTCCGAGGCGTCGTTGCGGTCGAGCAGCTGCAAGTCCTCGATCGCGGTGCGCAGCGACGAGTAATAGTAGTAGTGCATGCGCAGCGGCGTGTACGGCCGCACCTTGAGCGTGGCCTCGGTGATCACGCCGAACTGGCCGTAGCCGAGGATCACGCGCTCGAAGAGTTCCGCGTTGTGGGTGTCTGAGCACTCGACGATCTCGCCGGTAGGGGTGACGACCTGCAGCGCGACTGCCTGATCGGCGCTGCAGCCCAGGCGCGCGGAATTCACGTCGATCCCGCCGACGCCGAGCGTGCCGCCGACCGAGGAGGTGAGGTTGAGCGGCGCCGAGAGGTAATCGAGGTTTTCGCGGCGCAGTTCTTCAGCCAGGCTGTGCCAGAAGATGCCGGCCTGCGTGCGCACAGTGAGTCCGGCCGCATCGATGGCGAGCACCTTGCTCATGCCGGTCATGTCGAGCAGGACGCCGCCGAAGGCGACCGATTCGCCCTCGGTCGTCAGGCCCCCGCCGCGCACCGTGACCGGGACGCGGTGCGCCTGCGCGGCTTTGAGCAAATTCGAAACCTGCTGCGCGCTTCGTGCGACGACGACGCCGTGCGGCAGGCCGTACGCCGTGCCGCCGGCGTCGGTTGCGTAGGCGCCGCGCGCCGCGATCGACTCGGAGAGCTCGACCCCGAGCCCTTGCAGCTCGCCGGCGAAGGCCTGCCAATTGCCGCCGCGCCAGCGCGACGGGTTGGTCTGCTGCCGCTTGATGCCTTGCAGCGCGTCCGGCGCCACCGGGCAGGCGCCGAGGGTGCCGGGCTCGACAGACGGGATCTCCAGCGCAGGCGTCAGCGCGTTCACCGGGTCCGGCCCACCGTCACAGCATTGCCGCGAGGATCGAGCGGCCGTACGCAAGCGGGATCAACAGGACCTGCAGCAGCACGATCAGCACCAGCGGCGAGAGGTCGATGTTCGAGATCGGCGGCACGAAGCGCCGGATCGGGCGCAGGAAAGGCCGCACCATCGCATCGAAGATGCCGCCCATCGGCGAATGCGGATTGGTCCACGAAAGCACCGCCTGCACGATCAGCGCGAAGATGAGGATGAACAGGCTGAACCGGACCAGGTCGACGAACGCGAGCGCAAACAGCACGACCGCGACCGGGCCCGGCGCCGCAGTGAGGTCGTGACCGCGGATCGTGTAGACGAGGGCGAGCGTGACCGCCTGCATGACCCAGGCAACGAGCAGCGTCGGCACGTCGAATCCGCCGACGCTGGGGATCAGGCGGCGCGCCGGCATGACGACCCAGTTCGTCAGCGCGATGATGAAATTGCCGACCTCGTTGCGAAACGAAACCCGCATCCACTGGAAATGGAAGCGCGCAAGCAGCAGGAAGATGAAAAAGCCCGAGATCGAGTCGACCAGGAACTCGAGGATCTGCGCGAGCATCGGCCTAGGCGTCCTTGCCGAGGATCTGCCCGAGTTCTGCGCCGCGATCGCTCGCGGCCTTGAGCGCCTTGCCGATGCTGCCGGCGATGTCTTCCGACGCGAACACCTTGAGCGCCGCCTCCGTCGTGCCGCCCTTGGAGGTCACCCTTTCGCGCAGCGTGCCCGGCGGCTCCGGGCTTTCGGCCGCCAGGCGCGCGGCCCCGACGAATGTCTGGATCGCCAGCTTGCGCGCCGCCTCGGGCGCGAGCCCGAGCTGCGCGCCGGCCTTTTCCATCGCCTCGATGAAATAGAACACGTACGCGGGCCCGCTGCCGGAGACCGCGGTGACCGGATCGATGAGCGACTCGTCGTTTACCCACACCGATTGGCCGACCGCGTTGAGGATCGCTTCGGCGCGCGAGCGCTCCTCATTGCTGACCTCCTTGCCTGCATAGAGGCCCGCGATGCCCGCCCCGATGAGGGCCGGCGTGTTCGGCATGACGCGCACCAGCTTCTTGTAATCGCCGAGCCAGCGCGACAGGTCCTCGAGCCGGATGCCGGCCGCAATGCTGATCACCAGCTGAGACCGCAGCTTGCCGGCAAGCGGCGCGACGGCCTTGCGCATGTCCTGCGGCTTCACCGCGAGCACGATCGTTTCTGCAGCGAGCGTGCGCTCGTCGACGCCCTCGCTCGTGTGTACCTTGAAACGCGAAACGAGGCTTTCGCGCGCTTGCGCGACCAGCTCGATCACCGAGATCGAGTCGCTCGCATACCCCTTGGCGAGCAAGCCGCCGATCAGGGCGGCCGCCATGTTGCCGCCGCCTACGAATGCGATTTTCATGCCGCCACCTTTGCCCTTGTTCGTTCGCCGAAGATGGCGGTCCCGATGCGCACCATGGTGGAGCCTGCGGCCACCGCGGCTTCGAGATCCTGCGACATGCCCATCGACAGCGTATCGAGCTGCATGCCCGAATCGTTCAGCCGGTCGAAAAGCGCGCGCACCGTGAGGAAGCGCTCGAGCTGCCGGTTTGCGTCTTCGGTCGGCTCGGGGATCGCCATGAGCCCGCGCAATCGCAACCGCGGAAGCGCCGCCACAGCGCGCGCAAGCGCCTCGACTTCCTCCGGCGGCACGCCGCTCTTTGTCGCTTCTCCGGACACATTGACCTGGACCAGCACATTCAGCGGCGGCGCATCCGCCGCGCGCGCCTCCGATAGCCGGCGCGCCACCTTCTCGCGATCGACGGTATGCACCCAGTCGAAGCCGCCTGCGGCAGCGCGTGTCTTGTTGCTCTGGAGCGGGCCGATCAAATGCCATTCGACGGGACCCGGGACTCCGGAAGCGACGAGCGCCGCTTGCTTTTCGAGGGCTTCCTGGACGTAGTTTTCGCCGAAACTGCGCTGGCCCGCGGCGCAGGCTTCGCGGATTGCGTCCGCCGGCACTGTTTTCGTTACCGCCAGCAAGCGGACCAGGGAAGGATCCCGACCGGCGGCGCGCGCAGCGTCGCGGATGCGCGTCGCGACGGCTTGCAAGGTATCATTGATTGCCGCCATAATTTTCTATCTGCGTTTCGCGCGCGAAATCCCAGCACGCCGCGCCCCACTCCGCCACTTCTCCCGGGGGAATTGTAATGGATCTGACCGAGCTCCTCGCCTTCGTAGTCAAGAACAAG
>JANMDK010000189.1:0-21573 GCA_031376265.1 Pseudomonadota bacterium
CGGCGTGGCCTTGATGCCGCCCCACTGCTTCGCAATCGTGCCGTCGAAATCGAGCGCCACCTTGAAGGGCAGGCGGTTCCGCTGCGCATAGTCGGCGACGAGGTTCGGATGGTCGTAGCTCATTGCCACTGCGACCATCTCGTAGCCGCGCGGCGCGAATTTGCGCCAGGTGTCGGTGAGCATCGGCATCTCGTGCACGCAGATCTCGCACGAAGTCGCCCAGAAATTTACCAGCACCACCTTGCCGCGCAGGTCCGCAGTCGACACCGGCTGGCCGGCGAGCGTGGTGTAGCGCACTTCGGGCGCGATCTCTGGCGATGAGAATGCGCAGGCAGCGAGCGCGAACGCAACGACTGGAATGCAGATAAGCTTGGCCAGTCGGTTCATTTTCGGGAGGCTGTCATGGGAAAGCGGATTTTCGCCCTGTTTGCCGGGCTTGTCATTGCAACGCACTCGGCTGCAGCCGGGCTCGAATCGATCAGCAGCCAGGATGCGACCAGCGGCCTGCGCGAGGCGCTGGCGACCGGCGCGCAGTATGCCGTCGACTCACTTGGGCGTACCGATGGATTTTTCGGCAATAGCAAGGTGAAGATCCCGCTGCCCGAGTCCGCGCGCAAGGTCGAGAAGGTGCTACGCCAGCTCGGCATGGGCAAGCAGGCCGACGAGTTGATCCTCACCATCAATCGCGCCGCCGAGGCCGCGGTGCCGGAAGCCAAGGCGCTGCTGGTCGATTCGGTCCGGAAGATGAGCGTGCAGGACGCCAAGGGCATCCTTACCGGCGGCCAGGATTCGGCCACGCAATACTTCAAGCGCACCACGAGCGACCAGCTGCGAGTGAAATTCCTGCCGATCGTGCAGAAGGCGACCGCCAAGGTTCAGCTGGCGCAAAAATACGACGAATACGCGGGCAAGGGTGCCCAGTTCGGCCTGGTGAAGAAGGAAGACGCGCATCTCGACACCTACGTCACCCAGAAGGCGCTCGACGGCCTCTTCGTCATGGTGGCCGAGCAGGAAGCGAAGATCCGCCAGAACCCCGGCGAAGCTGCGAGCGTGGTCGTGAAGAAGGTCTTCGGCGCGCTGAAGTTCTAGGGCGAAACGGGTTGTAAAGGGCAGCGTCCGCTGCCCTGTTCCCGCAAAGGGGGTACGGAGGAAACGCGAGTTTCCCCTGTTCTTTAGTGCGCCTTATCCCAGTTGTCGCCTACGCCCACGTCAACGATGAGCTGAACGTCGAGCTTGCCGACGTTCTGCATCAGCCCAGGTAGCGATTCCTTGACCGACGCGAGCTCCGCGTCCGGCACCTGCAGCACCAGCTCGTCATGCACCTGCATGATCAGCAGCGTCTTGCGCTTTTCGGCTTCCAGCCAGTCCTGCACCCGGATCATCGCGAGCTTGATGAGGTCGGCGGCCGTGCCCTGCATCGGCGCGTTGATCGCCGCGCGCTCGGCGGCCTGGCGGCGCTGGGGCCCGCCGCTGCGAATCTCCGGCAGCCAGAGCCTGCGGCCGAAGACCGTTTCGACGTAGCCGTTGCTTCGCGCCTGCTCGCGGGTTTCCTGCATGTACCTGGCCACGCCCGGATAGCGCGCGAAATAACTGTCGATGTAGGCCTGCGCCGTGGCGCGCTCGATGGAGAGGTTCTGCGCGAGGCCGAAAGCCGACATGCCGTAGATCAGGCCGAAGTTGATCGCCTTGGCGGCGCGGCGCTCGTCGGCGCTTACTTCATCCAGCTTGCGGCCGAAGACCTCTGCCGCGGTCGCGCGGTGCACGTCGTGGCCGTGCTCGAAGGCGTGCCGCAGGCCGGCGTCGCCCGACAAGTGCGCCATGATGCGCAGCTCGATCTGCGAGTAGTCGGCGCTCACAATCTTCCAGCCCGGCGGTGCGATGAACGCCTCGCGGATGCGGCGCCCCTGCGGCGTGCGGATCGGGATGTTCTGCAGGTTCGGGTCGTTCGACGAAAGGCGCCCGGTGACTGCCACCGCCTGCGAATACGTCGTATGCACGCGGCCCGTCTTCGCGTCGATCATGCGCGGCAGCTTGTCGGTATAGGTCGACTTGAGCTTGGCGATGCCGCGGTAGTCGAGCAACAGCCTGGGCAGAGGGAAATCGGCCGCAAGCTCCTGCAGCACATCCTCGTCGGTCGAGGGCTGGCCGCTGGGGGTTTTCTTCCTTACCGGCAGGCCCTGCTTCTCGAACAGGATTTCCTGGATCTGCTTGGGCGAGTTGAGGTTGAAAGGCTGGCCGGCCGCCTCGTGCGCCTTCTTCTCCAGCTCGAGCATCTCCTTGCCGAGTTCGTGGCTCTGCGCTTCCAGTTTACCGGCGTCGAGCAGCACGCCGTTGCGCTCCATCTTGAAGAGGACGCCGAGCACCGGCATCTCGATGGTCTCGTAGACGCGCTTGAGCTTCTCGTCGGCGGCGATGCGCCGGTACATCACTTCATGGACCGAGAGCGTGCAGTCGGCGTCCTCGGCCGAATAGGCGGTGGCGCGGTCGACATCGACTTCGGCAAACGAAATCCGCGAGGCGCCTTTGCCGGTCACCGCGTCGTAGCTGATGGTTTCCCAACCGCGATGGCGGCGCGCGAGCGTCTCGAGGTCATGGCGCTCGTGCACTTCGAGCACGTACGATTCGAGAAGGGTGTCGTGCGCGATTCCGCGCAACGTGACGCCGTGATTGGCGAGGATGTGCGCATCGAACTTGAGGTTCTGGCCGACCTTGGTGGGTTTATCGCTTTCGATCCACGGCCTCAGGATGGCCAGCGCCTGCGCCACGCCGATCTGGTCGGGCGCGCCGGCATAGCGGTGCGCCACCGGAACATAGAAAGCGACTTCGTCGAAGGCAAACGACAGGCCGACCAGTTGCGCAACCATGGGCTCGAGGGCGTCGGTCTCCGTGTCGAAGCCCACCAGCGTCGCAGCCTCGAGCCGCGGCACGAGCGCGCGCACTTCCTCGGCGGTGATCAGCTTGGTGCACTTGCGCTTCGGGGCGTCCTCGCAGGTCGCCGAGGCCGGCGCCGCTTCGGCAGGCTTGGTCGCAAACGAACGGGTATCGCGCGCGCGCGGCGGCTCGCCCGAGGCCGGCGCGCCGCCGTCGATTTCGCGCAGCCAGCTCTTGAGGCCCCAGCGCGCAAAGAGCTCGCGCAGCTTCGCGGTGTCGTAGCCGCCGGAGTGCAAGTCCTCGAGCTTCATCGGCAGCTCGCAGTCCCGCTTCATCGTGAGAAGAAAGCGCGCTTTGGGCAGCCAATCGAGCGCGCGGCGCAGGTTCTCGCCGACCGCGCCCTTGACGGCGTCGGCATTGGCCACCAGGTTGTCGAGCGTTCCGTATTCTGCGATCAGCTTCACTGCGGTCTTGGGGCCGACCTTGTCGACGCCGGGCACGTTGTCGACCGAATCGCCGACCAGCGAGTAGTAGTCGACGATCAGCTCGGGCGGCACGCCGAACTTCTGCTTCACGCCCTCGATGTCGAGCTTCTCGTTGGTCATCGTGTTGACCAGCGTGACGTTCTCGTTGACCAGCTGCGCGAGGTCCTTGTCGCCGGTCGAGATCACGCAATCCATGCCGGCTTTCCTCGCCTGGTCGGCGAGCGTGGCGATCACGTCGTCGGCCTCGACGCCGTCGACCGCAATGACCGGCCAGCCGAGCGCGGCGACGATTTCGAGGATCGGCGCGACCTGCGAGGAGAGGTCGTCGGGCATCGGCGAGCGGGTGGCCTTGTACTCGGGATAGAAATCGTCGCGGAACGTTTTCGCCTTGGTGTCGAAGACGCAGGCGCGGCATTCGGTCGGGTAGTCGTTGGAGAGGCGCCGCAGCATGTTGACCACGCCGTAGATCGCGCCGGTGTGCTCGCCGGCGGCGTTGCGCAGTTCCGGCATGGCGTGGAAAGCGCGATACAGGTAAGAAGAGCCGTCGACCAGCAACAGCGTTTTGCGGGAGGGTTGCTGGGGTTCCACGGTCGGGGGCAGGTGGCTGGCTTTCGGCTTCTTGGGGGGGGCGGCACCACCCGGGGATTCCGGGCTGCAGAGTATTCGCATTATCCCAGACTTGGCCTCTGCTAGAATTCCTCGGACTCACACCGCCATGCGCAAACTCCTAACCGCCCTCGTTTTTTCCGCCGCGTTGCCGGCCTACGCGCAGACCAGCGCGCCGCTCAGGCTCGAGCCGCTGCCCCCGCCGCCGCCGATGGCGCCGGGATTGTCGGGCGACGACACCGGCCCGCGCGTGAACATCCCGGTGCAGCGCGAAGACAGGGTCGAGGAAGTGCGCGAGAACGGGCGGGTGGTGATGATGAGGGTCACCCCTCCGGGCGGCACCCCGTACTACCTGATGGACAACACCGGCAACGGCAACTGGATCCGGCGCGACTCGCTCGACGACGGCGTGCGCGTGCCGATGTGGACCATCCGCACGTTCGACTGAACGCTTGTCGGTCTTCACCCCGGTTTCAGAAGCCCAGCTGCAGGACTGGCTGAGGCGCTATTCGGTCGGCTCGCTTCGCCTTCTGGAGCCGATCGCGGCGGGCATCGAAAACACCAACTACTTCGTCACCACCTCGCAGGGTGCCTATGTGCTGACGCTGTTCGAAAAGCTCGGCGCGCAGGACCTGCCTTTCTACCTCAACCTCATGGCGCACCTCGCGCGGCACGGCATCCCCTGCCCGGCGCCGATCGCGGACCTGGCCGACCAGTACCTCGGGGAGCTCAATGGCAAGCCGGCTGCGCTCGTCACGCGCCTGCCGGGCAAGTCGGTGAAGCGTCCCGGACGCGAGCAATGCGGGCAGCTCGGGGCGCTGCTCGCGCGAATGCACCTCGCCGGACGCTCGTATCCGGGGTTCCTGGAAAACCCCCGCGGCCCGCGCTGGTGGCGGGACGCCGCGCCGCAAGTGCGCCCCTTTTTGGACGAGGCGAAGAGCAAGCTCCTCGACGCCGAGATGGCCTACCAGTCGCAGCACCGCTTTCCCGACCTGCCGCGCGGGCCGGTGCATGGGGACCTTTTTCGCGACAATGCGATCTTCGAGGGCGAGCGCCTGTGCGGCGTGTTCGACTTCTACTTTGCCGGGGTGGATGTGCTGCTCTTCGACGTTGCGGTCTGCGCCAACGACTGGTGTTTGGTCGACCCGGCCGCCGACCGGCGCTTCGAGCCAACCCTCATCGAGGCTTTCCTCGCCGAGTATGCGGCCGTGCGGCCCTTCACCCAGGCGGAGAAGGAAGCCTGGCCCGCGCTGCTGCGCGCTGCGGCGCTGCGCTTCTGGCTTTCGCGGCTCTACGATTACCACTTGCCGCGGCCGGGAGAACTCGTGCATGCGCATGACCCCGAGCATTTCCGCGAGATCCTCGCGCTGCGCACGCAACCCGGAGCCGCCCCATGGATGAACTGAACGTGCAGGCGAGACTGGTGCCGGGCGCCCGCGGCTGGCGCTGGCTCTCCGAGGGATGGAAGCTGTTCCGCGCCGCGCCGCTTTCGTGGATTGCACTTGTGTTCGGCTACTGGATGCTCATGACGGTCGTGAGCGTGATGCCGGTCGTGGGCGTCGTTGCGGTGCTCGTGCTGGTGCCCGGGTTCTCGGTGGCTTTCATGGCCGCCAGCCGCCTGTCCGAGCACAAGCAGCCGGTGAACCTGTCGCTGCTTTTTGCCGGGTTCCGCGAGAACCTGCATCGGCAGCTGATCCTCGGCGCAGTGTATTTCGCCTGCGTAGGGCTGTTGCTTGCCGCAAGCATGCTCGCCGACGACGGCGCGCTGGCCCGGTGGATGGTCACCGGTGCGCGGCCCTCCACGCAGGTGATCCAGTCCGACGGATTCCTCGCCTCGCTGATGATCGCGGCCACCCTCTACATGCCGGTGATGATGCTGTTCTGGTTCTCGCCCACGCTGGTGGCCTGGCATTCGATGCCGGTGCCGAAGGCGCTGTTCTTCTCGCTCTTCGCGTGCCTCGTGAACTGGCGCGCATTTACGGTCTACAGCTTCGCTTCCGCGCTGGTCCTGCTGGTGGCGCCTTTTGTTCTGCTCTTCGTGATGATGCTGGTCTCGGGCGGCAAGCTGCAGCCGGCCGCGATGGCGGTGCTGTTTCCTTTCGTGCTCTCGATGATGCCGACGCTGTTCGCAAGCTTTTACGCGAGCTATCGCGACATTTTTGCGCCGGCGCCTGCAGCGGACGACGAAACCCCATCGATCCCGCAGTAAGGCCGCATCGGCTTGTGTGCGCTGAAACACCAAGGCGGCGAGGGGGCTGCGATAGAATCCATGCCTCATCCGCGGTTTCCCCTGCATGCAGCGCCTTCGCGAGATCCCCTATAACTACACGTCGTTCTCCGACCGCGAGATCGTGCTGCGGCTGCTCGGGCACGAGGCCTGGGAGCTGATCAGCGAATTGCGCGCGGAGCGCCGTACTGGCCGCTCGGCGCGCATGCTCTACGAGGTGCTCGGCGAAATCTGGGTCGTGCAGCGCAACCCGTATCTCGAGGACGACCTCATCGAGCATCCCAAGCGCCGCGCGCAAGTGCTCTCGGGCATGCGCAAGCGCCTCGAAGAGATCGAAGCCCGCCGCGGCGAAAGCGACAAGGTGCAGGCGCTCCTCTCGGCGGCAAGCGAGGCCGTGCGCAAGTTCGACACGTCTTTCGACCACACTCGCCGCCTGCGCCGCAAGGCCATGCGCCGGCTGGCGCGCATCACCCGCAAGGACAACATTGCCTTTGACGGTTTCGCGCGCGTCTCGCATGTGACGGACGCAACCGACTGGCGTGTGGAGTATCCCTTCGTGATCGTTTCACCGGATACGGAGGAGGAGGTCCAGGCGATCGTGCGCGAGCTGATCCGCATGGATTTCACGATCATCCCGCGCGGCGGCGGCACCGGGTACACCGGTGGCGCGGTGCCGCTCACGCGGCGCTCGGCGGTGATCAATACCGAGAAGCTCGAGTCGCTCGGCCGCGTAGAGGACGTATTGCTGCCCGGCCTCGAGCGCCCCACGACGGTCATACGATGCGGCGCTGGCGTGGTCACGCGTCGGGTGATGGATGCGGCCGAGGATGCCGGGCGGGTCTTCGCGGTCGACCCGACTTCGGCGGATGCCTCGTGCATCGGCGGCAACGTGGCCATGAACGCCGGCGGCAAGAAAGCGGTCCTCTGGGGCACGGCCATCGACAACCTCGCCTCGTGGCGCATGGTGACGCCGCAGGCCGAGTGGCTGGAGATCGAACGCGTCGGGCACAACCTCGGCAAGATCCACGACGTCGAGAAGGCGACCTTTCGCGTCTGCCGCTATGCCGCGGACGGCAAGAAGCTGCTCGAGGAATCGCACATCGAGATCCCGGGCGGCGGATTCCGCAAGACGGGCCTCGGCAAAGACGTGACCGACAAGTTCCTGTCCGGGCTGCCGGGCGTGCAGAAGGAGGGCACCGACGGGATCATCACCTCAGCCCGTTTCATCCTGCACAAGATGCCGCCGCACATCCGCACGGTGTGCCTGGAGTTCTTCGGCAATACGCACGACGCGGTGCCGGCCATCGTCGAGATCAAGGATTACCTCGATGCGCACCCCACCGCGCAACTGGCGGGTCTCGAGCACCTCGACGAGCGCTACCTCAAGGCGGTCGGCTATGCCACCAAGGCGCGCCGCAACGAGCGGCCCAAGATGGCGCTGTTCGGCGACATCGTCGGCGAGAACGTCGACGACGTGGCCAGCGCCGCCTCGGCCGTGGTGCGCCTGGCCAACGCGCGCGGCGGCGAAGGCTTCGTTGCGGTCAGCCCCGAGACCAGGAAGCACTTCTGGCTCGACCGGGCGCGCACCGCGGCGATCGCAAAGCACACCAACGCGTTCAAGATCAACGAGGATGTCGTGATCCCGCTGCCGCGCCTGGCGGATTACTCGGACGGCATCGAGCGCATCAACATCGAGCTGTCGATCGCCAACAAGCTGGAGTTGCTGGACGCATTGGCGGAGTATTTCTCGGGCGAGCTGCCGCTGGTGCAGCACGACGTCAAGGTTTCGTCGACCGAGCTCCTCGGCGACCGTCCGCAGCGCGCGTTGGAGGCGATCGAGCGCGTGCGCACGCGCTGGCAGTGGCTGCTGGACCACCTCGATACCCCCGCCTCGGAAATGAGTGCCGAGCAGTCCGGCTGGGGCGCGCAGCACGTGGAGCATGCGCAGAAGTACGCGAGCGTGTTCAAGGCGATCCAGTCGCATGCCTTGAGGGTGTCGTGGAAGACGGAACTGCGCGAGGACCTGCTGCGCATCTTCAGCGGCCTCGCCTTCGGCAAGGTCGTCGAGGGCGCGCAGGCGGTGCACAAGAAAATCCTTCGCGGGCGCGTGTTCGTCGCGCTGCACATGCACGCCGGCGACGGCAACGTGCACACCAACATCCCGGTGAACTCGGACGACTACCTGATGCTGCAGCGGGCCAACCAGTCCGTGGCGCGCATCATGCGGCTGGCGAAGTCGCTCGGCGGCGTGATCTCCGGCGAGCACGGCATCGGCATCACCAAGATAGAGTACCTCGAGCCGGAAGAGATCGAGGCCTTCCGCGCCTATAAGGAAAAGGCGGATCCCGAGGGGCGGTTCAATGCCGGCAAGCTGCTCGCGGGCGGGGATCTCACGCAAGCGTATACGCCCAGCTTCTCGCTGCTTGGCGCCGAATCGCTGATCCTCGAGCAATCCGACCTCGGCGCGATCAACGAGTCGATCAAGGATTGCCTGCGCTGCGGCAAGTGCAAGCCGGTGTGCGCAACGCACGTGCCGCGCGCCAACCTGCTGTATTCGCCGCGCAACAAGATCCTCGCCACGTCGCTGCTGACCGAAGCCTTCCTTTACGAGGAGCAGACGCGCCGCGGCGTGTCGTTTGCGCATTACGACGAGTTCGGCGACGTCGGCGACCACTGCACGGTGTGCCACAAGTGCAAGAGCCCCTGCCCGGTGGACATCGATTTCGGCGACGTGTCGATCGCCATGCGCAACCTGCTGCGCCGGCAGAAGAAGCGCCGCTTCAATGCGGGCACCTTCGCCGCGATGCTTTTCCTCAACGCCACCGACCCGCGCAAGATCAAGGCGGTTCGCGCAGTAATGATGGACCTGGGCTATCACGCGCAGCGCTTCGCCTACCAGCTGGCCAAGCGGTTCGGCCTCGCTGGCCGCCAGACGAAGCATCCGCCGGCCACCACCGGAGGCCGGCCTTCGCCGGTGGCGCAGGTGATCCACTTCATCAACAAGCCGATGCCGGGCAACCTGCCCAAGCGCACCGCGCGGGCGCTGCTCGACGTCGAGGACGCGCGCATCGTGCCGATCATCCGAGATCCGGCCAAGGTGACCGAAGAGTCGGATGCGGTGTTCTATTTCCCGGGCTGCGGCTCGGAGCGGCTGTTTTCGCAGGTGGGCCTGGCGACCCAGGCGATGCTGTACGAGATCGGCACGCAGTGCGTGCTGCCGCCGGGCTATCTATGCTGCGGCTATCCGCAGACCTCGGCGGGCGAGGCGGAGAAGGGCGAACGCATCATCACGCAGAACCGCGTGCTCTTCCACCGGCTCGCGACCACGCTCAACTACCTCGACATCAAGACCGTGATCGTGTCCTGCGGCACCTGCATGGACCAGCTGGAAAAGTACGAGTTCGAGAAGATCTTCCCGGGCTGCCGCTTGCTCGACATCCACGAGTACCTGCTCGAGAAGGGCGTGAAGCTCGAGGGCGTCACCGGCACGCGCTATATGTACCACGACCCCTGCCACTCGCCGATCAAGACCCAGCAGCCGATGAAGGTGGTGAATGCGCTCTTGGGCGGCGACGTGGCCCTGTCGGACCGCTGCTGCGGCGAATCCGGGACGCTCGCGGTCACGCGGCCCGACGTCTCCACGCAGGTGCGGTTCCGCAAGGAGGAAGAATTCCGCAAAGGCGTCGCCGCGATCGAATCCTCCGGCCACAAGGGGGAGGTAAAAATGCTCACCTCGTGCCCCTCGTGCTTACAAGGCCTGACACGCTTCTCGGATGACACCGGGGTACAGTCCGATTATATTGTGGTCGAGTTGGCCCGCCACCTGCTCGGCCCCGATTGGCTGCCGGGTTTCGTAAAGAAGGCCAACGCGGGCGGCATCGAGCGCGTGCTGCTCTGAAGGGAAACCGGGGGATGCATTGCTTGCTCTGCGAAGAGGAGGGCGGAACCGTGCTCTGGCGCGACGACTTCTGCCGGGTAGTGCGCATCCCGGGCGCCGACTATCCGGGCTTCTGCCGCGTGATCCTGAATCGCCATGCGGCGGAGATGACCGATCTCGCCGATGACGAGCGCTCGCGCTTGATGGGTGTCGTGTTCGCCACCGAAGCGGCGCTGCGCGGCCTATTCAAGCCGCTCAAGATGAACCTTGCCAGCTTCGGCAACAAGGTGCCGCACCTGCACTGGCACGTGATCCCGCGCGAAGCCGACGACCCGCATTTTCCCGATCCCTCCTGGGGACCGCCGCAGCGCCCGGCGCCCGCCGCGCACGCGGAGGTGAGCGACGCAGCGATCGCCAGCCGCCTCGCCGAATCCCTCAACCGGCAGCCCTGACGATGACCGACGCCTCATTCAAGCTCCCCGTGCTTGCGGCCGACGCCGCACCCGAGTTCAGCGACGTGCTCGCCTGCAAAGCGTGGCTCGAGCACGTCCCGCTGGCCAACGTGGGCGAAGCCCAGCACCAGCTGCTCGGGCAGCTCACCGAATTCAACCGGTTCCCCTGCAAGGCGCTCATGCGCCTCCAGGTGCTCGAGGCGCTGCGCGAAGCGGTCGCCTTCGTGCAGATCGAGCAGGCCAAGCGGTTTACCAACCGCGCGCTGCCGATGGCCGAGGGCGAGTCGGCGATCTTCGACGCCACGACCTTGCTCTGGGAACAGATGCGGATCGGCTACCTCCATTGCCTGACGGCCAGCGGCGCCGACGAGGTCGGCATGCGGGCGCAGGCGGGCCTGCTCGCGCAGCGCGTGCTCACGTACTGCGGACTCAAGATGTTCCACCATTACCGCGCGTACCGCGAAGTGCCCAAGGACGACTGGCACGCGCTGCACCAGGCGTACAAGTTCGCCGAGGAGCTCGGCGTCGCCGAGGAAGAGGTCAAGGATTACCTCAACCGCGACGTGCACGACGCCACGCCGCGGATCCAGTACATGCGCGCGTTGCTCATGGGCCTGGCCAACCCGAACGAGCTGGCGAGGCGCCAGCTTTCTTTCGTGGGCTTCCTGCTCGAGCGCTGGGCGGAGAAGGTCGAGGTCACCAAGGTGCCGGTGACCGAGGAAGGCATGCTGCCCCTGGTGGTCGACCTGGCCGGCAGCGCCCCGCCGGAGAGGCTGACCGGCGAAGGCGACACCGAGATCGTCGATCCGAGGTTCCTCGACGTCAGCCGCATGACCAAGAGCCTCAAGAACCGGATTGGCCTTTTGCGCAAGGGCGAGTCACCGGCCAAGCTCGCCCTCGGCGAGGATTGCGTGCAGCCCTCGTGCGAGCAGCTGCTCGTCTTCCTCTATCGCCAGTGGTGCCAGGCCCGCCCGCCGCGCGCCGAGAGGAAGCGCGTCGTGCAGGAGGCGATGGTCTGCAACGACATGACGGCGATCCACTACTACGTGTCCGGCAAGGTGTTCCGCCAGCCGGGCCAGGCCAAAGAGCTGACGCAGAAAGAGCGCGACCAGATCGCGACTTTCGGGCGCATCAGCACCAAGGACGAGGACGATTACAGCGCGGTGCACGGCTTCCTCCTCGAGCACTGGAATGTCGAGGACGAGAGCGTTTCCGGCTTGCGAATGGTGCGTCCCGCCGGCACGCCGGGAAAACGTTTCGCGCATGGGCAGCTGGTCGCGGTGCGGCCGGGCGACGCGAAGAATTTCATGCTCGCCCAGGCGCGCTGGCTGATGCAGGGCAGCGACGGCAGCCTCAACGCCGGGTTGCGGCTCCTGCCGGGCCTGCCGGCGGCAATGGCCGTGCGCCACTACGGCCTCAACGTCGCCCAGGAGAAATTCGTCCAGGCGCTCACGCTCACCGAGGTCGCGGCGCTCAAGCAGCCGCCCACGATGATCCTGCCGGCCGGCTGGTACAAGCCCAAGCGCGTGATCGAGGTCTTCGTGCAGCAGCCGATGCGCGTCAAGCTCGAGGAGCTGGTCGACCGCGGCACCGACTTCGAGCGCATGACCTACGAAGTGCTCCCGGAATGACGAGACGAGAAGAGGGGGCGCTGCCCCCTCTTCAGACCTTCCGCGACTTCGCATAACGTCCTCACTACGCTCCGGCGGTATGATTGCGGCCCCATGAGCGATACCCCCGTCCCGACCGGAATCACGCTTCACCAGAAGTCGCGAAAGCTCGAAATCGCCTTCGATGACGGGCGTAGCTTCGCCCTCCCTTATGAATTTCTGCGCGTGTTCTCGCCTTCTGCCGAAGTGCGCGGCCATGGCGCGGGACAGGAAGTGCTCCAAACCGGGAAGCGAAACGTAGCCATCGTCTCGGTCGAGCCGGTGGGCTCGTATGCAATCCAGCCAACGTTTTCCGACGGCCACGCGACCGGTATCTTCGCCTGGGACTATCTCTACTCGCTCGGCGTGGACCAGGACCGGATGTGGGGCGATTACCTCGCCAAACTCACCGCGGCGGGGGCGAGCCGGGATCCGGAGCAAGGGCTCACATTGCCCATACCCACCGCCGGCAAAGGAAAGTGCAGTTGACCCAGGACACGGACTTCGGTTTCCGCAAGGTCGCCGAGGACGCCAAGGCCGGCAAGGTGCGCGAGGTTTTCGACCGCGTCGCCGGGCGCTACGACCTCATGAACGACCTGATGTCGCTCGGCCTGCACCGTGCCTGGAAAGCCTTCGCGGTGGCCCTCTCCGGGGTGCATGCGGGCGACAAGGTGCTCGACGTGGCCGCCGGTAGCGGCGACCTGTCGCGCGCGTTTGCCAAGCGGGTCGGCGCCGGCGGTCAGGTCTGGGCGACCGATATCAACCGCAACATGCTCGCAGTCGGCCGGGACCGGCTGCTGGACGAGGGGCGCCTTTGCCCGGCAATCCAGTGCGATGCCGAGAAGCTGCCGTTCCCGGAGGCGTATTTCGATTGCGTGAGCGTGGCCTTCGGGCTGCGCAACATGACCCGCAAGGAGGATGCGCTTGCCGAGATGCGCCGGGTCCTCAAGCCGGGCGGGCGCCTTTTGGTGCTGGAGTTTTCCCGGGTCTGGAAGCCTCTCGAAAAGGCCTACGACGCCTACTCCTTCCGGGTGCTGCCCTGGCTGGGTCAGCGGGTGGCGGGCGACGGGGAGGCCTACCGCTACCTCGCCGAGTCGATCCGAATGCACCCGGACCAGGAAACTCTCAAAGGAATGATGGAACGTGCCGGGCTCGAGGCGGTCGAATACTTCAACCTTGCTGCGGGTGTGGTCGCCCTGCACAGGGGCTATCGCGTGTAGATACTTAGGCGCGGACCATGTAGGATGATTGGACAACAAAAAGACATACACACTCTTCCAGGACTGGGGACACGAATGAAACGAATTCTGATGGGCATGATGGCGGTCTTCCTCGGTGTCGGGCTCGCCGCAGGCGAAGCTGAAGCGGCCAAGGTCGGCGGCGGCAAGAACGTCGGCACCCAACGCAATATCACCAATGCGCCGCCGGCGGCCACGCCGCCCAAGCAGGTGCAGCAGGCAGCGCCTGCGACGCCTCCCGCCGCGGCTCCGCAATCCGCACTGAGCCGCTGGGCGCCGATGCTTGGCGGCCTCGCCATCGGCGGCCTGCTCGGCTCAATGTTCGCCGGCAACGGTTTGGGCGGGGCGATGGGCAGCATCCTCATGATGGCGCTCCTCGGGTTCGCGGTGTTCTTCGTCATCCGCCTACTGATGCGCGGCCGCACTGCGCCGCAGGCCGCGCCAGCCGGCGGACCGATGCAGTACTCGGGCCTGGGCAACGAGACGGTCGCTGCGCCGCCGCCTTCGCAGTCCGCCGGGTTCGAGGCACAGCCTTCGGCCGTGGCAGCCAACCTGCCGGCGGGCTTCGACGGCGAAGGCTTCGTGCGCCAGGCCAAGCTCCAGTACATCCGCTTGCAGACCGCAAACGACGCCGGCAATGTCACCGAGCTTCGCGAGTTCACGACGCCCGAGATGTTCGAGGCGCTCAAGACCGACATCGATGCGCGCGGCGGGGCCAAGCAGTTCACCGACGTCGTCACGCTCAATGCCGACCTGCTCGAAGTGGTGACCGAGGGCAACATGCACTGGGCCAGCGTTCGCTTCTCCGGCCTCGTGCGCGAAACGCCGGGCCAGGCGCCGGCCAGCTTCGAAGAGGTGTGGAACCTGTCGAAAGCAGCCGACGGCTCCACCGGCTGGCTGCTCTCGGGCATCCAGCAGATGCACTAAGCATCTCTGTCATAATCTTCACCAGGGCCACCGCAAGGTGGCCTTGTTGTTTCTGCCTCACGCAAGGCACGACTTGGCCATCTTCGACACCGGCGCCGCGACCGCACTCAATCAACTGCTCAGGCGCGAGGCCTGGGCGCGGGACAAGCTCGCGCCTTTTACCGGCGAAATCGTGGAGCTGCGCTTTGCGCCGATGCCCACCGTGCGCCTCGCGATCGTCGAGGGCGGCCAGGTGACCGCGGCGTCGGCGGACATCGCCGCGACGCTGACGGTCACCGGCAAGCCGGGGTTGCTCGGCGCGATCCCGCAGGGCGAAGAGCATTTGATGCGCGCCGTGGAGATCTCGGGCAACGCCCGGCTGGCAAGCGAGATCCTCGTCCTGCTGCGCTACCTGCGCTGGGACGTCGAGGAAGACCTCTCGCGCGTGTTCGGCGACGTCATCGCGCATCGCATGGTGAGCACCGCGCGCGACTTTGCTGCGTGGCAGGCGGAAGCCGGCCGTCGGCTCGCGGAAAACGTCATGGAATACGCGATCGAAGAGAGGCGCCTTGTCGTCGCGCGGCCGGAGTTCGGGGAATTCTCGGACGGCGTGTCGAAACTGCGCGACGACCTCGCGCGCCTGGAGCAGCGGATCGAGCGGCTCAAGCAGCGCAGCGCGGCCTGAAGCGGCAAACGTGAACCGCCTTTTCAGACTCCTGCGGATCTTTTCGATCGCCCTGCGTTTCGGGCTGCACGAATTCATCCCGCGCGGCAGGGTGCACTCGCTCCTCGGCATGGCGGCCGGGCGGCAGGACGCGCCTCGCGCGGTGCGCCTGCGCAATGCGCTCGAGGCGCTGGGGCCGATCTTCGTCAAGTTCGGCCAGGTGCTGTCGACGCGCCGCGACCTGATGCCGCCGGACCTCGCCGAAGAGCTCGCTCGCCTCCAGGACCAGGTCCCCCCCTTCCCATCGGACGTAGCCGCGGCCGAGATCGAGCGCGCGCTCGGACGCCCGATCAATGTGATGTTCGGCACCTTCGAGCGCGACCCGGTGGCCAGCGCGTCGATCGCGCAGGTCCATCTTGCAACGCTTACCGACGGCACAGAGGTCGCGGTCAAGGTCCTGCGGCCGGAGGTCGAAGCGATCATTGCGCGAGACGTCGCGCTCCTCGAAACCGCGGCCGAGCTCGTCGAGAAGCTCTGGGCCGACGGCCGGCGGCTGAAGCCGCGCGAAGTGGTGGCGGAGTTCGCCAAGCACCTCGAAGACGAGCTCGACCTCATGCGCGAGGCGTCCAACGCAAGCCAGTTGCGCCGCAATTTCGAGGACTCGAGCCTGCTGCTGGTGCCGCGCATCTACTGGGACTACTGCGCGCGGCGCGTCATGGTCATGGAGCGCATGCACGGCACGCCCGTCTCGCAGATCGAGACGATGCGCGCCAAGGGCGTCGACGTACCGCAGCTCGCGCGCTCCGGCGTGGAGATCTTTTTCACGCAGGTCTTCCGCGACGGGTTCTTCCATGCCGACATGCATCCGGGCAACATCTTCGTCGCCACCGACGGGCCGATGAAGGGGCGGTACATCGCGCTCGACTTCGGCATCATGGGTACGCTCACCGATGTCGACAAGAACTACCTCGCGCAGAATTTCCTCGCGTTTTTCAACCGCGACTACACGCGCGTCGCACAGGCGCACCTGGACGCCGGCTGGGTGCCGCCGGAAACGCGCATCGACGAGTTCGAGGCGGCGATCCGCGCGGTCTGCGAGCCGATCTTCGCGCGGCCGCTGAAAGAGATCTTCTTCGGCCGGCTGCTGCTTCGCCTCTTCCAGACGTCGCGCCGCTTCAACGTCGAGATCCAGCCGCAGCTGGTGCTGCTGCAAAAGACGCTCCTCAACATCGAAGGGCTCGGCCGCCAGCTCGACCCGGACCTCGACCTGTGGAAGACCGCCAAGCCCTACCTCGAGCGCTGGATGAACGAGCAGGTCGGCTGGCGCGCGTTGGTGCGCAACCTCAAGCGAGAGGCGCCGTACTGGGCATCCACGCTGCCGCAAGTCCCGCGGCTGGTGCACAAGCTGCTTGCGGACGACCGGGTGACGCGGCTGGAAAAAGCCCTCGGCGCGCTGCATGCGCAAGGCGAGCGCCGCAACCGGCTGATCGGCGCGCTGCTCGCGGCGATCGGCGTGTGGCTCGTGGCGCAGCTCTGGGCGCTCTTCAGGTTCCTCTAGTGGTCGTGGAACCCTCCGCCAATCCTTCGCCGCTCGCGCGATACCTTTTCCTCGCCTACGCGTTGCTGGTCATCTACGCGACGCTTTACCCTTTCGAGGGCTGGCGCGATCCGGGCGTCTCCGCCTTTGCCTACCTGACCGCGGCGCGACCGAAATACATCACCGGCTTCGATCTCGCGGTCAACGTCCTGGGCTACATCCCCTACGGCCTGCTCGTGGTGCTCGCGATGTATCCGCGCATGACGGGGGTCGGTGCATTCTTCTCCGCCCTCGCGAGTGGTGCGGCCCTCGCCATGACCCTCGAGGCGGTGCAGACTTTCCTTCCTGCGCGCTTTGCGACCAACGTCGACGCGGCCTGCAACGTGGCGGGCGCGGCGATCGGCGCGGCGATCGGCGTTGGCACCGCCAAGTGGCTTTTCAACACCAGCCTGCTGCGACACTGGCGCGCGCAGCACCTCTTGCCGGGCGCGCGCACCGATGCCGGACTGGTCCTCCTCGCGCTGTGGCTGGCGACCCAGCTCAACCCGGTGGGCCTGCTTTTCGGCGTCGGCGACCTGCGGGATCTCTTCCGCCAGCCCGCAGGCGAAGCTCACGAGGCCGACGTCTTCGTCGCCATCGAGGCGCTGATCGCGGCCTGCAACCTCATCGCCGTGGGGCTCATCGCGTCCGCGTTGCTGAAACCCGGCGGCCCGCTGATGCGCGTGATGATCGGCCTGATTGCGTTCGGCCTCGTCGTCAAGACGGGGGCGTTTGCGATCCTCAGGCAGGCGCAGGACGTGTTCGAGTGGCTGACGCCCGGCGCCCTCGTGGGCCTCGCCGCCGGCCTGCCGATCCTGCTCGCCGCGTCGATGCTGCCGCGCGCATTCCGGCTCGCGCTCGCGGCGGTGCTGCTTATGGGCGCGACGGTGCTCGTCAACCTCGCGCCGGCGAATCCGTATTTCGCCTCGATGCTCGCGGTATGGACCCAGGGACATTTTCTGAACTTCAACGGCCTCACGCGACTCCTATCGGTCCTGTGGCCTTTTGCGGCCGTGCTTTACCTCATGCTGGCGGCCGCGCGGCACGGTGAGGGGAGGCCCCGCGGGTAGAATTGCGCATGTCCTATTACGAGCACCACGTCTTTTTCTGCTGCAACGAGCGCGACGGCACGCGCGAGTCCTGCAATCCCAGGGGGGCTTCCGAGCTGCGCGACTATGCCAAGAAGCGCGTCAAGGAACTCGGCCTCTCAGGCGAAGGCAAGGTGCGCATCAACCAGGCCGGCTGCCTCGATCGCTGCGAGGAAGGCCCGGTGATCGTCGTCTATCCCGAAGCGATCTGGTACACCTACGTCGATCGCCAGGACATCGACGAGATCATCGAGGAACACGTCAGGAACGGCCGGGTCGTCGAGCGCCTGCGCATCTGATGCGCGCTTCCACGCGTCGCGAGCTGGTCGCCGGGCCCGCCGGCGGCATCGAGTGCGCCATCGACGCGCCGGACAACCCGCACGCGGTCGCGCTCATCGCGCATCCGCATCCGCTGTTCGGCGGCACGCTCGACAACAAGGTGGTGCAAACGCTGGCGCGAAGCCTCGTCGAACTGGGGTACGCGGCCGTGCGGCCGAATTTTCGCGGGGTCGGCGCGACCGAGGGCGTGCACGACGAAGGGCGCGGCGAGCTCGAAGACCTCGCGGCGGTGCTCGCCTGGGCGCAGGGGCAGTTCGGCAGGGCCCCGCCGGTGCTCGCGGGATTCTCTTTCGGCTCGTTCGTGCAAACGCACCTCGCCCAGCGCGTTGCGCCCGAGCGCATGGTGCTGGTCGGCGTGGCGGTCAAGCGCTTCGATGCGCTGCCGGTGCCGGCGAACACGCTCGTGATCCACGGCGAGGTCGACGAAACCGTGCTGCTTGCCGACGTGCTCGACTGGGCGCGGCCGCAGCAGCTGCCCGTGGTGGTCGTCCCCGGCGCGGACCATTTCTTCCACCAGAAGCTCCACATCCTGCGCGCGATCGTCCAGACGAACTGGCGCGGGCGATGATCTCGCGGACCGAAGGCGGCAGCATCGTGCTGTCGGTGGCCGGGTTGCGCAAGCGTTATGGCGGCGAGGAGGTGGTTGCCGGCATCGACTTCGAAGTGCAGGCCGGCGAATGCTTCGGCCTGCTGGGGCCGAACGGCGCGGGCAAGACCACCACGCTCAAGCTCGCGCTGGGACTCATCGACCCGGACGAAGGCCGCATCCGCCTGCTTGGCCGGCCGGTGCCGGAGGAAGCGCGCGAGGCTCGCCAGAAGGTGGGCGTGGTGCCGCAGTTCGACAACCTCGACCCGGACTTCACCGCGAGCGAGAACCTGCAGGTGTACGGCCGCTATTTCGGCCTGAAGAAAAGCGAGATCGAGGCGCGCATCCCGCAGCTGCTCGAGTTCGCAGGCATCGCCAACCGCGGCGCCGGCAAGATCCAGACGCTCTCCGGCGGCATGAAGCGCCGCCTGACGCTTGCGCGCGCGCTGGTGAATGACCCCGAAGTGATCTTCATGGACGAGCCGACCACCGGGCTGGACCCGCAGGCCCGCCACCTGATCTGGGAAAGGCTCAAGCGCCTGAAGCAGGACGGCAAGACGCTGCTGCTCACCACCCACTTCATGGAAGAGGCCGAGCGGCTGTGCTCGCGCCTGGTGATCATGGACAAGGGCCGCATCATCGCGCTTGGCTCGCCGCGCGAGCTGATCTCGAAGCACATCGAGCCCAATGTGGTCGAAGTCCACGGGCCGGGATTCGAGGCATGGACCGAAACCGTGCGCAAGCTCGCTGCGCGTGTAGAGATCGCCGGCGAGACGGCGTTCTGCTACGCGATCGACGAGGAGCCGGTCGTCGCCAGCCTCAAGTCGCAGCCGCAACTCACTTACCTGCACCGCCCGGCGAACCTCGAGGATGTCTTCCTCAAGCTCACCGGCCGCGACCTGCGGGATTAGCGGGATGAATACGCGGTGAACGCCCGCCATTTCGCCTTGCCGACCCTCTCGATGCGCTTCGTGCATGTCTGGCGGCGCAACCTGCTGGTGTGGAGGAAGCTCGCGATCCCCTCGATGCTCGGCAACCTCGCCGACCCGATGATCTTCCTGTTCGGGTTGGGCTACGGGCTCGGCGCGATGATGCCGGCGGTGCAGGGCGTGCCTTACATCGCCTTCCTCGCCGGCGGCATGGTCGTGTCGAGCACCATGTACGCGGCGACGTTCGAGGCCTTGTACTCCGCGTTCTCGCGAATGCACCAGCAGAAAACCTGGGAAGGCATCCTCAATGCGCCGATCCTGCTCGAGGACGTGATCCTTGGGGAACTCGTCTGGGCGACGACCAAGGCGACGCTCTCAGGCGTGGCGATCCTTGCCGTGGTCACGGTGCTGGGATTCGCGACGCCGAAATTCGCGCTTCCCCTGTTGTTCGTGATCGTCCTGACCGGCCTCGCCTTCGCCGCGCTGGGACTCGCCATGAACGCCCTTGCCCCGAACTACGATTTCTTCATGTACTACTTCACTCTGGTGATCACGCCAACGTCGCTCATTTCCGGTGTGTTCTTCCCGATCGACCAGCTGCCGGCCGCGCTGCACTGGGCGGCTTCGATCCTGCCGCTCTACCACGCGGTGGCGTTGGCGCGGCCCCTCATGCTCGGCGAGGTGCCCTCGAACATCCTGCTGCACCTGGCCGTGCCGGTCATCTATGCTTGCGTCGGGTTCTACGTTGCGCTGGTGCTGACGCGCCGGCGGCTGCTCCAGTAGGCGCCCGGCAGGGGGGACGAGATGCTCTGGGTCAAGGCGCTGCACATCGTGTTCATGGTCACCTGGTTCGCAGGACTTTTCTACCTGCCGCGCCTCTTCGTCTATCACGCGCAAAGCGTGGATGCCGAGTCGGTCGAGCGATTCAAGGTCATGGAGCGCAAGCTCTACTACGGCATCATGGCGCCCGGCGCGGTGCTCACAATCGCCTCCGGGCTCATGCTCTGGCTGGGGTGGGGATTCAGCGGCGGCTGGCTGCACGCCAAGCTCGCGCTCGTCGCGGTGCTCGTCGGGTATCACTTCTGGTGCGGCAGGCTGCTTGCAGATTTCCGCAACGACCGGAACGCACGCAGCCATGTATGGTTCCGCTGGTTCAACGAATTCCCGGTCCTCATCCTCTTCGCGGTGGTCATCCTCGTTGTCGTCAAACCTCTCTGAATCGTTCTTCGCGAGCAGCCCTCGCGGTCTCGAGGGCCTGCTTGCGGACGAGTTGCGCGCGCTCGGCGCGCAGGGCGTCAAGGCTGCGCCCGGCGGCGTGGCCTTCGAGGGATCGTGGGAAACCTGCTATGCGGCCAACTTCCATTCGCGCATCGCTTCCCGGATCCTCTGGCAGCTCGGCTCGTTCGACTACGCCACCGAAGAGGACATCTACGCCGCTGCTCGCTCGGTGTCGTGGGAGCAGCTCTTTGGCGTGGACAAGAGCATCCGGGTCAACCTCACCGCGATCAAGAGCCCGCTGAAGAGCCTCGACTTCGCCACCCTGCGCATCAAGGACGCGGTCTGCGACCGGTTCCGCGACGCGGTCGGCAGCCGGCCCGACGTGGATCGCGCTTCGCCCGGCGCGCGCATCCACTGCTTTCTCGACCAGGCGCTGGGCACGCTGTACCTGGACACTTCCGGCGAACCGCTCTTCAAGCGCGGCTGGCGCCATGCCGCGGTGGAGGCGCCACTGCGGGAAAACCTCGCCGCCGGCATCATCAGGCTGACCGGCTGGAAATTCGACGAGCCGTTGTTCGACCCGATGTGCGGCGGCGGCACGCTGCTCATCGAGGCGGCGGCGATGGCGCTGAACGAGCCGCCCGGCGCCGGGCGCGGTTTCGGGTTCGAGAGGCTGGCGACCTTCGACCTCAAGGCCTGGAACCGCGTGCGCGACGGGCGCCCGCCGCGCAACAAGCTGCGGCCGGCGCTCTTCGGCAGCGACATCGAGCAGAGCGCGGTGGCGAGCGCGAAGAAGAACCTCATGGCCGCCGGCTTATTCGATCTCGTAAAGCTGCAGCGCGCGGACATCCTCGATGTCGAG
>JANMDK010000216.1:0-12452 GCA_031376265.1 Pseudomonadota bacterium
GACAATCGTGCCGAGGCCGCCGAAATCTTCCGCAAGGTCGCGCCGGTGTTTACCCAGGAGATCGCGCTGCTTGAGGTGGAGGGCACCATGAGCATCATTCGCACCGAGCGCACCAAGGGTAAGGCAATTGGCGTGACCGACATCGGCGACTGGCGCGACACCCAGGACCTGTTGTCCAAGTTCGCCAAGCTCAACCCGCAGGCTGACCTGAACACCTACTTCACCAACGAATATCTGTCCGAAGCGCCTTACCTGCCGAAAAGATAATGGCGGCTGACGCTTACATACGACTCGACAACGTCAGCAAGGTCTACCAGTCCAAAGCCGGTCCGGTCGAGGCCTGCGGCGAGATCAACCTCGACATCCGCGAGTCGGAGTTCGTCGCCGTGGTCGGCCCGAGCGGCTGTGGCAAGACCACCATTCTCAAAATGGTGGCCGGGCTGCAGCCACGCAGCTCGGGCTCGATCACGATCGGGGGGCGCGTCGTCAACGCACCGCAGACTGACCTCGGCATCGTGTTTCAGGATGCGATCCTGCTCGACTGGCGCAACGTGCTCGACAACGTGCTCCTGCAGGTGGATATTCGCAAGCTTGACCGCGCGCAGTACGAGCCGGTGGCGCGGCGCCTGCTCCAAGCCACTGGCCTGGCGGGCTTCGAGAACCACAAGCCGTTTGAGCTCTCCGGCGGCATGCGCCAACGCGTGTCGATTTGCCGTGCGCTGGTGCACGACCCGCCATTGCTGCTGATGGACGAGCCGTTCGGTGCGCTCGATGCGCTTACGCGCGAACAGATTGCGATGGACATCCAGCGCGTCTGGATGGAAAAGCGCAAGACGGCGCTGTTCATCACCCACAGCATTCCCGAGGCGGTGCTGCTGGCCGACCGCGTGGTGGTGATGAGTCCGCGGCCCGGGCGCATCGCCGAGATCATCGACATCGACCTGCCGCGCCCGCGCAAGCTCGACAGCATGCCCGAGAAGTTCAGCGAATACACCGGGCGCATCCGCAGCATTTTCAAGGCCACCGGCGTGCTCGCGATGGATTGATTGACGAAAAGCAAACGATGACAACCATCTCGATGCATGCGCAGGCCGCTGCCACATCATTCTCGGTGCGCAGCATTGAACTGCGTGAGCGGCCGGTGGTACTGCGCTTGCCGTTCCGCTTTGGGGTGGTGACGCTGACGCACTGCCCGCAGGCGTTTGTGCAGGTGCGGATCCGCCTGCCCGACGGGCGCGAGATCAACGGTGCGGCAGCCGAGATGATGGCGCCCAAGTGGTTCGACAAGAACCTCGCATTGTCGAATGAAGACAACTTCAACCAGCTGCGCGACGTGCTGCTGCTGGCGCGCGAGGCGTACCTGTCCGACCCCACGCCTGACACCGCGTTCGGCCACTTTGCACGTCACTATGACGCCCACCAGTTGACTAGCGCCGCGCGCGGCTACAACCCGCTTCTCGCGAACTACGGGCCGGCCCTGATCGACCGCGCCATTCTCGACGCGCTGTGTCGCGCCCACGGCGCCTCGTTTTACGCCGCGATGCAGAGCAATCTGGCCGGCATCCATGGCGCGCATCCGGAATTCGCCGGCATCGACTTCGACCGCTTTCTCGCCACCCAAAAGCCGGCCATGTCGATTGAAGCGCGCCACACGGTAGGCATGGTCGACGCCATCTCTGCCGCCGATCTTCAGGAACCGGTCAACGACGGCCTGCCCGAAACCCTGGAACAGGTGGTCGCGCATTACGGCCACCGCTATTTCAAGCTCAAGGTCGGCGGCAACATCGCTTCGGACCTGGAGCGGCTGGCGGCAATAGCCTCGGTGATCGATCGCATCGGGCCACCTTACTACGCCTCGCTCGACGGCAACGAGCAATACGAGGACGTCGAGGGCGTGGCCGAGCTCTGGGCGAAGATGAAGTGCGACAAGCGGCTCGCGCGCATGGTCGAAAGCGTCATCTTCATCGAGCAGCCGATCAAGCGGCAGAACGCGTTCGCAAAAAGTGTCGAGAAACTCTCGGCCGAGAAGCCGGTGATCATCGACGAGTCGGACGATTCGCTGGATGCCTTTCCGCGCGCCCGGGCGCTCGGCTATCGCGGTGTCTCGTCCAAGACCTGCAAGGGCCTGTACAAGTCGCTCATCAACCGCGCGCGCTGTTTCAAATGGGAGAGCGAAGGCGCCGGTACCTTCCTCATGTCCGGCGAGGACCTCACGATCCAGCCCGGCCTCGCGATCCAGCAGGACCTCGCGCTGGTCTCGCTGCTCGGCATCACGCACGTCGAGCGCAACGGCCACCACTACGTGAACGGCATGGCGAGCCTGCCGGCCGCGGAGCAGGCCGCTTTCCTCGCCGCCCACCCTGATTTATACGAACGCAGTCACGGCGCGGTCCGCGTGGCAATCAACGACGGCGCATTGAAGATCGGCAGCCTCGGCTGCAAGGGCTTCGCCAGCGCGGCACAGCCCGACTGGGCTTCAATGAGGAGGATGGGATGAAATCGATCGGCGCCAAGGCGGGTTGGCTTTTCGCATTGCTGTTGTTTCCGTTGGCGGTGCTCGCGCAAGCCTTCCCGGTAAAGCCGGTCACGCTGCTGATTACCTTTCCGGCGGGCGGGCCGACCGATATTGCCGGCCGCGCGTTGGCCGAAGCCACTTCGAGATATCTCGGCCAGCCGGTGGTGGTGGAGAACCGGCCGGGCGCGACCGGAACGCTCGGCGCGGCGGCGATGGTCAATGCCAAGCCCGATGGTTACACCGTGACCATGACGCCGATCACGGTGTTTCGCCTGCCGCACATGGAGAACGTTTCTTACGACGCGATGAAAGACCTCCAGTACGTCATGGGGATTTCGGGATACGTGTTTGCGGTGGTGGTTCGCACCGATGCGCCCTGGAAGACGATGGCCGAGCTCGTTGCGACCGCCAAGGCCAATCCGGGAAAGATCAGCTTCGGCTCGCACGGCATCGGCGGATCCGTGCATCTGGCAATGGAAGAGCTTTCCGCTGCGCAGAACGTCAAGTTCAACCACATTCCCTTCAAGGGCAGCGCCGACATGCTCACTGCAATGCTCGGCGGCCACCTGGACGTTGCGGTGGATTCCACGGGCGCGGTTCCCCACGTTGCCGCGGGCAAGGCGCGCGTACTTGCGGTGCTGACCGAAAAGCGCGTTCCGGTGTGGCCGGACGCCCCGACGCTGACGGAGCTGGGCTACGGCATCGTCTCCACCAGTCCCTACGGCATTAGCGTGCCTGCGGCCACACCGCCCGCCATCGTCAGGGTCCTGCACGACGCCTTCAAGAAGGGACTCGAGGACCCGGTCCACCTCAAGACGCTCGAGAAATACAACCAGCCGGTCTGGTACCAGTCGACCGAGGAGTACACGCGCTTCGCGCGCGAGCAGTACGAGCGCGAGCGCAAGATCATCGACCGCATCGGACTCACGAAAAGGAAATAAGGAGTCGAAATGGCACAAAAGCGCATCGGCATCATCATGAACGGCGTCACCGGGCGCATGGGAACGAACCAGCACCTCGTGCGCTCGATCGTCGCGATACGGAAAGAGGGCGGCGTCAAGCTCGCGGACGGCACGCGCCTGATGCCGGACCCGATCCTCGTCGGGCGCAACGCCGGCAAGGTCGAGGCGCTCGCCAAGGCGCACAGCATCGAGCGTTGGACCACCGACCTCACCAAGGCGCTCGCGGACAAGAACGACACCGTGTTTTTCGACGCCGCGTCCACGCAGCTGCGCCCGACGCTGCTCAAGCAGGCCATAGCCGCCGGCAAGCACGTCTACTGCGAAAAGCCGGTCGCCACCAATCTCGCCGAAGCGCTCGACCTCTACGAGTCGGCCAAGAAAGCCGGCGTGAAGCACGGCGTGGTCCAGGACAAGCTTTGGCTGCCGGGCCTGCTCAAGCTCAAGATGCTGCGCGACTTCGGGTTCTTCGGAAAAATGCTCTCGGTGCGCGGCGAGTTCGGCTACTGGGTGTTCGAAGGCGACTGGCAGCAGGCGCAGCGCCCGAGCTGGAACTACCGCACGGAGGACGGCGGCGGGATCATCCTCGACATGGTCTGCCACTGGCGCTACGTGCTCGACAACCTCTTCGGCGAGGTCAAAGCGATCTCGTGCTTGGGCGCTACGCACATCCCGGAGCGCTGGGACGAGGAAGGCAAGAAGTACAAGGCCACCTCGGACGACGCGGCCTACGCGACCTTCGAGCTCGAAGGCGGCGTAATCGCGCACTTCAACAGCTCGTGGGCGGTGCGCGTGCGCCGCGACGATCTCCTCACGCTGCAGGTCGACGGCACGCACGGCTCGGCCGTGGCCGGGCTGCGCCGCTGCTTTACGCAATCGCGCGTCAACACGCCCAAGCCCGTCTGGAACCCGGACATTGCGCAGCCGATCGATTTCTTCGAGGGCTGGCAGGAAGTGCCGGACAACAATCCCACGGAGAACGCGTTCAAGGCCGAGTGGGAGCTGTTCCTCAAGCACGTGGCCGGCGAAGGTGATTTCCGCTGGGACCTGCTCGAAGGGGCGCGCGGCGTGCAACTCGCCGAGCTGGGCCTCAAGAGCTGGAAGGAGCGCCGATGGGTCGATGTGCCCGGGCTCGACGTGCCGAAGCTCAAATGATCGGCCGCTTACTTGCGGGGTTGGCGCTCTCGACCTTAGGCTCGCTTGCGCTCGGGGGCTCGCTCGCGCAGGCGCAGTACCCGGCCAAGCCGGTCAAGGTCGTGATCCCCTTCCCGCCGGGCGGGCCCACCGACGTGGTCGGCCGCCTGCTCGCGCAGAAGATGGCCGATTCGACCGGGCAGGGCTTCGTGGTCGAGAACCGCGCGGGTGGCAACGCCACCATCGGTGCCAACGAAGTCGCCAGGAGCGCGGCCGACGGCTACACGCTGCTCTTCAACGCAAACATCTTCACGATCACACCGCTCATCTCCAAGAGCGTTCCGTACGACGTGCAAAAGGATTTCACGCCGGTCGCGCTGGTCGCCAAGGGGCCGATCGCGCTCGCGGTAAATGCGTCGTTGCCGGCGAAGAATGTCACGGAGCTGATCGCCCATGCCAAGGCCAACCCGGGCAAGCTTGCGTTTGCGATCGGCTCTAACGGCTCCGCGGGCCACCTCGCTACTGAGATGCTCCAGCGCATGGGCGGCATCGAACTGCTGGTTGTCCCGTACAAGGGATCTACGCCTGCGTACCAGGACCTCATCGGCGGGCAAATCCACGGCTTCATGGACCCGGTGCTCGGCGCGCAGCCGCACTGGAAAGGCGGCCGGGTGAAAGTGCTCGCGGTGACTTCGGCCAAGCGCCTGCCTTCCTCGCCCGAAACGCCGACAGTTTCCGAGACCCTGCAAGGCTACGAGATCTACGCGTGGTACGGGCTCTGGGGCCCGGCCAATCTAGCTAAAGATGTGACGGCCAGGCTCAACGCCGAAGTCAACAAGGCGCTCGGCACCGACCTGCGCCAGCGGCTGGTGGACCAGGGCTACGAGCTGTCACCGGCGTCGCCCGAAGACTTCGCGAAATTCCAGCGTGAGGACATCTCGCGCTCGGCAAAGATCGTCGCGGACGCGAAGATCAAAGCGGAATAGGGCATGGGCACGGTCGGCATCATCGGGTTGGGCCTGGTCGGGCGCGCAATAGCGGCGCGCCTTGCGGCCGCGGGCTTCGAAGTGGTCGGCTACGACGTGAATGCGAAGGCGCTTGCCGCATTCGATGGACGCAAGGCGGAATCGCCCGAAGGCGTCGCTGCGGAGGCGAAGCGCATTGTGCTCGCGGTCTACGACACGCCGGACGTGGAAGCCGTCGCCGCCAAGGCAAAACCGGACCTGTTCATCGACTGCACCACCGGCGACCCAATTCGCATCGAGGCCCTTGCACGGAAACTGGCGGCGCAAGGCGTCGCTTACGTCGAAGCACCGCTCTCCGGTTCGTCGCAGGCAATCGCGCAGGGCGAGGCGGCGATGTTCGTCGGCGGCGATGCGTCGGGATGCGAAGACATCCTTGCCGCGATATCGACGCAGCGCCACGCGGTTGGCACTGCCGGCATGGCGGCCCGCGCGAAGCTCGCCACGAACTTGGTGCTGGGGCTCAATCGGGCAGCGCTGGCCGAGGGCATGGCGTTCGCCGAAAAGCTCGGCATCGGCCGCGCGGCGTTCCTCGAAATTGTCAGCAAGTCGCCTGCGGCGTCGCATGCCGCCTTGGCCAAGGGCCGCAAAATGTCAGTAGCCGACTGGGCGCCCGAGTCGCGCATCCGCCAGCACCTCAAGGACGTGAAGCACATGCTCGCGCTCGCCGGCAACGCGCGCCTTCGCCTGCCGCTCACCGAAACGCATTCGCAACTGCTCGAAGAGGCCGTCGCCGCGGGCGATGGCGAGCTCGACAACGCGGCGATCATCCGCCGCTGGGAGACCCCATGAAAAGAGACCAGATCCTCACGATCAAGCTGCCCACGGGCAATGGAAAGCTCGAAGATTATTCGGTGCGCGAGCCGAGGATCTTTGCCAAGCCCTCGCGGGCCTTCACGCGCAAGGCGCTGGGCGCGGCGCACGTCGTCGCCGCGCCTTTCTCGCCCAAGGATCCGTGGCTTGACGCCGCAATCGACTGGGACAAGACAATCGCCTATCGGCGCCACCTCTGGTCGTATGGCCTGGGCGTCGCGGAGGCGATGGATACGTCACAGCGTGGCATGGGCCTGGATTGGCCGAACGCGCTCGAGCTCATCCGGCGCTCGGTCGCCGCGTCGCGCGATTTCCCCGGGGCGGTTGTATCCAGTGGCGCCGGCACGGACCACCTCGCGCCGCGCCCCGACCTGAAGGTCGACGACGTGATCGCCGCCTACGAGGAACAGTGCGCCGCGATCGAAAAACTCGGCGGACGGTTGATCCTCATGGCGAGCCGCGCGCTCGCCGCGTGCGCCAAGTCGCCCGAAGACTATGGCCGCGTCTATGACCGCATCCTCTCCCAGGTGAAAGAGCCGGTGATCATCCACTGGCTCGGCGAGATGTTCGACCCGGCACTCGTTGGCTACTGGGGCAAGAAGGACCACTACGCCGCCATGGACGTGTGCCTCGAGGTGCTCAAGCGCAACGCCGCCAAGATCGACGGCATCAAGATTTCGCTGCTCGACAAGGACAAGGAAATCGCCATGCGCCGCCGCCTGCCCAAGGGCGTGGCCATGTACACCGGCGACGACTTCAACTTCGCCGAGCTCATCGAGGGCGATTCGCAGGGGTACTCGGAAGCGCTGCTCGGCATCTTCGATTCGATCGCGCCGGCGGCTTCGGCCGCGCTTTCCGCGCTCGCGGCCGGCGACAAGGTCGCGTACCACGAGATCCTCGCGCCCACGGTGCCGCTCTCGCGGCATATCTTTTGCGCGCCGACGCGCTTTTACAAGACAGGCGTCGTCTTCATGGCCTGGCTCAACGGCCACCAGGACCACTTCGTGATGGTCGGCGGCCAGCAAAGCGCGCGTTCGATCCTGCATTTCGCCGAGCTGTTCCGCCTTGCGGACGCGGCCGGGCTGCTCGCCGATCCGCCGCTCGCCTGCGCGCGCATGAAGTCGCTGCTCGCGGTGCACGGCGCCGCCTGAGATGTTCGGCTTGCGCAAGCTCGGCGAAGGATTCGGGCTCGAAGCCTCGGGCATGGACTTGTCCGCGCCGATGAACGATGCGCAGTTCCGCGAGATCGAGGAGGCTTTCTTTGCCGGGCAGGTGCTGGTGTTCCGTGGGCAAAAGCTCACTGCGCCGCAATTCCTCGCCTTTGCCAAACGGTTCGGGCCCGCCGAGCCGCATGTCATCGACCAGTTCCACCATCCCGAGCACGCGGATATCCTGATCCTGTCGAACCGGCGCAAGAACGGGCAGCCAATCGGCCTGCAGGACGCCGGCACGTACTTTCATACCGACTATTCGTATCTGGAGGTGCCTGCCCGGGCGACGCTGCTCTATTCCATCGAAGTGCCCAAGGCCGGTGGCGACACGCTCTTCGCGAACCAGTACAAAGCTTACGAAGACCTTGCGCCTGAGATCCGCGAGCGCATCGAGCCGATGGTCGGCCTGCACCATTACGGCAACCGCGACGATCTCGACAAGGCCTCGCGCACCGTGGCCTCGGTCCTGAACGACGAGCAGGAAAAGAAAATGGCCTGGGTGCGGCATCGCGTCGCCCGGCCCCATCCGGTCACCAGCCGCAAGGCGCTTTATTCGGTGTCCGGGAGCTCTTTCGGCATCGAGGGCCTGCCCGATGCCGAGGCGGTGGCGCTGCTGGACGACCTCAAGCGCCATTCGACGCAGGAGAAATACCAGCTGCGCCTCAAGTACGGCGTCGGCGACCTGGTCATCTGGGATAACGCGTCGTTGCTCCATTCGGCAACCCTGACCGACATCGACGATCCGCGCACGCTGTGGCGGGTCACCGTGAAAGAGAAGCCGCCCTTACAATGAAAGCACAATAAAAAAACCAGTCCGCACTACCCACCAGAGGAGACAAGACATGAAACGCAGAACCTTCGCGTCCGCTTTGGCCGCAACCGTCGTCGCGGCCGCTTTTGCACTGCCAGCCCAGGCCCAGCCGATCACGCTGCACGGCGCCTCGCAGTTCACCGACGACCATGCCTTCACCAAGGCGCTGGCGCGCTTCGGTGAGCTTACGCAGAAGTACTACGGCAAGCCGATCAACTTCGTGCTGCACAAGAATAGCGAATTGGGACTGGAGAAGGACTACTTCGCCTACATGAACCAGGGCAAGGCGGTCGACTACGCCATCGTTTCGCCCGCGCACATGTCGACGTTTTCCAAGGCCGCGCCTTTCATCGACGCGCCGTTCATCTTCCGCGACCTCAGCCACTGGAACAAGGTGCTGGATGCCGACTTGCTCAAACCGATCGCCGACGAGGTCGCGCAGAAGGCCGAGGTCATGCTGATCGGCTACGCAGGCGGAGGGACGCGCAACATCTTCGTCAACAAGCCGGTGCGAAACCTCGCCGAAATGAAAGGCCTCAAGGTCCGCGTGCAGGGCGCTCCGATCTGGAGCCGCAGTTTCGCCGCCATTGGCATGTCGCCCTCGGTGATCGCCTACAACGAGGTCTACAACGCGATCCAGAACGGCGTGATCGCCGCGGGCGAGAACGAAGCGGCGGGCGTCGAGCAGATGAAATTCTTCGAAGTGGCGCCGAACCTCTCGATGACCGAGCACGCGATCACGATCCGGCCGCTGTGCTTCTCGTCCAAGACGTTCAACAAGCTTCCCAAGGACCTGCAGGCGGCGATTATCCGGGCGGGCAAGGAGGCGGGCGCGTACGGCCGCGAGATCGAATCGTCCGAGGACACCAAGAAGCTCGACGCGCTGGAGAAGGCCGGCAAGCTCAAGCGCGTCGCCTTCACCGACCGCCCGCAGATGAAAAAGCTCGTCGACCCGGTCATGGAAGCGTACGCCAAGGAAATCGGCGCCGACCAGATTTTTGCCAAGATCAACGCCATCAAGTAACCGCCAGCGGCACTGCGACCCGGTTCCCCGCCCCGCGGGGCACCGGGCGGGGAGCCTTGTGCCATGAAAAAAATAATCGACGGGTACCACCTGCTGCTCACCTGGCTCATGGTCGCCACCGTGGCGATCCTCCTGATCCCGGTGACGATGCAGATCGTCGCGCGCTTCACCTCGCTGATCCCGGCCTACATCTGGACCGAGGAGGCCTCCAGGTTCCTCTTCATCTGGATGATCATGCTCGGCGCAATGATCGGCATCCGGGAAGGCACGCATTTCGAGGTCGACGTCTGGCCTGAGCTCAAGCCGAGGGCGAACGCGATGCTCAAGATCGCCTCCGGCGTCTTCATCCTCGTGTTCGCGCTGGTGTTTGTCTGGTGGGGCATTGCGTTCACGCAGTTCGGCTGGAACCAGACCTCCGAGATCGCCGACCTGCCGATGTGGATGATCTTCATCGCCTGGCCGGTCACAGGGTTTACGTGGGTGCTCTTCCAGGGCGAGGCGTTCTTCCACAATTTCCGCGTTCTTGCCGGGCGGGCTGCGCAATGACCTCCGCCGCGCTGTCCCCGGCCATGGCGGCCCTCGTCCTGTTCGGCGGGTTCTTCTTCCTGCTCGCGATGCGCGTACCGGTCGCGTTTGCGCTCGGCCTGGCCTGCCTGCCGATCCTCATCGTCGAGCCGCGACTGTCGCCGATGATGCTGTTCAACGAGACCTTCAAGGCCTACAACTCGTTCATCCTGCTCGCGGTGCCTTTTTTCCTGCTCACCGCAAACCTCATGAGCGTCGGAGGGATCACCGACCGCCTCGTACGCCTCTCGCGGGCGATGGTCGGCAACTGGCCCGGGGCGCTAGCGCAGATCAACGTGGTGCTTTCGGTCTTCTTCGCCGGGATCTCCGGCTCCTCGACCGCCGATGCCGCCAGCCAGAGCAAGATCTTCATCGATGCGCAGACCAGGGAAGGCTACGACCTGTCTTTCTCGATCGCGATCACCGCAGTGTCGGCGGTGCTGGCGGTGATCATCCCGCCGTCGATCCTCATGATTGTCTGGGGCGGCGTGATCTCGACCTCGATCGGCGCGCTTTACCTCGCGGGCATCATCCCGGGGCTCCTGATTGCAGGCGCCCAGATGGTTACGGTGCACATTTACGCGGTGCGAAGGAAATACCCGGTCTACCCCCGCGCCACGGCGAAAGAGTTCTTCCTTTCGATGTGGCAGTCGATCCCGGCGCTCATGACGCCTTTCATCATCGTCGGCGGCATCCTGCTGGGATGGTTCACGGCGACCGAATCGGCGGCCATAGCGGTCATCTACGCGGCGCTGCTGTCGATCTTCGTGTACCGCGAAATGGACATGAAGCGCCTGCACGGCGCGCTGGTCGAAACGGGCAAGCTTGCGTCGGTGGCGCTCTTTTGCGTCGGCACCGCTTCGGCCTTCGGCTGGCTGCTGGCTTACTACCAGATCCCCAAGGCGCTGCTCTCGAATGTCACTTCATGGGGCCTCGACATTACCGGCGTCGGCATGTTCATCGCCTTCGTGTTCCTCGTGGTCGGTTGTTTCCTCGACGCGATTCCCGCCATCATCATTGTCGGCACCACGCTGCAGCCGCTCGCGCAGTCGGTCGACATGCACCCGATCCAGTTCGCGATCATCGGCATCGTGTCGCTCGCGTTCGGGCTGGTGACTCCGCCTTACGGCCTGTGCCTCATGATCGCGTGTTCGGTGGCCAAGGTGCGGTTGCGCTACGCAATCAAGGACACGATGATCATGCTGATGCCGATGCTCGCAGTGCTCATGGCGCTGATCGCCTGGCCCGATCTCGTTCTCTGGCTGCCAAGGCTGATCTCGCCCGAATTGCTTAAATGAGCCCACCCGATCCCGCGCTGCTGTCGCTGAATGCGATCACCACGAAGAAGTGGACGCTCGCACAGGCGATCGAGGGCTGCGCGCGTCACGACATCCGCGGCATCACCATCTGGCGCGACCGGCTGCAGGAGATGGGGGTGCCGGCCGCGGTCAAATCGCTCAAGGCGCACGGCCTCGCGGTCACGGGACTTTGCCGCGGCGGCATGTTCCCGGCGGCGGATGCGGCCGGCCGCAAGGCGGCGATCGAGGACAATCTTCGCGCGATCGACGAGGCGCAGGCCATCGGCTCGAGCTGCCTGATCCTGGTGGTCGGGGGACTGCCGCCCGGCTCGAAAGACATCGCCGGCGCGCGCCAGCAAGTGACGGACGGCATCGCGGCGATCCTGCCTCACGCCCGGGCCGCAAAGATGCCGCTGGCCATCGAGCCGCTGCACCCGATGCAGTCGGCCGACCGTGCGTGCATCAACACGCTCGGCCAGGCACTCGATGTGTGCGATGCACTCGATCCAGGCAAGACCGGCGCGCTCGGCGTCGCCGTCGACGTCTATCACGTGTGGTGGGATCCGGAGCTCGACGCTCAGGTCGCGCGGGCCGGGAAGTCGCGGCTTCTTGCGCACCATATTTGCGACTGGCTGGTGCCGACGAAGGATCTCGCATTCGACCGGGGCATGATGGGCGACGGCATCATCGACCTGCCGCGCATCCGGGCGCTGGTCGAGGGTGCGGGGTACGCGGGGTACAGCGAGGTCGAGATTTTTTCCGAGCCGGACTGGTGGCAGCGCGACCCGGACCAAGTGCTCAGGATAATGAAAGAGCGCTACGCGACCTGCTGCTGAGCGCAGACCTTTACTTGTAGAATGCAACGAACAGGGGCCGCTCCGGCCCTCGCGTCTTTCAGGAGACCAGAATGCACCTGGCGCCCCGCCCCCTGCTCCTCGTTGCCTTCCTTGCCGCCGCGACGCTTTGCGCGCCGGCGCAGTCGCAGCCGGCACAGTTTCCCGAGCGCCCGATCCGTTTCATTCTAGGGTTTGCCCCGGGCGGGCCAACCGACCTGAGCGTGCGCGCGCTCGCCGCGGCCGGCGCGAAGCAGCTCGGCCAGCC
>JANMDK010000225.1:0-3180 GCA_031376265.1 Pseudomonadota bacterium
GGCCTTGAGGTCTTCTCGTGAAGTCATGTAATCCTGGCGGTGGGGCGAAATCGAACCGTTCGCACTCTATCGTCCGGAGGCCTTCACCTCAAGCGACGGATGCGAATTCCATGGGCAGCGGGTGCATCGCGACGTCCTTGCCGAGCAACTGGGCCACGACCGAGCGAACATGAGCCGGGTTGCCGCTGGTCCAGAACCGCTCGGTGCCCGGCTGCCCCCGGCCGGAAAGCAGCCTGGCCGAATCGAGGCGGCGATGCAGCTCTCGAGCGACGGCGGCGGAAGGATCGATCACCGTCACATCCGGACCGGCGATCTTGCGGATCGTCTCGGCGAGAAACGGGTAGTGCGTGCAGCCGAGCACGATCGTGTCGGCGCCCTGCGCAATCAGCGGATCGATAAAGCTCGCCACGAGTGCTTCGGTCGCGGCGCCGCCTAGTTCGCCGCGCTCGACGACCTCCGCGAGACCCGGGCAAGCCTGCACCAGGACGCGCATCCCCTTGCCGTGCTCTTGCAGGAGGGCGGCGAGCCTCTGGCTGGCAGACGTCTGGCGAGTCGCGAGCAGCCCCACGACGCCGGAGCGCGTAAGGCCGGCGGCAGGCTTCACCGCGGGCTCGATTGCGACAATGGTGACCGGAAATCGGGAGCGCAGCTTCTGGACTGCGTGGGCAGTGGCCGTATTGCAGGCGACGACGATGGCCTTGGCTCCTTCGGCCAGTAAGAACTCGACGATCGCTTCGGCGCGCTGCGAAATGAATTCGCTGCTCCGGTCGCCGTAGGGCGCAAAGCCGGAGTCGGCGACGTAGAGGAGGTCTTCGCCGGGCAATGCAGTCCGGACTTCGCGAAAGACGGACAGCCCGCCGACGCCGGAGTCGAATACGCCAATCGCGCTACCGCTCATTTTCTGCCCTTGTTGCCGGTACTTGCCTTGCGAAGCGACCATTTAACCTTCGGTCCCGCCGGAGTTCTGTCAGTGGAAGCGCTATCCGTCTGTCAGGCGCCGGATGACGTACCAGGTCAATAACGCCGCGACCATCCACAATAGGACGATAACGATTGCGCCTGCACGGCCGGCAAAGGCCGCTTTCGGCGGGTTGGCGAGGGCGCGCGCCCGGCATTCTGCGATGACGGCTTCCGGAATCAGCCTGAGGGCTAACGCGATGCCCAACGGCAGCAGGATCAGGTCGTCGAGGAGGCCCAGCACGGGGATGAAATCGGGGATCAGGTCGATCGGGCTCAGGGCATAGGCCACGATGGCGACGATCAGCGCTTTTGCGTACCAAGGCGTCCCGGGATGGCGCGCGGCAAGGTAAAGCGCGAACACCTCGGCTTTGAGCTGTCGCGCGCGGGCCTTCAGGTTTTCGAGCAAGGCTGCCTCATCGCCATCGCGGCGACCGGTGCTCCGGATCGGGGCTCATGGGCCGGGCACGGCCAGCGCCGCGGATCGCTTCACTTTGTGCCAGGAGCCAGGCGCCAGGCAAGCCAGGCCGCCGTGAACGCCGCAGCGAACATGGCCAGGTCGGCCGCGCTCAGGTGAACGCCCGCCGCCGGCCAGTTGACGATTTCGCGCATGATCGAGCCGTGCCCATGCCCGGTGAGGTAGAGGTCGAGGATGGCGGCGACAAGGGTAACCAGGATGGCGGTTCCCAGCCCGGCGCCAAACGCGATCGTCAGCCGCAGGAGGACGTTGGGCCGCTTCATGCCGCGGGCTCCTCAGGCGGCATCAATCCGAGGATGTACTGGTACCGATACACGAACTGCCTTGGGAGCCGCGTGGCGCCTGCTTCTTGAAAAGTGAAAGGCGTGAAATCGATCTGCGTCAGCCGATCTCGGCGGTGCCGTGGGAAAGCACGACGATGTCGCGCTGGACAGCGCGGGCGCGGAACCGCACGCGGCCGCCGTCCTTCCACATCTCGGTGCGGATCGTCTCGCCGGGAAACACCGGGGACGAGAAGCGCAACGAAAGGGATTTGAGCTTGGAGGCGTCGTATCCGCAAAAAGTCTTGAGGATTGCGTGGCCGGCGACGCCGTAGGTGGCGAGTCCATGCAGGATCGGCTGCGGGAACCCGGCCGCCTTGGCAACGGCCGGCTCGGCGTGCAGAGGATTGTCGTCGGCGCACAGGCGGTAGATCAATGCCGCCTGCGGCAGGGTGGGCAGGTCGCAGACCTTGTCCGGCGCGGTTTCCGGCACCGCCGGTTTTGGCGGCGGCGGCGTGTCGCCGCCCCTGGGGCCGTTGCCTTCCTTCTCGCTGAATCCGCCATCGGCGCGGCAGAACGTGAGGTGGTCGAGTGTCGCCAGCAGCTCGCCCGAGGCCTTGTCGTGCAGCGTGCGCTCCTGGAAGACGAGCGCGCCTTTGCCTTCGCCCTTGTCGACGAGCGCCTTGACGCGCGTGCGGCCGATGACCGTGCCGGCCACCGGCAGCGGCTTGTGCACCGTGAGGGCCTGCTCGCCATGCACCAGGCGCACCCAGTCGATCCCGGAGTCCGGATCCTTCATCCAGAAGCCGGGATAGCCGAGCACCACGGCCATGGTGGGCAGTGCCTTGAGGTTCTTTTCGTAGACGAACTGCAGCTGGCTCTCGTCCATCGGGTCGTGCCCGTAGCCGAGGCCCAGCGCATAGAGCATCGTGTCTTTTTTCGTGTAGGCCTGCTCGACGTCCGGGAAGGTGCGCGCTTTAAGACTGGCGTAGTCGATCACGCCGGATCCCAGCTGAAGACATCCTGCGAGCGGTCCAGCTTGTAGAAGTGCGCCTGCATCGCGGGAATCGCGTGGTCGGCGATCGTCTCCGGCGTCCAGCCTTCCGACCGGTGCACCGAGCGCAAGGGACGGCTCTGGCTCATTAGGAAGATCTCGTTGGCGCGCACGCCGAAGATCTGGCCGGTCACCGATTGGGATGCATCGCTTGCGAGGTACACGGCGAGCGGGGCGATCTTGGCGGTCTCCATCGACTTGAGCTTTTCGACGCGCGCCTTCTGGTCCGGCGTCTCGGCGGGGATCGTGCCGATCATGCGGCTCCAGGCGAAAGGCGAGATGCAGTTTGACGTGACGTTGTACTTCGCCATGTCGAGCGCAATCGACTTCGACAAGCCGACGATGCCGAGCTTGGCTGCCGAGTAGTTGGCCTGGCCGAAATTGCCGATGAGCCCCGAGGTAGAGGTCATATTGATATAGCGGCCGGAATT